>NZ_JAKUMF010000003.1:0-493696 GCF_029991385.1 Cobetia sp. BMC6
CTCGCCGCAGCTTGCGCTTCAGTTCCTGGATCTCACGCTGTTCCGGCGTCAGAGCCTCACCTTTCAGCGGCGCCTTGCCTGCCCGCTCAGCGCGAAGCCTGCGAACCCAATACTCCATGGTGGATTTTCCAACCCCCATGGCCTCACACGCCGCCTTCAGCGTGTAGCCCTGGTCGACCACGAGCTGGGCCGCTTCCAAGCGAAATTCCGGGCTAAAAGTTCTCTTCTTCGTCATCATCTGCACCTGATTGTCTCTGTGAGCCATCATACACTCAAAGTCAGGTGGCCAGATTCACTGTGCCACTACAAGCCATCGTCATTCGCGTCGGGGTCATGACACCCATCACCTTGTTCGGCCTATACGTGCTCAAGCGTGGCGTTTCACCGATTATGCGTGAGATGTTGATGACTGGGCTCATCTGCCTCGCGATGATTTTGACTGCCTTGTTGCTTCAGGTGTCAGCCTCTGCGCATTCCTTCCTCGACCTGTTCGCACTCGGTCTTATCGTGCTGGTGGGCAATGTCCTGTTTCAGCTGCGCTTCTGGTATGCCCTGTGCTCCTCGATCTTTCATTTCAGCGTGATGCTGTATCTGGTTACCACGCATCCCACGCCTTCCGATTCGGCGGGCTTGATGGCCTTCATGGTGTTCTTTTCCATTACTCTGTTTTCGATCATTGCCAATCTACGCAGCGAAAAGGCCGAGCGTCTTGCCTACCTGTTGCTGCTACGCGAGCAGCTCAGGGTCGAGGAGTTCACTGAAAAGAGTGAAGAGTTTCGGCGTCTGGCATCGATCGACCCCTTGACCGAAGTCTATAACCGGCGTCACTTCGACAGTCTCGTGAACTCCCTGCCCGGCAAGCAGGCCGGCAGTCGACTCCAGTGCGCTGTGGCCATGATCGATGTCGACCATTTCAAGGCCTACAACGACCACTACGGCCACGTGAAAGGGGACCAGTGCCTCAAGCGTATCGCGACGGCCATCTCTGAAAGTGTGCACCCTGATGTCGATATCGTGGCGCGTTTCGGGGGTGAGGAGTTCGTGGTGCTACTTCCATTTTGTACATCGCAGCAGGCACTGGCTCGCGCAGAAGAGATTTGCCGCCATGTTCGCGACCTGGCGCTTTCGCACGCGGGGAATTCACGCCACGATATTGCCACCGTCAGTATCGGGGTTTCTGCCACAGGCACCGGCCAGAACTGCAGCTTCGAGACCATCCTGAAGCAGGCGGATGAGGCGCTTTATCGTGCCAAGGCCTCGGGGCGAGATCGCTGCGAGCTGTTTGCTCAGCAGAATCAGCAAGCGCTGGGCCGAGCCTTCGCCGGCTAGCGTCGTGGTGATGTGGTGATGTCGTTGTGTCGTTGTGTCGTTGTGGAGTCTGGGTCGAGCGCCCAAGGGGGTGTTCGCTCACGTCTTGTGTGACAGCCCCAGCTGCTGGCGAAGCCACGGCAGCATGATCTGCTCTGCCTGATGCGCCCGTGCGCCGGGGTAGACCAGATGGAATCCCTGGCCCTGATCCGGCAGGCCACACAGGGTGACCAGTTGCCCCTTCGCGATGCCTTCCGCCGCCATCAGGCGCGGTGTCAGCGCGATACCCTGATCCGCCAGAGCGGCATCGATCGCGAGACTGGTGTGATTGACCCAGAGGCGATCGGCCTTCTCCAGGCCCGAGAAGTGCGCCGCAAAGGTATGCCACCCCTGATGGCTGTCCTCGATCAATACGCACCCGCGCATATCGAGCCTATCCAGTCGCTCGCCCAGCTGTTCCCGATAGCCGGGACTGCAAACGGCGATACGCTCAAGCCCCGTCAACCATATTGCCTTGAGTCCGGCGTCATGCTGGCCATAGCCCTGGCGGATGGCGAGATCGACCCCGTCCTGATGCAGATTCGAAAGGCCCTCGCTTGCATGTACCCGCAGTTGCCATTCGGGATGTGCGTGGCGAAAGCTTGCCAGACGGGGCATCAGCCACTTGGCGGCAAAGGAGGGGGGGACGCTCAATGACAGGGTGGTGTCAGCGGGGTCATGGATGACATCGCGCACGGCCTTATCGATATTGCCCAGCGCCAGGGCGATCTGCTCATGGAAGCGCTGGCCCGCGTGAGTCAATGCCAGACCACGCGGGAGACGATGGAAAAGCTTTATCCCGAGCTGTGTTTCCAGCTCGCGTACACGCTGCGCCACGGCGCTCTGGGTGAGCGACAGCTCTTGCGCCGCGCGGCGAAAGTTGAGATGGCGCGCTGCTGCATCAAAGGCCGGCAGCGCGCCCAGGCGCAGTTTCGTGTTCAGGTTCTTGCTCATGTTCAGGGGCGTGCTCATGTTCAGGCTCATGTTAAGCGCCATGGGCGCTTGGCCGGCCGAGGGCGACGATACCCCTTCGGCACCAGCACGCTATCCGAGCGTGAAGCCGGCGCACCACGAGTGTCGCCTAATGAGATGAGAGTGAAGATTTTCTACACGGTAATGCAAATAATGCACGCTTGTCGCGACGCGGAGCACAGCCGAACATGGCGCTATCGGCCAAACATGGTGCCGCCGGCCAAACATGGTGCCGCCGGCCTCACATGACGCTATCGCCCCCCACATGGCGCTATCGCCAGGGGTGCCATGTGGTTGGCTCCCCAAGTATCCTCGCCACAAGGAGTCCCCCATGCCTCGCTCACGATTCTCGGCACATCTTGCCTTTCTGGCGCTCGGTATCATCTGGGGCAGCAACTTCCTGTTCATGAAATGGGCAGCGGAGTGGATCACCCCGGGTCAGGTGACACTGCTGCGTGTCGTGGCAGGCTTCATCCCCTTGGCCCTTTATGCTGCCTGCCAAGGCGTCCTGCACCGGGCGCACTGGCGCCATCTACATCACTTCGTTGTCATGGCGCTGTTGGCGACGGCGCTGTACTACCTGGCATTCGCCTATGGCAGTTCGGTATTGCTGTCGAGTGTCGCGGGCATGCTCAGCGGCGCCATTCCGCTCTTCACCTTCGTGGCGGCGGCCCTGTTCCTGCGCAACGAGCCGATCAATGCACGTTCGATCACCGCCACCTTGCTCGGCATCATCGGTATCGCGTTGATTGCCCGCCCATGGCAGGGGCTGCAGGCGGATGTCTCGTTGGCGGGCGTGGCTGCCATGCTTGGCGGCGCGTTGTGTGTCGGCTTGTCATTCGTCTATGCCAAGCGCTTCGTGATGCCGTTGGCGATCCCTTCGCTGGCCCTGGCTACTTATCAGACTGGGATAGCCACTCTGCTGCTGCTCGCTGTCATTGATCTTGAGGGTATCCTGGCGCTGAGCAACGACGGCGTTGCCTTGACCGGGCTGGTAATCGGCCTCGGGGTGTTGGGAACCGGCGTGGCCTATGTGCTTTATTACTTCATCGTCGGCGAACTTGGCGCCATCAAGGCCTCTGGTGTAACCTACCTGCCTCCGGTGGTCGCCGTCATCATCGGTGTGCTGCTGATAGGAGAGCCCATCCGCGGACTCGACCTGCTGGCAATGGCGATCATTCTGGTGGGCGTCATCCTGTTGCAATCCGCGCGACAGATGCAGGAGGTAGCGCCTCCCAATCCAGATGACTTCGAAACTGAACAGGTATTGCCACGTTCAGGTGGCCTCGAGACCTCGAATCACTCGGCGCGATGATCAACACCTGGGATCACGATTGAGGCCGCAGCAGAGAAGCACGGCTGAGCATCGCAACTGCATTTCGCGATAGTGACGGGGAATGATCGAACGCCTGTTGCTGCACCCTGCCTGTGAGCGGGGTACAGCATCATGTTTCATCCGGTGTGACCTGTCTCAACCCTGTGCCACTTACCTCGAATGCATGACACGGGTAAGGTTGAGGAAAATGGCCACAGGTTGATGAAATTTGCCTCATGTCTGAACCGCAGTCCGCCCCCTCTGAATCCTCCGGGCTTTCAGAACAGCCCGCGCCATTCCTCATGCTTCCTCGAGCGTCGGCGTCGGAGTCTCTCTCTGCGCCGTATCCGCGCCCGGATTCACCGCCGCTGCTGGCGCCGGGGGCCGCCGAGCACACGCTGAATGTCTGGTTGGTGCCGCGCTTCTCGATGTTGACGTTGTTTTGTCTGCTGGAACCGCTACGGGTCGCCAATCGCTTCGGACGGCCGCTGTTCGCCTGGCGCCTGCTGTCCAGTGATGGCGAGGCTGTCGTGGCCAGCAATGGCGTACGCATCGACGTCGATGGTGCCTTGTCGTCTCTGGTCGATGAGCCGTCGTCGGGTGGCCAGGGTGGGGCGCAGACGCGCTTGATGGTGGTGTCATCCTACGGGCCGGAAGTCAGCGTCGGCAGCCAGGCGCGTGGCGTGATTCGTCATCTGGCAGCCCACGGCGCCTGGTTGGGAGGCTTGGACACCGCTCCCTTCATTCTGGCGCGCGCCGGGGTGCTCGCCGGTCATCGGGTCGCCCTGCATTGGGAGAGCGTGCCGGCCTTTCGCGAGGAATTTCCTCAACTCGAGATCAGTCAGGCCGACTATGAATGGCAGGGCGAGCGGCTGACGGGGTCTGGCGGCGCGGCCAGTATCGACATGATGCTGGCGTGGATCGAGTTTCTGTACGGGCCGTCGCTGGCGGACGCCGTCGGGTGGCAGCTGGTGCATCAGCGCGGACATCTGGCCACGCCTGCTGCGGTCAGCACTCGAGACGATTCGCTGCCACGTAGTGTGGTCAAGGCGCTGGCCGTGATGGAGGCCAATCTTGCCCAGGTGCTCTCGATCCCCGACATCTGCCGTCTGGTCGGCCAATCCCAGCGCCAGTTGACGCGTCTGTTCATGGCGCATTTTGAGGAAACGCCCAAGCAGCGCTATCTCGGCATGCGCCTGGATCATGCGCGGTGTGTATTGGCCGACAGCAGTCGCAGCGTTTCCCAGGCGGCCCTCGGCGTCGGGTTCGCGCATCTGGCGCACTTCTCGCGTGCCTATCGTCAGCGATTCGGGGAGCCGCCCAGCGCGACCGCCCGCCGTGGTCAGGTCTCGCCCTGAAGCGGCCCACCATCCTGCGCTCCCTGAAGGTGGCGCGGATGACATGAGGGCGCAAAAAAAGCCGCCAAAGGGAGTATGATCGCGCCGCTGCGCCGAAACGCCATCGCAGCAGACGACTTGGCAGAAGAGGCCATCACGGTTCGCGACAAGCATATACGCCATTGTTTCATGCGCACGCCAGCGCACTGCAGGAGGCTTCACGAGAATGAACTGGATAACCTGGCTCGACCTGGCCGGTGTGATGATCTTTGCCCTGACCGGTGTCGTCGTGGCGTGCCGTTCACGCATGGACCCGATCGGCATGCTGGTACTGGGTGCCGTGACCGGTATCGGCGGTGGTACGCTGCGTGATCTCGTGCTGGGGATCGGCCCGGTGTTCTGGGTCGAGCAGCCGATCTATCTGTGGGTCATCCTGTTGACGGTGCTGGTGGCGACGCTCGGCTTTCATTATATCCATCGCCTGACGCGGGTTTTCCTACCGGTCACCGATGCCTTCGGGTTGGCGCTGTTTACGGTGTTGGGCGCACACAAGGCGCGCATGCTGGGCGTGGATGGCATCGTGGCCGTCCTGATGGGCACCATGAGCGGCGTGGCGGGTGGCATGATCCGCGATGTGCTCGCACGTCGTGTACCGATGGTGCTGCGTCAGGAAATCTATGCCTCCGCGTCGCTGGCGGGTGGCATTCTCTATATCGCGCTTCTCGAGGCTGGCGTTGGCCTGGCGTGGGCCACCGGCGCTGCCATCGTGCTGATACTGGCGATTCGCCTGCCGGCGATCTATTGGCATTTGACCTTGCCGACCTTTGCCTGGGTGATCATTTCGCCTCCTCCACTGGCTTCGCAGCCCGCAGGTCATGGGCATGGCCCATCCTTATCGGGAGGAGAGGGCAATGGCTCGGCATCTGAGGATAGGGTCGATGGTACGGCGGCTGAGAAAGGTGGGAATTCGCACGCACCAATCGAGGACAAGCCTTCTCGGTGCTCGGAATTCGCGACGACGCTGGGCGGCTCGATCGGCACCAGCGATGTTCCCCCTTCTGATCAGTTGGAGACGCCTCCTGCGCCACCTTCATTGCCGCGGCGCACGCCCAAGGCACGCGTCAGGATGTTGCGCCCCGGAGAGCGTCGGCGTGGCGGGTTCTAGGCGATCCTTTTGCTGGGTGATTTTATCGGCAAGCAATATTGCAAAAGCGATCCTGATGCGGATGATTATTGTGATTTCTGCAAAGATGCATGGGACCATGCATCTTGCACTTTCAAGGAGATCACAGCATGCGCAGCCGTTCGGATGACCTCGAGTTGCTACTGGCCGTGGTGGATAGCGGGGGCTTCAGCGCCGCCGCCAATCGGTTGAACATTCCGGTGGCCAAGGTATCGCGGGCCATCCAGCGCCTGGAGGGTGAGCTGGAAACGCCGCTGCTGAATCGCACCACACGCAGCGTGGCACTGACCGATGAGGGGCGCGGCTTCGTCGAGCGCGTGCGCGAGGGCTTGTTGCTGCTCGGCAGTGCCGAAGAGGCTCTGTTGCAGCAGCGCGATCAGCCCAGCGGGCGGCTGCGCGTCGATGCCGCGAGCCCCTTCGTGCTGCATCAACTGGTGCCGCTGGTCGCGGAGTTCTCCCGTTGCTATCCCGGCATCGCGCTGGAGCTGTCAGCGGCCGATGACATCATCAATCTGCTGGAACAGCGTACCGATGTGGCCATCCGCATCGGCGAGCTGGATGACTCCACGCTGCACGCCAAGGTACTGGGCCGCTCCACGCTGCATCTGGTCGCAAGCCCTGCCTATCTGGCCGAGCATGGCGTGCCGTCCAGTGTCGCGGCGCTGCAGGCCCATCAGCTGCTGGGGTTCCTGCCCCCCAGTCGTCTCAATCGCTGGCCGCTCAAGGGTGCCGCACAGGGCTTCGACACGACCCCTCATCTGCCGACCACCAGTGGCGAAGTCATGCGTCAGCTGTGCCTGGCGGGACATGGTATCGCCCTGATCTCGCGCTTCATGCTGGGCAATGATCTCAAGACCGGCGCTCTGGTGGAAGTGTTGCCCGGGCAGGTCCAGAGTCCCAATCCCCGCGAGCAGATCCAGGCGGTCTATTACCGCAACAGCACGCTGTCGCCACGCATCAGCGCCTTCGTCGAGTTTCTCGCCACCCGCCTGACGCTGTGAGTGGCTGATGTCTGGCGCCCCAGACTTGCCCTGACAACAGCGGATAAAGGGGCGCTGATTTGTCCTGGCACAGAGTTTTAACGATTATCCCGCACCTGAAGCATGGCAGTGAAGTCGGGCTGATTTAAATAAAGTTTATAATCTCTTGATGAAATCTGTTTATTGACGCATGTTGCATGGCGTATTTTACGGGCAATAGCGATATATTGGGCTGAGAAGGATGTAATCAGCGCTTCAGGGACGAGCAGATGATAGCCAAGGAAAAAGAGGCCTACAGTGGCGACGATGAGCGCGCCAGATATGGTCACCGCCAGGAAGAGGATGTGGCCTTCCATCTACGGCGTGCCTTCGGGGACGACCCCGAGGTCGTGATCTTCAATGATCTGCGACTGAAACATGGTGAAGAGAATGCCCAGATCGATCATCTGGTCATGCATCCCTTCGGCTTCATCATCATCGAGTCGAAAAGCATCACTGGTGAAGTCAGGGTCAATGCGGCAGGTGAATGGCAGCGCAGCTATCGGGGCAATTGGTCTGGGCTCAAGTCACCACTGCGTCAGGCGGAATTGCAGCAGGATATTCTCAAGCGCCTGTTGATCGAGCATCGCGCTCGTTTGATGAACAAGACCCTGGGGCTGCAAGGCGGCTTTGCCGGTCGACAATGGAAAGTGCTGTGCGCCGTCTCAAGCAATGCCATCGTGCACCGTGACGATATGGCCAAGGGGGTCTCGGCTCAGGTGGTGAAGCCGGAGTTTCTCCACGAGCAGGTCAGTGGTCTGATCGGGGCGCGCTCGATGGTCAAGCGTGCCTTGCTGTTCGATACGCGTCCGGAGTTCACCAAGGATGAGCTTGAACGTGTCAGCGAGTTCCTGCTCAAGCAGGACGCTCGTTCGCGTCGCGCGCATGCCGTCGAGAGCGTTCGTCGCGAGGTGAGCCGTCGCCCGCAGCCGGCAGCGAAGACACCAGACGCCGCTGACAGTACCGCGAGTCGATGGGCGGTCAATGAGGGTAGTATCCGCGAATCTGACAGCAAAGCCCTCGCCAACAAAGACCTCGCTAACAAAGATCTCGGTAACAACGGCGCGGGCTACAGTACTCATGGCGGCAATGGCATTGGCGACAATTTTCTTGGCAGCAATGGGCGTGGCGAACAGGAGCGCGGCCGCCAGGAACGCTGTAAAAAGAGGCAGGGAGGCGATTCGAATGCAGTGGCAGTTGCCATCCCCGCTGCTGCGGCAGTCAATGAGGTGAAGGCAAGCGCCGAGAGCGTCGCTCTGCCCAAAGCCGAATCCGGAGCCGAAACATCAGCGCCGTCAGCCGAGGCACCTGTCGGGTCGCCAATGCCTGAAGCGTGTCTGGCCTCGCCACAGTTGAGCGAGCATCTCGACAGAATCACCGCACGCCTGAAGGCTTCCGCCACCACGCAAGCGCCACCGGAAGTGCGAGTCCAGTGCCAGAAATGTCAGGAAAAAGATGCACTGCTGGGGCGTTACGGCCCCTACGGCTATTACGTCAAATGTCGGGTCTGCAACGCCAATACATCACTCAAGCAGGGCTGTCCGGCCTGCGAGCATCACAGCGTACGCCTGAGCAAGTCCGGGGCGGTCTACTCGGGGCAATGCCCGCAATGTGAGCACGAGTTCGTGATATTCCGACAGCCCGATTGATGTGGTGTCTTGCAGACAGACAGCGACAGTACGACAACGGCAGAATGACGACGACAGCATGACAGCGGCAGCCCTCGGGCTGCCGTCTTGCGTATTGCGGCCATGGAACTCGCATTGGCGGCTTCATTCCTTCCGAGCGGCTGCTGCCTGGCGTTCCAGCCAGTCGATCATCAGCGGCCAGTGGCTGTCTCGATGCTGGCGGCGAAAGAACCCCATATGCCCGATGGGCCCCGTAGCGTGTTGGCGTGGGTCGATCTGATGGCGCTCCAATGTGGCTTGCGTGAAATAGCCGGTCAGCAGATCAATGCCGGGGGCCGTCGCCCAAGGGTCATCGTCAAAGCCCAATACCAGCAACGGCTGGGTGACTCTGGCGAAACGGCGCTCGGCCTGCATGGAAGGATCATCGAAGAAGTAGCGTGGCAGGCTGGTCCAGCGACTCCACTCAAGGGCGACGCCGCGGGGCAGGTTCTCGCCGATGCCGAGTCGCCGCCCCGGCACATAGCCCAGGGTGCGCGATGTCAGTGGACCGATCACCTTGAGCAGGGCCGTGACCCGAAGGCGCTCGCCAAGCGGCTTGATGAAATGCAGGCAGCCTGCGTGGGAGGCCACCAGCGCCGCGGCACTCAGCAGGCGGCTCGAGTCACTCAGGCCCACGGCGTGACCACCGATGCTGTGGCCCACTGCCAGAAGCGGCAACTCTGGCCAGCGCTGTGCGGCCCAGCGGGTCACGCCCTCGACATCCTGATCGATCCAGGTGGACATGCTGGCGGCGAAGCCACGCAGTGTGGGAGGCGCCGAGCGGCCGATGCCGCGATAGTCGTAGCGCACCACTTGGAAGCCGCGGCTGGCCAGCGCCTGCGCGAAGGCGCGATAGATGGACTGCGGCACGCCAGTGGCGGGGTGGAGAAGGACGACGCCCTTTACGCTGGCGCGATGCAGGTCAGGCTCATGCACGCTCGCCGCGAGGCGATAGCCGTCTGCCGCCGCAATCTCGTACTCGTGTTCACCATTTGAGCGGGCGGGGTGTTGTGCCGTGTCGTGATTCTGTGGCGCTGTTGAAAGCGCACTGGCAGTAGCGGGGCAGGTATCCGGCAAGCGTTCGGTCATGGCGATCTGGTCTCTTTTTTATTTTGGGCTGGGCTTGTCATTAGGCTGTCTTGACACGCTGCTGGTCAGTGCAAATTCAAACGTTTGTTTGTCGTCAGTATTGTTCAGTCCTCCTGCAAGTGTCCAGCAGGGTTTCAACAGGATGAGAAACGACAACGCCCGCATTCCTGACCAAGGAATGCGGGCGTTGTCGTTCAGAGGGTCGACTCGATGGACCTCTTTATAGCCGTCTCAATTATCGACCGGCCAGACCTTGAAGATACGGTATGGCGCCTGGCCGCTGTCCTTGCCGTCATTGAAGGGCGGCGTGCTGTCGAGCTGGTTGACGGTGACATAGAGCCAGCCGTCGGCTGCCATGCGCACGCCATCCGGCCAGTCGAGACGCTCATCGCGCACCAGCGGCGTCAGTTTGCCATCGGCGCCCAGTACATCCAGCCCATGCTGATTGAGGTTGGTGAAGTAGTGGATGCCCCCGGCGGTATCCGCGCCATCGGAAACGGGCTTGTCGCCGACGCGCGTGATGGCAGCGGCGATGGTGGCGTGATCGGCGCCTTCGCGCAGCAGTCTGGCCGGTACGCTATACCAGCTGTGGCCGGTCATGGCGCCGAAGAAGATTGTCTCGCCATCACCGGACAGCGTGATCGGGTCGACGCCGACCTTGGCAGGCTTGCCATTGAACTGGATGTCCTTGCCATTGATCTTGAGCTTGGCACCGGGTTCTGCCTCAAGCGCCGGATGCTCGCCGAAGCGGGTGGCCTCGCCGCTCTCCAGGTCAACGGTGATCAAGCCCGGATTGGCGATGTCTGCCAGATAGGCCACGCCACGGCTGCGGTCCACCGCCAGGTCCTGCACGAAGCTACCCTCGGGGGCGATATTCGCCGGCAAAGTCAGCTTGGTGATCAGCTTGCCCGAGGCAATATCGAAGCCCCACAGGCGGGTCTTGCCCAGATGCAGCCCCATGTCGGTGATCCAAAGCCCGCCTTGGCCATCCTGGTAGATGCCCAGCGGGGAATCGATGTTGGCGTCGCTGTAGCGGCCAGCATGCGTCTGCAAGGCGGGGGAGGGCCAGGCGCGGTAGCTGTTCTGGCCGGTGATCTCGACCAGCTGCACATCGTGGTCCCCATCCATCGGGTGGATGGTGGCGAAGACCTGTCCATTGGGCGTCACTGCCACATTGCCGGGGCGAATCTGCATGACGGCGACAGAGCGCATCTCACCGTAGGCAGGCCCGGCCTTGAGCGCTGAGGTGGTGGCCGGCAGCGTCGTATGGCCGTTGGCACAGCCCGTCAGCAGGCCAGTAAGCAGGGCGATCATGCCCAGATGTCGGGGCGAACGGACGGGGTCGGGCATCAATGTTTCCTTGTCGTGATAATGCTGGTGTTACTGTCGCGATGAGCGATATCTTGAAGTCAGGGATTTCTCGATGACGATAATTTCCTGAAAAATCATGGGTATAGAGTAACCTAAAGCACCGTGCAGACCAAAAAAACGCCCTCATGGAGGGCGTTTTTTTCATTGCAGCGTCTGTGCCTTGCGGCCAGCGGCCGATTCGATCAGGCGTGACGCGAGATCATGGCATCGAAGTTTTCCTTCGGCTGGACACCGGTCAGGGCTTCGAGCTTCTCGCCGGACTTGAACAGCGCGATGGTTGGCAGTCCGCGGACGCCATTCTGGGCGGCGAGGTCCGGTGCATCATCGACATTGATGGCAACGACCTTGAGAGCATCACCCTGTTCTTCGGCGATGGATTCGACGATCGGGTCGAGCATCTTGCACGGGCCGCACCACGGTGCCCAGAACTTGACCAGTACCGGCTGCTCGCTCTCGATGACTTCCTGGGTGTAGTTGCTATCGACGACTTGTGCGAAATCCGCCATTTGTCTCTCCTGTGCATCACGAGGGATGCGTGATTCAAAAGGGCACTTGGTGTGCTTGATGGGCACACACTAACGCTGCTCGACTTTTGTTCGCAAGCGCATTCGCTTTTGAGGCCAGGCAACATATGCGTGCCGTTTGCGCAACAGTGGCGAGGGTGTGGCCACCTATCCGCTGCTACACCGAGCCAAGCGACACTCTGAACGTGCTTCATTCGCCCTCCATTTACCCTTCACTCGCTGTCCATCGCTGCCATTGATTCACGCACCGGCTGTCATCCAACTTTCATGCATGTGTCACTTGATATATGGAAAAACATATATATGATATTTCATATATCACCGCGCTTCAGCCGGCTGGCAGGCAACCTGCCTTGCCATGCGTCAGGTGCCGGTGAGAGGGAATCGGGAGGGGATCAAGATGGCTCAGGCATACGCGAGGACATCGCCATGAAACCGTCAACCCATGACGCTATTGATGGGGTGGGCGGCATGGCGGCCTGCCTGACACCTTTGCAGGTCTTCAAGTGCCTTGCCGAGGATACTCGCCTGACCGTCGTGCAGCTGTTGGCTCAGATGGAAGAGTTGTGTGTCTGCGAGCTCATCTGGCTGTTGGAACAGCGCGCCATGCCCATCTCCCAACCCAAGGTCTCGCGGCATCTCGCCCAGCTGAGAGATGCTGGCCTGCTGACCAGTCAGCGGCGTGGCCAGTGGGTGCACTACCGCCTGGCACCTGATCTACCGGCCTGGTGCCATCAGATTCTCGCGACTCTCTGTCAGGCCAACGCCCGCGAGGTGTCGCGCTGGGTGGCGTGGCTGGAGACGATGCCCAACCGCCCTGTGCGCTGCTGCTGAGCGCACAGGGCGAAGAACGTTAGCCGAATCCTTTCGAACACTCTCAAGGAAATGCCCATGTGTCCTGCTCATAGCGCTCCGTCCTATTCCTCGTCCATCACCGTGCCGGAGGGCATGCCGGCCCTGCGCGTCGGCATCAACGGTTTCGGACGCATCGGTCGTCTCGCGCTGCGCGCGCTGTGGAAGCTGCGCGAGGATATCGCGCTGGACGTGGTGCGTATCAATGACCCGGGTGGCGATGCCGCGACCTTCGCTCATCTGCTGGAATTCGATTCCGTGCATGGCCAGTGGTCGTCGGGTGCCGGTATCACCAGTGACGCGGACTCCATCACCCTCGATGGTCAGCGCACGGCATTCTCAAGCCAGCGTGAGATCGGTGACACCGACTGGTCAGGCTGCGATGTGGTGATCGAGGCCTCCGGCAAGAAGAAGAGCACCGAGGTGCTGAACGCCTATCTCGAGCAGGGCGTCACGCGGGTCGTGGTCTCCGCGCCGGTAAAGGAAGAGGGCGTGCTCAACATCGTCATGGGCGTCAACGACCACCTCTACAACGCCGAACAGCATCGCATCGTGACGGCGGCCAGCTGCACCACCAACTGCCTGGCACCGGTGATCAAGGTGATTCAGGCGCAGTTCGGCATTCGTCATGGCTCCATGACCACCGTGCACGACATCACCAATACCCAGACGATTCTGGATGCGCCGCACAAGGACCTGCGCCGCGCGCGGGCCTGCGGCATGAGCCTGATTCCGACGACCACCGGTTCCGCCAAGGCGATCAGTGCCATCTTCCCGGAACTGGAAGGCCGCTTGAACGGCCACGCCATTCGCGTGCCGCTGGCCAATGCCTCGCTGACCGACATGGTGTTCGAGCTCAACCGCGAAGTGACGGTGGATGAGGTCAATCAGGCGCTGCAGTGCGCGGCAGAAGGCGAACTGGCCGGCGTGCTGGGCTACGAGACACGTCCGCTGGTGTCGATCGATTTCCGTACCGATTCCCGCTCCAGCATCATCGATGCGCCCTCGACCATGGTGGTCGCGGGTACCCAGCTCAAGCTGTACGCCTGGTATGACAACGAGTGGGGCTATGCCAATCGCACCGCAGAGCTGGCGCTGAAAGTGGGTCTGGGTGATCTGGCCGACGCCAGTACACGGGAGCGCTGACATGCTTGCCCGCCTGCGAGAGCTGCCCCATGAGGTGCGCCAGTACCTGCTGGTGACGGGGAATTACTGGGCCTTCACGCTGACGGATGGCGCACTGCGCATGCTGGTGGTGCTGCATTTCCATTCGCTGGGCTATTCGGCGCTGGATATCGCGCTGCTGTTCCTGTTCTACGAAGCCTTCGGTGTCGTCACCAACCTGGTCGGCGGTTGGCTGGGGGCAAGGCTTGGCCTCAATCGCACCATGAATGCCGGGCTTGCGATGCAGCTGGTGGCGCTCGGCATGCTGTTGGTGCCGGAGCCCATGCTGACGGTGATCTGGGTGATGATCGCCCAGGCGCTGTCGGGCATCGCCAAGGATCTCAACAAGATGAGCGCCAAGAGCGCCATCAAGGTGCTGGTGCCGAAGGGGCAGCAGGCGGCGCAGTCGCAGAGCTCGCTGTATCGCTGGGTCGCGCTGCTGACCGGTTCCAAGAATGCTCTCAAGGGTCTGGGCTTCTTCCTCGGTGGCGCGGCGCTCAGCCTCATCGGCTTCCAGGGCACGGTGTTGGCCATGTGGCTGATGCTGGCTGTGGTGCTGGTGCTGTCCCTGCGCAAGCTCTCGGCATCACTGGGGCAGAGCAAGGCCAGCCGCAAGCCGGCGTTTCGTGAGATGTTCTCGACCTCGCGAGCGGTCAATGTGCTGTCGGCGGCGCGCATGTGTCTGTTCGCTGCACGCGATGTCTGGTTCGTGGTCGCCTTGCCGGTCTATCTGGCCGAGGTACATGGCTGGAACTTCTGGACAGTCGGTATCCTGATGGCCGCGTGGGTGATCGGTTACGGCGGGGTGCAGACCCAGGCCCCGCGCATCACCGGGCCGATCGCGCGTCGCTTGCACGGTGATGCAGGCGTGCGCTGGATGACCGTGCTGCTGGCTGGTGTGCTGGCCTTGTTGCCCGCGCTGATGGCGAGCATGTCGCTGGATGTGCAGCAGGGAGTCGACAGGACTGCGGCCATCCTGCTGGGGCTGGCACCTCTCGAGTGGCTGATCATCGGCCTGCTGGTGTTCGGCGTCATCTTTGCGGTCAATTCCAGTTGGCACAGCTACCTGATCGTGCGCTTCGCGCGCAGTGAAGGCGTGTCGATGGATGTCGGCTTCTATTACATGGCCAACGCCATGGGGCGCCTGCTGGGCACCTTGCTGTCCGGCTGGCTCTATCAGGCCTATGGGCTGGAAGCCTGCCTGTGGTGGTCGGCGGCGCTGGTGGCGGCGAGCGCCGTGATGGCCATCGCACTGCCCCCTGACACGCAGCATGCCTCCACTCAGAAGACGTCGGCTACCTGATGCGCCATGACTAAAGGCGCCTTGCGCTTGATGACCCGGTGCCATAAGGCGTGTTGCTGACGCCTGAGCCAGTATGCAGAAAGCACTCCTACAGGAAGCCCTCCCCATTGATGGGAAGGGCTTCCTGTCATCTGGCGGCGATAGTCTGGTGGGTGATGCAAGGGGCGAGAATCAGGACATTGCGCATTCACCTGATGTCACCGTAGCGTCAGCAAGTGAAGAATCTTTGTATATCTCTCACATAAGTCCCTGATATAAGCTCCTGGCTGGATTTCCGGTCGTTAGCCTTTTCTTTCCGTTCCAAGAGAAACGTCATGTCACATCCGGATGAAACTGCAAGGCGTGAGCGCGACCCTGCGACGCCTGATGCCCCGCTTGCGAGCGACAAGACGCGGCGCAGTGAAGTGCTGCGCACCTTCTTCACGCTGGGACTGACCAGCTTCGGCGGCCCGATTGCCCACCTCGGATACTTCCACGATGAGCTGGTACGCAGGCGAGGCTGGTTGAGTGACAAGGCCTACGCTGAGCTGGTCGCGCTCTGTCAGTTTCTGCCGGGGCCGGCCAGCAGTCAGGTCGGGTTCGCGCTGGGCATGGTGCGTGGCGGTGGCGTGATGGGTGGGCTGCTGGCATGGATCGGCTTCACCTTGCCGTCTGCGCTGGCGTTGCTGGTATTGGCACTGGTGGCCGGCAGCCTCGAAGGGCCGCTGGCCTCCGGGGTGATCCACGGCTTGAAGCTGGTAGCGGTGGCCGTCGTCGCCCAGGCGATCTGGGGCATGGCACGCAAGCTGTGCCCGGATTTGCGGCGTACCTGTCTGGCGCTGTTGGCCATGCTGGGCCTGGCGCTGGCACAGAGCGCCTGGACCCAGGTCGGGGTGATCGCGATGGGCGCAGTGCTCGGCAGCCTGCTGTGTCGTGATGACAAGGCAGCATCCGTGCGCCAGCAAGCCCAGGCCGCGGGGCTGTCACTGCCGGTCTCGCCGCGCCTGGCGCGCTACTGCCTGATCGCGTTCTTCGTGTTGTTGATCGGCCTGCCGCTGGTGGCCTCCGGCAGTCTGGTCGATATCTTCTACCGTGCCGGGGCGCTGGTGTTCGGGGGCGGGCATGTGGTGCTGCCGCTATTGGAGGCCTCTACCGTCGAGACGGGGCATATCGCGGCCGATACCTTCCTCACCGGCTATGGCGCCGCCCAGGCGGTGCCGGGGCCGCTGTTCACCTTTGCCGCCTGGCTGGGGGCTGGCATGGCGCAGGTGGACGGCGGTTCGGCACTGCTCGGTGCCGTCATTGCGCTGTTGAGCATCTTCCTGCCGGGGATTCTGCTGCTGATCGGTGTGGCGCCTTTGTGGGGGCGTCTGCGTGCACGTGCCGGGGCGCGCGCTGCGCTCGCCGGCGCCAATGCAGCCGTGGTGGGCGTGCTGGGCATGGCGCTCTATGACCCGCTGTGGACCACCAGCGTGCTGAGCCGTATGGACATGGTGATCGCGCTGGCCGCCTTCATCGCTCTGACGCGTTTTTCGCTGGCACCCTGGAAGCTGGTGCTGGGGATGGTGATCCTCGGCGCCCTTCGTGGCGTGATCTAAGTCTCGACGTCGTATCTGGCAAAAGAACGCCCCCGTCTGCTGTTGGCAGGCGGGGGCGTTCTTGTCTGCAGAGCAGTTCATGCATAGCAACTCATGCCGAGCGTCTCGCGGTTGGTGTCACACCAGCGACAACAGCGCGGTGACCAGCAGCTCGTTGTCGTAGTAGGGTGCGCTCTGCTCGCTGATCAAACGGGTGTCGATCACGGTGATGCCCATGCGCTCGAGCGCCTCGATGCAGGGGCCGCCGGGATAGTCACCGCGCTGGCTGTCGAGGAGCACGATGTTGAGCAGGTTCTCGGTGGGGCAGTCTTCCATGCGGCCGGTCAGGTCGGCACACAGGGTGTCGAGCAACACGCTGACCAGCTCATCCATGCGTTTGCCGGTCTGCTCCGGGTCCGGGCAGCAGTTGGGGATGTAGACCTTGGGGCAGGGGTTGGCCAGCACTGCGCGCCCGACGCCCTTGGGCAGCAGATTGGCGAGCACGCTGGAGTAGAAGCTACCGGGAGGGAAGCAGATCAGTTCGGCCGACTCGATCAACTGGCGATTGTTGGCGTGCAGCTCCGGCACCACGGGCACATGCTGGTCGCCCTCTGTCGCGGCCAGGCGCATGCGCGCGATGGGCGAATCGAGAGGGGCGACTTCCTTGCCGGTGATGCGGTGCTGACCGATGATCTCGCGGCCATCTTCCAGCGTTGCCGCCAGATGGAAATCGGCATTGACCACGGCGCGCACCGTACCGCGCACGTGTACCAGCTTGGAGAACAGGAAGATGATCTGATCCAGCTGCTGGTGATGGTTCAGATAGCCACCGGCAATGATCAGGTTGCCGATGCTGGCGCCGCGCAGATCGAAGCCTTCCGGCATGGCGTCGATGAGAAAGCCCAGCTGATGGCAGATCAGGGTGCGCATCGGTTCCGCGACCGCCATGGTCAACGGATGACGTCCGGCTGCCAGCTCGCGCAGCGTGGCGTGCAGCATCTCCGGGCGCGCTTCACGCGGCAGGCGGTGGGTAAACAGGCGATAGATGTCGGGATGGCCCAGGACACTGTCATCGGCCAGCGCCATCAGGCGTGAACGCAGGTCGCCGATGGCGGGCATCGAGAAGGCGTCGCGCAGTTTGGCTGAGCTGCCACCGGAGTCGAACGGCGTCACCAGATGGATGCTGTGGTGGGTATAGCGGGTCAGGGTGCGCGAGACCCCGGTCAGTGCGGTGCCGCCACTGAAGAACAGCACGCGCGGGCCGACTTCGGGGGCTTTCAGATAGCGCCTGACGCGCATGGGATCGGGTACACGTGCGATCCGACTGACCCTGACCTTGGCCATTGCATGGCTTCCTTTATGCTTGCATTTTTGGCATAGAGTGCCTTTTTTTACGCCCAGCGTCGCCTATTATGCACTTTCTCTCAATTCCAGCGCAGGGACTCTCGATTCCCGTCCAGTCTCTCAATTCCAGCGCAGGAGCTCTCGATTCCAGCCCAGCGTCTCTTGCTGCCAGCCTCTCTCATTACCAACCCGGTTTCCTTCATTGCCAACGTAGTGTCTGCCAGGCGCGCTGTTGCGCCAGGTTGGCAAGGGTCGGGTCCGGGTGGACGGCGAAGGGGTGATCGACGAATTCCAGCAAGGCCAGATCATTGCGTGAATCCGAGTAGCCCCAGCTGGGCACTCCAGTGCTGTGGCTGGCGTGTTGCCGTTGCCATGCCTTGAGTGCCGCGAGCTTGCCCTCGCGGAAGGTCCGAATGCCACAGGCCCGCCCGTTGTAGCAGCCTTGCTCGGTCTCAAGGGCCGTGGCCAGGGCCGCGTCCAGCGCCAGGCGCTCGGCGAGGGGGGCGACCAGATGCGCTGTCGAGGCCGAGATGATCACGACCTGATGATTCTGAGCGCGGTGCCAATGGATCCGCTCCAGCCCCTCACGATACAGGCGTGGCATCAGCTCGGCATCGAGAAAGCGTGCCACCTCGGCATCGACCTCACTGACGGCCCGCCCTGCCAGCGGGGCCAGCAGGTGAGTCAGGTGGGTCTCCATGTCGAGCTCACCTGCCACGTAGTCTTGCATCTGTTGTGCCCAGATCGCGAGATATTTCTCGCCATCGACGATCCAGCCCCTCGCGATCAACCAGTCGGTCCAAAGCCCCGTGGCATCGCCCTCGAGCAAGGTGTCGTCAAGATCGAAGATGGCAAGCCCTGTGATGTCAGTCATGGGACACCTGCGTCGTGGTGGCGGTCTCGTTACCGCCCAGCGCCTGAACCTCATCCAGATCGGCGTGCAGTATCACGCGCAGATGGCGCGGCAGTAGCTGCCGAGCACTGCGATTGAGGACATCGACATTCAGGCGCAGTCCCTGACAGTCCACCTCGTAGCGCACGATATTGCCGAGCAGCTGGTGGCGGCGGATCACGCCCGGGCAGCCGGGGCCGGCATTGTCCGGCAAGGGTTGGGTCGGGAAGTTGGCATATTCATCCTGCTGTCCCTGGGGGCTGGTGTCCGGTTGCAGGTACAGCGCTTCCGGACGCACTGCCACGCGCGGGCTGTCGCTTTCGTAGCCGAGCAGCGGGCGCGCCAGCTCGCGACCGATCAGATTGTAATGCCCCATGAAACCTGCCGCCGTGGCATCCACCGGGCGGGTATACAGCGATTCGGCATTGCCCTGCTGCAGGATGCGCCCCTGATGCATCAGGAAGATGCGGTCCGACAGCAGCAGTGCCTCTTCCTGATCGTGGGTCACGAACAGGGTGGTCAGGCCGAGGCTCTTCTGGATATCGCGGATCTGATCACGCAGATGGCGGCGGATACGCGCATCGAGTGCCGACAGCGGCTCATCCAGCAGCAGGATCTGCGGTTCGACCACCAGCGCGCGTGCCAGCGCCACACGCTGACGCTGGCCGCCGGACAACTGGTGCGGGAAGCGTTGCGCCTGATCGGTCAGCTCCACCAGTCTGAGCACCTCGCTGACACGCCGCTCGCGTTCTTCCGGGCGTACCTTCTTCATGCGCAGGCCGAAGGCCACGTTGTCCGCCACCCGCATGTTGGGGAACAGGGCATAGTGCTGGAAGACCATGCCGATGCCGCGACGCTGCGGCGGCAGTGGCGTGATGTCGTGACCATCGACGATGATCTTGCCGGCATCGACATCATTGAGACCGGCGATGGCGCGCAGCAGAGTCGACTTGCCGCAGCCGGAAGGGCCGAGCAGGGTGATGAATTCTCCGCGCGCGATCTCGGCCTCTATCTCGGCGAACACCTGGGTCTTGCCGAAGCTCTTGGCCAGGCCATTGAGCTTTAGGTAGTGCTGGTCGGCGGCACGTTCGCGCAGGGCGCTGGTCAGAAGGCCGCCGGCGCTCTGGCTATCGAATGTGGTGGCGGTGTCGATGGCAAGCATCAGCGGTCCCCTCGGGGTGCGGAGTCTGACGACTGGTGAGTGGTGTGGCGCGGCTCGGGGTCGGCGCTCGGCAGCGGGCCGGGCAAGCCGTCGGTAATGGCGGTGGTCAGCGCCTCATCGGGGTCATCCGCGGGCATCTCCTGCTCGGCGGGCTGACGATTGCCGAGCCAGGTCAGGATCAGGGTGAACACGAACAGGGTGATGACCAGGGCGCTGGTGAAATGGCCGCTGGCGCCGCGGATATTGTTCAGATAGACCTGCAGGGTTTCGAATCGGGTGCCGACCAGCATGTTGGCGAACACGAATTCGCCGGCCAGGAACGAGAAGGCCAGGAAGACGGCAATCTGGATACCGACGCGAATATTGGGCAGTACGACCAGGAAGAACGCCTTGAGCGGACTTGCCCCCAGCAGTTGAGCGGCCTCCATCAGGGAGGCTACATCCAGTGCACGCAGGCTGTTGGCCAAGGCGCGGTACATGAAGGGCAGCACGATGGTGAAGTAGGTGGGTATCAGGATCCACGGCGTACCGACGATGGCCAGCGGGCCGCCTGCGTAGAGCTGCAGAAGGCCGACCGATGACACGATGGGCGGCACGGCAAAGGGTAGCAGGATCAGCCCATTCATCACGCTGTCCAGGCGCGGATAGCGTGTGTGGGCGAGAAATACCACCGGCACGATCAGCAGCAACGACAGTGCCAGCGCGCCGACGGCGACCAGCAGCGAGCGCCCGAACGCCGCCAGAAAACGCGGTGTGGTCCAGAGTTCCAGAAACCATTTCACGGTCAGGGCGTCGGGAGTCAGGCTGGCGCCCCAGCGTGTCGCCAGGGCGTAGAACAGCGTCGCGATCAGCGGCAGTGCCAGCAGCGCGAAGATACTGGTGACGATGAAGGTGTAGAGATTCACGCGGCGCAGGCGTGCCATCAGGCTGGGCAGCAAGGGCTTGCCGTGGCGATAGGGCAGTTCAGCGGGAAGTGACATGGTAGCTCCTGCGCATGAGCCATTGCTGAATCAGCGTGACGATGATGAGAATGACGACCAGCACCAGTGCCAGTGCGCTGGCCAGTTCCGGCTGCAGGAACAGGTCGCCGGAGACCAGGTTGGCGATGCGGATGGTCATCAGGTTGTAGCTGGTGTTCACCAGCGCATAGACGGTGGCGTAGGCGCCCATGGCATTGGCGAACAGCACGGTGAGCGTGCCCGCCAGTGACGGCCACAGCACCGGCAGGCCGATGTGCTGCCAGTAGGCGAGGCGATTGGCGCCCAGCAGGCTGGCGGCTTCACGCCACTCCGTCTTCAGGGTGCTGAAGGCGGGATACAGCAACAGGATGCCCAGCGGAATCTGGAACCAGATGTAGATGACGATCAGGCCGGTGCGCGAGTAGAGATTGAAGTCCTCGAGCAGGCCGAAGCGCTCCAGCATCAGGGTCAGCATGCCGTTGGCGCCCATCAGGATGATGAAAGCGAAGGCCAGCGGGACACCGGCGAAGTTGCTGGTCATGTTGGTGAAGGCGATCATCATGCGCGTCAGACGCGGGCCGCAGCGTTGCATGCTGTGACAGGTCACGGCGGCGATCGCCAGCCCCAGCACGCTGGACATGAAGGAGATCTCGAGGCTGCGCCAGATGGCCTGCCGGAAGAAGGCCGAAGAGGCGATCTCGTGAAAGTTGGCCAGCCCCCAGCCAGTAGGGGTCTTGAAGGCGCTGATCATCACCCACACCAGCGGCGCGATCTGGAAGGCGCCGAAGATCAGTGCAAACGGCAACAGCCACATGACGGGGCTGGTCAGGCGGCGCTTGAAGGCGGCAGACATCACTTGAGGCCTCGCGTGGCAGCATGGCTCGCCAGCAGCGACGGATTGCTCGCCTTGCTGTGCTCGAGTCCCAGCAGTGTGGCCAGGGTGCCGCAGAGCTCGCGTTGCTTGAGATCCGTCGCGGTGGCGTTGGCGAAGGCGGTGCCGAAGGTCCACAGCGGCACGCGACGCTCCTCTTCCAGCAGGCCGGAATGTGAGCGGTCGGCATTCATGCCGTGATCGGCGGTGACCATCACCTGATAGCCGGCTTCCAGCCATGCCGGCAGGTAGTCGGCCAGGGCGACGTCGGCATGCCGCGCGGCGTTGCGGTACTGCGGCGTGTCGCCGCCATGACGATGGCCGGCATCGTCGATGTTCATGCTATGCACCAGCAGGAGATCCGGGTCGTGACGCAGGCGCAGCATTTCGGCGTCACTGAACAGATGGTCATCCGGATAATGATCCTGCCAGTAGAAGATGCCCGCCTGGATGGCGGATTCCGGGTTGTCGAGCCAGCGATGGCGGGCCGGCACGAAGGGGGCCGCGACATAGAGTTCGCTGACCCAGTGATAGGCGGCAGCAGCCGTGCGCTTGCCCTGCTGGCTGGCAAGGTCGAACAGGCTGATGCCGCGTGAGCGGCGCACGATACCGTTGTTGACGATACCTGAGTCGACAGGCAGGTCGCCGGTCAGCAGGCATTCATAGAGCGGGCGCGACATGGCCGGCAGCTCGCAGTCCAGTGATTGATACTGGCCACGGCCGGCCTCTACCAGGGCACTCAGATAGCCCATGGCATGATGACCCACGGCATGGTTGAGGCCGTCGAGCACGACAAGAATGACACGCTGAGACATGGTGACTCCGTGAAGCTCAAGACGGCACCGCAAAGGCGATGCCGTCTGTCAGGATGGTGCGCGCTCTGCTCGCGTGAAGCAGAGGCCGGGGATCACTGCTGGTGGATCAGTACCTGGGACTGCCACTGACGCGGCAGCTGTTTGGCACTGGCTTCCCAGCCCGCGAAGTCCTGAACCGGACGAGCATTGGCGTACTGCTCGTTGGGCAGCAGCTTGGCGGCGATATCCTCAGGCAGGGTGAGGTGCTCGGCGCGGATCGGACGGGCATAGCCCTTGGCCAGATTCAGCTGACCGGCATCGGAGAGGATGTACTCACGGGCCAGCTTGGCGGCATTCGGGTGCGCGGCATGCTTGTTGATGATGGTGGCGTAGCCGGAGGTGACGGAGGCATCAGACGGAATGACGACCTCGAAGGTGTCGCGGTTGATCTGATCGCGATAGTTCAGGGCATTGAAGTCCCACAGCAGGGCGACTTCGACTTCGCCTTTCTCCAGGTTGGCGATGCTCGGCTCTGCCAGTGACAGACGGCCCTGGCGCGCCAGTTCCGCGAAGACTTCCAGGCCCGGTGTCAGGTCGGATTCCTTGCCGCCATTGGCGAAGGCAGCGGCCAGAATGGCGTTGTTGGCCTGGGAGGCCTTGCCCACGGCGCCGACGGACACCTTGTAGTCACCCTCGGCGAGATCTGAGAAGGAGGTCGGGCGCTCATCTTCGCTGACCAGCGTCTTGTTGATCATGAAGGAAATGGTGCCGGTGTAGCCCAGTACCCAGTGGCCATCCTTGTCTTTGGCCCACTCCGGGATCTGATCCCAGGTCGTGGTCTTGTAGGCTTGGGTCACGCCTTGCTGCACCGCGATCGGACCGAAGGCGAAGCCCACGTCACCGATATCGGCGGTGGCGTTCTCACCCTCGGCCTTGAACTTGGCAACTTCCTCGGCGGAGCTCATGTCGGTATCGCTATGCGCGATGGAATACTTCGACTCGAGGTCTGCCCAGGTGTCCTTCCAGTTGGCCCAGCTGTCCGGCATGCCGACGCTATCGACACGGCCTTCGGACTGAGCGGCCTCGAGAAGGTCAGCCGGCATGTCGGCGGCACTGACGGAGGCACTGCCCAACAGGGCGGCCATGCAGGTGGAAACCAGCAGGCCGGTGGAGCGGGATGAGGTAGTGGCAATCGACTTCAAGGAGATTTCCCCAGTAGGTGATGAACAATCGCTGCGCTGAAGGTAAGGCGTGACGGGTATCAGACACTCCATCGACACGCTGAGAGCACGTCCGGGTGCTCAGGTCATTGCTCAGGCCAGTTCTTGGATCATTGATCAGACCAGTGCTCTGCCAAGTGCTCAGGCAAATGCAAGTGCCGAGATAGCCGAAACTGTGTGGTCTAGTTCAGTCCGAAAGACACGATCGACTCTAGCGCTCGCCTGTGACAGTTGCGTGTCGTCAACATGTCGTTGTCATGGCATGGGTGAGGGCTCTGCCTCTGCATCCTTCATACCTTCTCCGTGCCTTCTTCATGCCTTGCCGCGGGCCCCGGTCCTCGCTATCTTCCACAGCCATAAGTCTGCAAAGCAGGGCGTGCAAGACATGAGTCAGCGCGTGATGACTGAGCTGGCGTGGCAGCCAAATCTGCGCTGTCACCGAGTTGTCACGCCAATGCCACTATTCTCCTCATGCGTGTCTCGACAAGCGTGTCTTGAAAAGACGCACTGAGCTTTGCGAGTCATCTGAACTAGACCACAGAAATCGCCTCTCTCTGACCCTTTCCATCCTGGACGCCCTGGATGTCATGCAAGTGACTCGCCAGAAATTGCTGTCTTTCATTATCTTTCAGGAACTTCGCATGCCTTCATCTTCGCTTGAGCCCCAGAGTGACGCTGCTTCATCAGCAACTCCTGACGCGGATGTCCCCGTGGCAGGGCTCAAGGGCAAGCTGCTGAACCATCTTGAGGCAGCGCCGCTACGCGCCTCACAGCGCCTGCCCTCCGAACGCGAGATGATCGAACGCTTTGCCACGACGCGGGTCACCCTGCGCGACACCCTGCTGCAGCTGGAGGCGGAGGGGCGTATCTATCGTGAGAATCGGCGGGGCTGGTTCGTCTCGCCGCCACGACTGCGCTATGACTTGCTGGCGTGCCTGCCATTTCGCGACATGGTCGAGTCACAGCAGCGGGTGGCCAGCACCGAGGTACTGGCGGCAGGAGAGGTCGCTGCCAACGCGGTGATCGCGCGGCGACTGGGGATTGCGGAGGGCTCAGTGGTCTATCGCATCACTCGCGTGCGGCGTATCGACGGGCGGCGCGTGCTGCATGTCTGCCATCACCTGCGACGTGACTGCTTCCCTGACATCCTCGATTTCGATCTCGGAGCCCACTCCCTGACCGACCTCTATCGACGCGAATACGCCATTCGTGTCAGCCGCGTCAGCTTCGAGCTGGCCTCCACGGTGTTCGACGTTGAGGCCGCCGCCGCACTGAACGCCGCGCAAGGCAGCCCCGCGCAGCGCATCACTCGCATCAACTTCGATCAAAATGGCCGCGCGGTGGACTGCGATGATGAACACTGGCGCCACGACGCCATTGAATTGACGTTGAGTGCCGCACCACAGAGCTAGTCGGCAAGTTCGCGGTAAAGCCTGAATGTCTGGCAGGCCGCTAGTGGCCCAGACGAAAACACCCGCACATCCTCTTGATTAGTGGAGGGCGTGCGGGTGTTTCTTGTGCGATGGGCAGGATTCGGACGCGGTTGAGACGCGATCGATCGTATCAGCGCATCAGCAGGCTTTCATCGATTTCGCGGAAGTGATGGGCGCTTTTCATCAGGGCAAGGGCGGTGAGGGCTTCGACGCCATAGACGCGGGTGGTGATGGCGTGGCGGGTGGCGACATGATCCAGCAGCAGGGCGAAGTCGCCATCGCCGGAGGCGAGGATGATTTCATCGACCTCGGGGGCGGCTTCCATCACGTCGATGGTGATGCCGACATCCCAGTCGCCCTTGGCCGAGCCGTCGCCGCGCTGGATGAAGGGCTTGAGTTTGACCGTGAAGCCTATCTCGCGCAGGCGCTGCTGGAATTGCTGCTGCTTGGGGTCGCCACGGTCGATCGCGTAGGCGTAGGCATGCTGGATCGAGCCGAGGCGCTCGAGCTCTGCCCACAGGCGACGATAATCGAACTGCCGGCCGAAGGTATCGCGGGTGGTGTAGTAGATGTTCTGCACATCAATGAAGACGGCCAGGTGTGTGCGTGCCCCATCCGCGTCGCGAGTGCCATGCACGCTGTGCTGGCGGGAGTCGAGGGAGCTGTCGCGCGAAGTAGAGGCTGGCATGGGCGTCGCCGTGGCGGGAGGGGCAAGGGCAGGCAAGAGGTGATTTTCCTCTCCCCAGAAAGATGCCGGCCGCTACCTGATGATGCAGGGCAGCGGCTGGAGGTCTAGCGATGAACAACGCTCTCACCAGTCAGTGACTCGATGGCAGGCGCCAGTTGAGAGAGGCGAGCAGCGCGTTCGGGCACCAAGGCTTGATGGGCAAGCTTCAGCTCTTGGCAGCAGGGTTTGACGGCTTGGTCGGCTTGACGCCAATGACCTGGCCGCTGACACCGGATTCAATCACATCCACCTTGCCACCACGGTCCAAGAAGGCCTGCATCTGAGCTTCAAGCGAGGCTGAGGTTTCGACAGCAGCCGGTGCTTTTTTCTTTGCAGTAGTACGAGTATTCGCCATGCGGGACTCCGTTCCAAGACGTGAGGGGTGAAGGTGCAGGATAACACAGTGGCAACTTTGCTGCTTGATGGCGTCAATTTGGAATCAGAAGCCTGATGTTTCGCGCCGCTTTCTCTTGTGTCTGCAAGTCTCGCGCAGCTTGGTGGGTCGCTGTTGCGATCTGACCAACACAGTGATGCAGGGCAGCCAAGCCATTGAAAAGTCGGGCTGTCGGCAAGAGGTACTTGGGCATGATCGCGATTGCCGCATGGCATGCGAATCCCTTTCACGGGCGCTGAATCATCTTTGATGGTCACGCCAACCGACGCTCAGCCAAGCAAGGAGAGACTCCATGACTAGCCCTTCCAACGGTGATTTTGACGGCCAGACTCGCGCTTATGCCGTGGCATCCGAAACGGCAGACCTGGCGCCCTGGAACTTCGAGCGTCGCCAGCCGCGTCCGGACGATGTGGCCATCGAGATTCTCTACTGCGGTGTCTGTCACTCGGATCTGCACGTCGGCCGCAATGACTGGGGCTTTTCTCAGTATCCGCTGGTCCCGGGGCACGAGATCGTGGGGCGGGTGACCCAGGTTGGCAATGACGTCAGTCAGTACAAGGTGGGCGACATGGTCGGCGTTGGCTGCATGGTGGATTCCTGCCGCGAATGCAGCGCCTGTCAGAAGGGGCTCGAGCAATACTGCCTCGACGGCATGACCATGACCTACGGCAGCCCGGACCGTCACGACGGCAGCCTCACCCAGGGCGGCTATTCCGACAAGATCGTCGTCAGCGAACGCTTCGTGGTCTCCATCCCGGACAAGCTCGACCCGGCTGTGGCAGCGCCGCTGCTGTGCGCGGGTGTCACGACCTATTCGCCGCTGCGTCACTATGGCGTGAAGTCCGGCGACAAGGTCGGGGTGATCGGTATGGGCGGCCTGGGCCATATGGGCATCAAGTTCGCCAAGGCGATGGGCTGTGAAGTGACGCTCTTCACCCGCAGCGAGAGCAAGGTCGAGGAAGCGCGCGAAAATGGTGTCGATCATGTGATCGTCTCGACGGATGACGAGCAGATGGCGGCCGCCACCGAAACCTTCGATTTCCTGCTCGACACGGTGCCGGTGCCGCATGACCTCAACCCTTACCTCAATACCCTGAAGTACGACGGCACGCATATCCTCGTCGGCCTGGTGCAGGAAGTGGACCCGGCGCTGCAGGGTGGCAATCTGGTGATGAAGCGTCGCGTGCTGGCCGGCTCGCTGATCGGCGGCATGCCCGAGACCCAGGAAGTGCTCGACTACTGCGCCGAGCACGACATTGGCTGCGATATCGAGATGATCGACATCGACACCATCAATGATGCCTGGAAGCGCATGCAGGAAGGCAAGGTCAAGTATCGTTTCGTGATTGACATGCAGAGCCTCAAGAACGCCCAATAAGCGCTGACGCTGCTGCCGATCAGGCAGTCTGTCAGTGAATGCTGAACCCCCCGCCAATGACGCATTGGCGGGGGTTTTGTCGTAAGGTATGTCACAAAATTGCTACAGGGTGATTCCCGATGTATCGCAAAACGCGTATAAGAACGCGATGAAAACGCCAAAGAGAATCCAGCCGCTCATAGATGACGGCCTGGTCGATGAAGTGCTTCGCCCCTTGATGAGTGGCAAGGAAGCCTCGGTCTACGTCGTGCGCTGCGGAGACGAGATCCGCTGTGCCAAGGTCTACAAGGATGCTGCCCAGCGCAGCTTCAAGCAGGCCGTGCTCTATCAGGAAGGCCGCAAGGTGCGCAACAGTCGCCGTCAGCGGGCGATGGAGAAGGGCTCCGGCTTCGGACGCAACCAGCAGGAAGCCGCCTGGCAGAATGCCGAGGTCGATGCGCTGTATCGTCTGGCCGATGCCGGTGTGCGCGTGCCGCAACCGTTCGGCTGCTTCGATGGCGTGCTGCTGATGGAGCTGGTCACCGATGACGACGGCAATGTGGCGCCGCGCCTGAATGATGTCTCGATGTCCGCCGAGCAGGCGCGGGAAGACCATGCGCTGATGATGCAGTACATCGTGCGCATGCTGCATGCCGGCCTGGTGCATGGCGACCTGTCCGAGTTCAACGTGCTGGTCGATGACTATGGCCCAGTGATCATTGATCTGCCGCAGGCGGTCGATGCTGCGGCCAACAATAATGCCAAGAGCATGTTGGCGCGTGATGTCGCCAATATCACCGCCTACTACGCGATGTTCGCGCCTGAACTGGCACAGACACGCTACGCCGATGAGATCTGGGCATTGTTTGAGGCCGGTGATATGGACCCGGATGTCGAGCTGACGGGCCTTTATGAGGACGACGCCGAAGCGCCGGACGTGGATGCGCTGCTCGAGAACATCATGGCGGCCATGGAAGAAGAGCAGGAGCGCAAGGCGCGCCAGAAGAGCGCCGAAGAGGGCGATGATGACTAGCGAGAGTTGCTAGCCGCTAGCTGCTGACCGGATCTCGGGTTGTTGCAGGCAGCTCTTGGAAAGAGCTCTCGAGTGGCGAGCAAATGGTGCCTCGCAACAGCATGTGCTGCTGGACCCTCTTGCACGCGCGGGAGGGGGGCGATGATTCAGGCTTGGCAAGCGATTCGATCGCTACCGGTCGCAACCCTTCGATACCGCCATCGCGAGGTGTCAAAAGGCGACGCAGCAATGCCGCCAGTGGGATGACCAGACCGATGAGCTGGCTTGCAGGGATATCGAAGGCCCGTGCAATGAGGCTACTGCCGTGTCCTGTGGGCGCGCCTTGAACGAAATTCGCACTCGCTTGCAGCTGTGGTTGGCGGCACGCTCACATCATTTAATCAGGTGGAATTCTGCATTGTCTCTTCTGACCCCCACACGTCTTTTCAAATGCCTCAGCGACGATACACGCCTTGTGCTGATGTTGCTTGTCCATGCAGAAGGCGAGCTTTGCGTATGCGAGATGACCTACGTGTTGCAGGAGTCGCAGCCCAAGGTGTCACGCCATCTGGCCCAGTTGCGCAATTGCGGTCTGCTGCTGGATCGCCGTCAGGGGCAATGGGTCTATTATCGTCTGATGCCTGACCTTCCGTCTTGGGTATTGCCGGTGCTGGTCGCGGCTGCGGAAGGGAGCAAGCACCGCATGGCGCCGTTGCTGGCGCGCCTGGCCACCATGGATGGGCGTCCCAACCGCGAATGCTGAGCTGCCGCTGGTGCCTCCATTGCCGTCATACAACAACGCCGCCCCGGAATCCGGGGCGGCGTTGTTGTTGAGAGCATATCAATGCCTGATCAGGCCGGATCGACGGCGTGCTGCTCGGTCTCGGGGTCATGGCGACGATGGTGCAGTTCGATGCCCTTGAGCAGATTGCGCAGGATCTGGTCCTTGCACTCGCGGTAGTGGCGATGGTCGGGCTTGCGGAAGAAGGCAGACAGCTCGGACTTGGTGATCAGCTCGAAACCGGCCAGTGCCAGCAGCTCTAGCATGTCGTCATCCTTGAGCTCGAAGGCAATCTTGAGCTTGCGCAGAATCACGTTGTTGTCGAGACGCTTTTCAGGCGCCGGCTGGGCGCCTTCGCGCTTGCCACGACGCACGTTGATCAGGCCATTGAGGAACCTGGCCAGGTCGATGTCCTTGATGCGCTGCTGAGCCTCATCATCATCGCGCTTGAGCCAATCGCTGATCTGGGCGCGTGAGACCTCGTGGTCCGCGGCAGCGAAGGTGTTGATCATGTCGGTGTCGGAGAGATTCAGCGCGTAGCGCAGGCGACGGATGATGTCGTTATTGGTCACGGGCGTGGTTCCGGTCGTGAAGAGTGTCAGAGGGCAGCAGGCGGCACAGGAGAGCTGATGCACAGGTGCCGGCCAGCAAGGCCGCGGATGGCGCGCAGCATACCAGATCAGGCGGGCGGTTCGCTCCACTGCAGGCGATGGGGATCGAATCCGGCGCATAGGGTCGGCTTGATGATGTCGAAGTAGGGCGAGATATCGAAGTCGCAGGGCGCAAACAGGCTGTGATGGCGGATATGCAGTAACTCCTCATAGCAGTGCAGGCATGCCGGGTCGCTGGAGGGCAGGACGTCACTGTCTGGCAGGATGGGGTAGCGCACGGCCTGGAAGGCCTCGGCGATCAGCGATGAGCAGATCGCGCGGGTCGGGTCGCCGCTGCCCAGTGCCAGCATGCGGCGCCGATAGCGGCTTGGCACCGGCGGCGTACGAATCAGATAGCGAGCCAGATCGACGATGTTGCGCAGGTCATATTGATGGCCCAGGCGCGCCTCGGCGTGGGCGATCAATGCGCTGATCTCCTCCTCCGTGAGTCCGACTGGGCGGCAGATACGCGTGTGCTGATGCCAGTAATGGTTGAGGGGTACGCGGCGCACCCCAGCGGTAACGTCCGCTTCCAGCAGGCAGTCGCCCCTGACCGGGTGACCTCTGCTGTCCAGTGGCGTGCGCACGCAGAGCGCAGCGTGAGACCAGGTCGACTGGGTGAGGTAGCGAATGGCGGTGCTGATACGCGAGGAGCCCTCGACCAGCAGGACATCGCCGCGCCGCAGGGTGGCAGCCAGCTTTTCCGGTGATGACGTGGAGCGATGCGCCGGCAGCTTGCCCGGCGCCGTAAGATGACGCGCCAGCCGCGTGCCCAGCCAGTCCAGTCCTCGCATGCCTGCCTCCCGTATGGCTCAACCCTCATCAGCCAGTCTGAGACCTTTTGGAGAATTCAGCCAAATGCCACCTCAGGCATGTCGTGCTCAGTGCCCCGGCTTCGGCACGTCCTGCTGGCTGACATTCTCATCGTTGGCGGTCTCGCTGGCCTCGGCCTGGTCGTCGGCGTCCGGCTCCGGGGCATCGAGCGTCTCGCCGGTGTCCTGGGCAGGTGTCAGTGCCAGTTCGGTGAGCAGCGGGAAGTGATCGGAGCCGAAGGCTTCCATGCGCGCCACGCGCACCACACTGAAGTGCTCGCTATGGAAGAGGTGATCCAGCGGCCAGCGCAGCAGGGGAATGTTGGCGTGGAAGGTATTGAACATGCCACGGCCGACGCGGGGGTCCAGTAGGCCGGACAGCTTGCGGAACAGGCGCGTGGTGCGAGACCAGGCCACGTCGTTGAGGTCACCGGTCACGATCACCGGCTGCTGGCTGTCGGCGACGCTGCGCGCCACGATGATCAGTTCGGCATCCCGCTCGGATGACTCGTCATTCTCGGTCGGGCTGGGCGGCGCCGGATGCAGGAAGTGCACTCGCACGCGGTCACCGCTGGCCAGTTCCAGTTGCGCATGCATCGACGGCACATCCTCTTCGACCAGGAAGTCGATGCTGGCGTCATGCAGTGGCAGGCGCGAATAGACATGCATGCCGTAGAGGTTGTCCAGCGGGCATTTGAGGGTATGCGTATAGCCGTATTGCTCGCTATCCGCCTCGAGCACGTCGAGTCGCTGCTGCCACCAGTCATCGGATTCCAGCGTCACCAGCACGTCGGGCTGTTCGCGTTCGATGATGGCCAGCAGCTTGTCACTGTCGTGGTTGCTGGTCAGGACGTTGGCGGTGAGCAGACGGACCTGGCGCTGCCGGTCATGCTGTCTGGTGCGCGCGGACTCGCAGGGAAAGAGGCGGGTATAGGGCACGATCCAGTGTGCCTGATAGACAAGACCGGCCACGGCGATCACGGCCAGTGACACCCTGAGCCCGAAGGCAAGCTCGGACACCGCGAGGTCGGCGATCAACAACATCGCCCACAATGCGGCCAGCTGCAGACGGGGGAAATCCATGATGCGTACCGACCAATGGCGAATACGCGTCAGTGGCAGCAGGGTGAAGGCTGCCATCAGCAGCGTCAGTACGCCGAGTAGCGTGGGGATCATGGTGGCTCCGGTGGCAGAGAATGGGGCGGGAAGTCGAACGCTCAAGCGTCAGACATGGTGGCGACATGCTTGACACTCAAGTCAGGACGCTTTTCTCACGAGGCAGCCCGCCGCTGACGGCACAGGCGTGAGATCCATTGCCAGCGATTGATCAACAGGGCGGTGAAGATGAGGCCGCAGCCGGTCATCTGGATCAGGGTCATGCGCTCACCGAACCAGGCGGCCGACATCAGGGCGGCCCAGACCGCTTCCAGCATCAGGATGACCGAGGCGTGGCTGGGCGTGGTCAGGCCCTGTGCGTAGATCTGCAGGAAGAAACGCAGCGTGCTGGCGATCAGGGTACTGGCCAGGAACCAGCTCAGGATGTCGAGACTGATGCCGGCGGGCCAGCTCTCGCTGAGCGCCGAGAGTATCAGGCAGGTGACGCCGGTGGTCATCAGCTGGATGGCCGTCAGCGGCAGAGCCGGGATATTGCGCACCAGGCGTGAATTGAAGTTGAACACCAGTGCGAACAGGCAGGCGGCGCCGAAGATGAGCCACTGGGCGGGCTCGATGGTGAAGCCATCGGTCGCGCCGGGCTGGCCCATGCCGAGCAGGGCGAAACCGAGCAGGGCGGTGGGCAGTGCGATCCAGGTGCTCATCGGCGGCCTGTCCTTGAACAACAGTCGCGCGAGTACCGGCACCATCAGGATGCCGAAGCTGTTGATGAAGGCGATCACGCCCAGTTGATCAGATAGTGCGACCCCTAGCGACCAGCAGGCCATGGCACCCCCGAACAGGACACCGACGCCGCTTGCGCGCAGCTTGCGCGCGGTGGACAGTTGGCCCAGTGAGCGCGCATCGAAGATGGCCAGAATGAGCCCCGCAAGCAGGAAGCGACTGCCGATGAACAGCAGAGGGGGCATGCCGGCCATCGCCTCCTTGGAGAAGATCCAGCCTGCGGCGGCGATGATGGTGACCAGCAGGAGCAGCAGATCGGCCTTGAAAGGCGAGCGGGAGGGGGTCGTCTCGGAGGAGAGGCTCATGGGGAGGGCGGGAATCCTTTATTCGTTGCTTCGCAAGTGATAACTATCCTATCAAGCTGGTGAAGTGGCTGCTGGCCTTTATCGGAACGCGAAAATCCGCCAATGCGTCTTGAAAGCCGCGCGACTTTCGACGTTACGCTGCGCATCATGCAGACACGTTTCTTTTTTCATTAGATGGCCGGAGGTTGAATGGCATCGACACCACAAGATGAGGTTCGCGATCCCTCGCATGAGTCTTCCGGGCAGCACGCACACGATCATTCTCATGGCTCCGACCCTTCAGGCAGGCACTCACATGAGCATTCACACGGGCATTCGCACAGCCACTCACATGATCATTCACACGGGCACCAGCATGATCATGCGCCTGAGGTGACCGCCGACAGCGAGCGACGCGTCAAGCTGGCCATGTATCTGACGGGCGGCTTCATGCTGGCGGAGGTGGTCGGCGGGCTGGTCGCGGGCTCACTGGCCCTCTTGGCGGATGCCGGGCACATGCTCAGTGATACCGTGTCGCTGGCATTGGCCTGGGGCGCGTTTCGCCTCGGGCATCGGGCGGCGACCCGCAAGCTGACCTTCGGCTATGCACGCTTTCAGGTGCTGGCCGCGTTCGTCAATGGCCTGACCCTGCTGGTGATCGGGGCGGCGATCGTGGTGGCCGCCATCAAGCGGCTCTGGCTGCCCTCCGAAGTACTGGCGGGGCCGATGCTGGCGATCGCCGTGCTCGGACTTGTCGTCAATATCGCGGCATTTCGTATCCTGCATCAAGGCGATCAGGACAACCTCAATCTACGCGGCGCGGTACTGCACGTGATGGGGGACCTGCTCGGCTCGGTGGCGGCCATCGTCGCCTCGCTGATCATCATGACCACCGGCTGGAATCAGGCTGACCCGCTGTTGTCAGTGCTCGCGGCGGTGCTGATATTGCGCGGTGCCTGGTCGTTGGTGAAGCGTTCGGCGCACACCTTGCTGGAAGGCACGCCGGAGCAGCTCGATCACGCCGATATCCAGGCAGGCGTTCTGGCGCTTGAGGGCGTGGAGAGCGTACATGACCTGCATCTCTGGGGGCTGACGCCTCAGTCGCCGATTGCCAGCCTGCATGTCGTCGTGGCCGCCACCAGCGTACCCGGCGATGTGCTGGAGCGCGTCCAGGCCTATCTGCGCGACGGCCATGACATCTCGCATGTCACAGTTCAGCTGGAAGGCGAGGCATGCCTGCAGGGCTGCGTGACGCGCTGATGTGATGTGTGCGATCAGCGCGCTGGTTGAGGGAGGGGGATCTCGCAAGGCAAAGCATGCGAATCCCTGACGCAAAACGCCCCGCTGAGAAGCGGGGCGTTGTTCGTTGCCGCGAATGGTCTGGAGTGAATCATCCGCTGCAGTCTCTTCAGTTGTTCAGTCTCTTCATCTGTTCAGCGTCGCTGGCGTCACGTTACGCCTTGACGTGCAACGTCCCAGTGCTCAACGGCTCAGTGCTCAGCGACATAGACGGTGCGGATATTCATGAAGGCACCGAAGCCATATTCGCTCTGCTCACGACCATAGCCACTGCCTTTGACGCCACCGAAGGGCAGCTGGGCGAAGGGCGTGGTCGGGCGATTGACGAAGCTCATGCCGGCCTGCAGCTGACGAGAGACGCGTTCACCCCGTTCGTCGTCTTTGGCCACCACGGTGCTGCCCAGGCCATAGGGGCAGTCGTTGGCAAGCTCGATGGCATGCGCTTCGTTGTCCGCAACCACCACTGAAGCGACCGGACCGAACAGTTCTTCATTGAAGGCCGGATTGCCTTGGGTGACATTGGTCAGCACGGTCGGCGGATACCAAGCACCGTCGCGATCCGGAATCTCACCACCGCACTCAAGCTTGGCGCCTGCCTTGATGGCGCGCTGGACCTGGTCATGCAGGTCATCGCGCAGGTCCTTGCGAGACATCGGGCCGATATCGACCCCTTCGCTCATCGGGTCGTCCATGCGCATGTCCTTGACCTTCTCGATTAGACGCTTGGAGAAGTCCTCGGCGAGGGACTTGTCGACGATCAGGCGCTTGGACGCGGCGCAGCTCTGGCCTGTGTTGTCGAAACGCCCGGCGATGGCGAGATCCACCGCACGCTCGATGTCGGCATCATCCAGCACGATCAGCGGATCGATACCGCCCAGCTCCAGCACGCTTGGCTTGAGCGCCGCGCCTGTCTGCTCGGCGACCTTGCGACCTGCCTCTTCACTGCCGGTCAGGGTGACGCCCTGCACGACAGGGTCATTGATGATGTCTTCGATCATCTCCGAACCCACCGGCAACCAGGTGAAGATACCCTCTTCAAAGTCGGCCTTGTGGAACAGCTGGGTGATCAGATCGGCGCAGCCCGGGACATTGGAGGCGTGCTTCATCAGGCAGACATTGCCGCCCGCCAGGGCCGGAGCCGCGAAACGGATTACCTGATAGAGCGGATAGTTCCACGGCATCACGCCGAGGACGGCGCCGATGGGGTCCTTGACGATCTTGGCACGCACGGCACCATCGACATCACGCTGCTCGGTTTCCATCAGCTTGGGCAGATTGTCGGCATAGAAGCGCGCGATGCTGGAGGAAATCTGCGTCTCGCTGATGCCCTGATCATAGGGCTTGCCCATCTCATGGGCGATCTGCGTGGCGATTTCCTTCTGATGCTCATCGATCAGGTCCGCCAGAACGGTGAGGCGCTGCGCACGATCCTGCACGGTGGTCTGGCTGAAGCTCGAGTACGCCTTACGCGTCTGCTCCAGTTTCTGCTGAACCTCTTCCTTGCTCAGCGTGGCGTATTCCTTGAGAACCTTGTCATTGGCCGGGTTGGATGCGGTCAGTGTCTTGTTGCTCATCTTGCCTCCCTAGTGGGTGCTGGTTCAGCAAGTGACTGAATGGGGATCGCGAGGGATCGAGATCGGCCCTTGAGGCAGTCACTCCATTGGCTACACATCAGGACTTGGCGATATTGCCTGAGGTCTTCAAGGGGCAGGGGCTATTGCGTCGGGTCACCTCAGTGTTGCCATATGAGCACGCTGCTGGCCCTTGAAACGCCACAGGTTGCGTCAATCGCGCCTCGCAAGCCTGCCGCGCTGGCTGCCAGCATGCGACAATGAACATTTGGTGCCGGGCGCGGGAAAGCGTCTCCAGTGCCGGGCCATCGACATGAGTGCAAGCGTCACAAGGAAGAGGAAGTCAGCGTGTTCAACAATATTCTGGTGGTGTGTACCGGCAATATCTGTCGCAGTCCGGTCGGCGAGTCACTGTTGAAACAGGCGTTGCCTGGCAAGATAGTGCACTCGGCGGGCGTGGGCGCATTGGTCGATCACCCGGTCGAGCCCACGGCAGCACGCTTCGCCGTCGAGTCGGGGCTCAAGGTAGGTGAGCATCGTGCGCGCCAGGTGTCGGTCGAGATGCTGACGGCTGCAGACCTGATTCTGGTCATGAGCGATGGCCATCGTCGCGCCATCAACCAGATGGCGCCGCAGGTCAGTGGCAAGACGATGCTGTTCGGTCGCTGGCTGGCTGGCGGCCAGGGAGAAGAGATCCCTGATCCCTATCGTAAGAGCGAAGAGGCCTTCCGCCATGCGCACCAGAAGCTGGTGGAAGCGGCTGCGCTATGGGTCAAGAAACTGATGTAATCAATATTCTGTTTTTAAAAATATTTTATGGATTTTCCCCGCCGAGCATCGCGTGGAGCAGCTGGGCTGGTGTCGCTCCGCCAGTGGTCTGGATCGCAGGCTGCTGCAGGATAGCCCAGTGGTGCAGGCCGATCTTGACGTGCAGCGCCAACGGGTCAGCGCGCTGCAAGCCGAGCAGGCGACCGGTCAGCCGGAGGCGGCATTCGCCGGCAAGGTGAACTCACTCAATCCTGCCTTGAGAGAAGGGGGCTGGGTCGGTGAGGGGGAGTGGGTGATGACGTTGTGCAATCCCTGGCAGCTAACCCTGACGACCTGGGTGGAAGAGGAATAGGTGCTGCGTGTCGATGAAGGTGCCACTGCCTGGTTCTATCCGCTGGCGCCGGTAGGCAAGCCGCTGGAAATGCGCGTGGTCAGCGTCGAACCTCAGGCAGTGGCAGTGCTTGAGCAGCCGGAAATGGCCGCGCCCTACGGAGGGGAGTTGAAGGTTCGCGAGGGCGAGGAAGGGCAGCTGGAACTGATGCGCAGCCTCTATCGGGTCACGCTTGAGCCAGTGGACTTCTCACAGGCGCTGACACTCTCGATGCCTGACCGGCGCGGCATGGTCAACGTCGAGACTGAGCCGCGCAGCCTGTTGAGCCGAACCTGGCGTGAAGTGGTGGGGGTCTGGCGTCGCGAAATCGGTTTCTGATACCGCTATCTTTTCTACATACTGCATTATGGAATTGAGCGCAGAAGCCCAGCCTTCGAGTGGCGTTTGCCGCTCAGAAGCTGGGCTTCTCTGGTCTGGCTCTGGAGAGCGGACTTGTGGAGGCAGGGCTTTTGAGGACAGGGCTTATGGAGAGCGCTGTTAGAAAGAGGGCTTTGTGTGGTATTGAGGAGATACCGCGCTCTACTCTATGGCGCGCTCCACCTTGAATCGTCAAGACCCTGATTTAGCCGCTTTAGGAGCAATAGGCTGCGCCACTCGAGCGTCATTGACCCGTGAGATCGGGCTGGAGTCCGTGCCGCCGGTATGTCCTTTGCCGTGGCCGTCATCGGTATTGGAGTAGATGGCGATTGTCTCGAGTGGCTCTGGCATGCCCAGCGCATAGCCCTGCACATAGTCGGCACCGATGGTGGCGACGGAGGCGAGCACTTGCGCACTCCCCACGAATTCCGCCACGGTCTTCATGCCCATCTCACGCGCGACCTCGGCAATGGCGCGGGCGATGGAGTAGGAGACGCGGTTGGTGTCCATGTCGCGAATGAAGGCGCCATCGATCTTCAGGAAGTCGACGGGCAGGTTTTTCAGGTAGCCGAAGGACGACACGCCACTCCCGAAGTCATCCAGCGCGAAGGAGCAGCCGAGTGCGCCGAGTGCCTCGAAGAAGGCGCGAGCGTCGCCCAGCCGCGTGATGGCGACGGACTCGGTGATCTCGAAACACAGCTTGTCACCCGGGATGCCGCTGTCGCGGACCATGGTGACCAGCAGGTCACGGAAGCTCGGGCTGCTGATGGAGTGCCCAGAGAGATTGAGAGACACCATGGTCAGTCGCTGGGCATGCGCAGGGTGCGCTGCCAGCCAGCTCAGATATTGGCGAATGACATGTTCATCGATGGCGGCTGACAGGCCATAACGCTCCGCCGCAGGCAGGAAGGCGCCCGGCGCAATGATGGTGCCGTCCCGGCCTTTCAAGCGCACCAGCACTTCGTAGTGTAGTTCGCAGTTCAGCTCGCAGTGCGGGTCGTTGCCAAGCTCTGAGTTGTCAGCTTGTGCAGTGGCGAGAGTGCTGACAATCGGCTGTTGGTAAAGCACCAGGCGCTGTTCTTCGATGGCCGCGGTGATTTCTGTCAGCCAGTGCATTTCCTGCATGCGCCGAGCTACCTCGTCACCAGATTCACTGTGGCGATGAATGCGGTTACGCCCGGCATCTTTGGCTTCATAACAGGCAGCATCGGCGGCACTCAGCAGTTGGTGCGGGTCGTTGTGATTGCTGTCGATGCTCACCAGGCCAATGCTGGTACTGATGGTGAACAGCTTGTCTTCCCACATGAATCGGAAGTTGGTGACGGACTGACGCATCTCTTCGAGCAGTGCCTCGGCGGTGTCCAGCGACATGTTGGGCATCAGCAAACCGAATTCATCCCCTCCCAAGCGCGCGAGACGGTCCGGCTTGCGCAAGCCGGCGGCAATCACGTCGACCAGCTGGATCAATAGCGCATCGCCGGCCGAGTGGCCACAGGTGTCATTGACCACCTTGAACTGGTCCAGATCGATGTAGGCGAGACAATGCAGTGCGCGAGTGGCGCGTGCATCATCGCAGAGTGTCGTCAGTTCACGTTTGAAGGCGCCGCGATTGAGCAATCCCGTCAGGCTGTCGTGGTTGGCCTCGTGGGCCATGCGCTGCGACATGGTGTGATTGAGCGTATTGTCGATCAGCGCCAGCAGCGTATAGCCCTCCTGGTCTGGCGTCGCCTCAACCGCAGAAACACTGATCTCGGCATGCACCGAGTTGCCGGAGGCGTGGATGAAGCGGCATTGCTGGGTAAAGAAGTCCTTGCGCTGCTCGATCAGAGCCTGATGTTGCTGCAGGAAGCTTTCCAGGTCCTCCGGCTCGATCAGTTCGCGAATGACACTCTGGGACAAGGTGGCGGCGGTGTAGCCCAGGATGCTCTCGAGTCGTTGGTTGACGCGCAACAGCTGGCCACTGGTGCTCAGGTGCGCCATGCCGACAGCAGAGTGCTCGAAGGTGGCGCGGTAGCGTCGTTCGTTGGCCCGCAGGCGCTTCTGAGAGGCTTGTTGCTCGAATTCGGTCATGAGCTGTGAGACGTGATCCGCCACGGAGGCAAGAAACGCCCGCTCATCATCTGCCCATTCGCGCGGGGCATTGCTTTCTGTACAGCAGATGACGGCCACCACCTGACCTGCCACACGGATCGGGCTGTCGATGATGGCCTTAACGCTGCAGCGGAAGGTCCCATCAAACAGCAACTCCTGATTGGCCTTGGTCACATCGGACAACGCGAGAGCACGCCCGGCATCCAGGGCTTCGAAATAGACCCGGTTCTGGGTGCGGGTAAGGCGAGTGGGGACTGTGCTATGCGTCGCATCGTGCGGCGGGGGGATCCACGCATCATGGACATGGGCAAGCGACAGGCAGTCGCGGTCTTCATTCATGTACCAGAAGCTGACCTTGCGTATCTGCAGGCCCTTGGCGATTTGCTCACATAGCCACGGCAGCAGGCCATCCAGTTGCGTGCTGTCATCGTGGCGGGTGTTGCCGAGCTCGATCAAGGCCGCCTGTTGGCGTTCATAGCGGCGCAGCTTGTCAGCCTGGGCCTCCTTGGCCAGATGCTGCTGATGGATGTCCAGTAATGAGCCAATGAAGCGGTAGGGCTCGCCGTCTCTGACCTCGAATTGAGCGCGTAGCTCAAACCAGCGATGGTCTCCCTGCTGAGTGCGAATCAGCAGCTCGCAATTGAAAGGCGTTCCGCTCAGTCGCTTGGCGTTGACCAAGGCCTTGAAGTCGTCACGCATGTCGGGTGCGACTCTCTCATGCAATGCTTCGAGCCCGGTGTCGAGTGTTCCGGCTTCATACCCCAATTGGTTTTCCAGGCGGGTAGAGATGGTCAGTCTCTCGTTGCCTGTTTTCCATTCGATGATGCCATCGGAGATGCTGCGCAATATCCAGCTGGCGCGCGACTGACTGTCTGCGAACTCTGCATTGAGGTAGCTTTGATTGACTTGGCGTTTCAGCGCCTCGGTCGCCAGGGTCGCGAGCTTGTCCAACCGGATGAGGACTTCCGGGCTGGGCAACTGTTGACGCGGTGCAGTGTCCGCCAGGCTCATGCAGCCGATTATCTCGCCATTGTCTGCCTTGAGGGGCAAGCCGATGTAATAACGAATGCCGTCGGCAAGGACCGAACTGCAACCGGCGAATTCGGGTTGTCGACGGGCGTCACACGTGATGAGAGGACTGGCTTGCAGTACCGCCACGCCACACAGCGCATTGCTAATAAGGACGGACTCATGCGCGTTGTCATTCAGACTCAACCAGCGCTTGAGCTGCTCGCCGTCACGCAGGTTGATCATCCCCATAGGAGCGCCAGCAAGGTCCGCAGCCAGCTCAAGAATCATCAGGGCCTGATGATCCTCTTCATGCCGCAATGTCTTGATCCAATTGGGAATAACGGAAGTATCAAGCCCGAGAGAGTCTGGCATCGTGTCGCAGCCTTCCCTGTCTGTAACGGTGTAGGAGGGGTCGAAATCGCAGACTACCACAGTAGAGCGTTGCCAAACCGTTGTTGGCGTCTTGAACATTGAGGGCAGTAAGGACGCCAGGGCAGAGAGGGGAGGTCGTCAAGGATGGCTGTGACATAATTGTCAGTATGGCAGCCTGACGGGCTGACACGGTCAAGAGGAGTATGAAAGGAAATGGCGTTGATCAAGGGGTTCTGCATCCTTCTGCTTTGCCAGTTTCTCGGCGAGGTGACGGGGCGTGCGTTGTTGTTGCCGGTGCCAGGGCCAGTACTGGGAATGCTTTTCCTGCTGCTGGGGTTGATGTTGCGAGGGCGGCTGCGCAAACGGTTGTTGCCTGCCCCGGACAGAGAAGGGGAAGGAGTGCTGCGCGTTGACGAGAGTGCGGATCGAGACTTCGGTCAACGTCAGCTGGCCCGTGCGCTACTGCGGGAACGCGTGCCGGCCAGTCTCAGGCTTGCCAGCAATGGCCTGCTCTCGCATCTGTCGCTGCTGTTCGTGCCTGCGGGCGTTGGCGTCATGGTCCATTTCGAGCTCATCGCACGCGATCTCACCGCCATCGCCATCACGCTGGTCGCGTCGATCGCGGTCACCCAGTTCGTCACGGCCTGGCTGTTGCAGCGTCTGATCGATCGAGGCTCTGCTACGCCGAGCGGCCCAGGGGGCAAGTCACCCAACGGTGATGAGGTGTCCTCATGAATCTGGCCCCGCTTGACGCCCTGTGGGTGTACCTGAGCGCTTCTCCGTTATTGCATCTGCTGCTGACGCTGGTGGCCTTTCTGCTGGCGACGGCGATCAATCGTCTGGCACGGGGCGCATCGCTGGCGCACCCGGTACTGGTCTCCATCGCGCTGATCATCGGGTTTCTGTGGCTGACAGACACCGACTATCCCACCTACTTTGAAGGGGCCCAGTTCATCCACTTCCTGCTCGGGCCGGCCACCGTCGCGTTGGCGGTACCGTTGTTTGACCATCTCGATCGGGTCAAGCAGATGCTGTGGCCACTGCTGACGGCCTGTTGCGTCGGCATCGTCACTGCCGTGACCACTACTCTGGGGCTGTCACTGTCGCTGGGAGCACACACCCAGGTGGCCTTGAGCCTGGCGCCCAAATCCGTCACATCACCGATCGCGATGGGGATCGCCGAAAAATTGGGCGGTATCCCCTCGCTGACGGCAGGGCTGGTGCTGCTGACCGGCACCCTCGGCTGTGTGGTAGGCCCCGTTGTCATGCGACTGGCAGGGGCGCGAGACGATACCGTCAAGGGCTTCACCATGGGCTTGTCGGCGCATGGCATCGGTACTGCGTTCTGCTTCTCGTCGGTGAGCACTCTGGCGGGTGCCTTCGCTGGCATGTCGATGGGGCTGACCGGTCTGCTGACCGCCTTCATCGTGCCGCCTATCGTCAGGCTGTTCGGCTTCTGAGCATCAGGGGTATTGGTGGAGAGTCGAGCTGGAGGCGAGCAAGAAGCAGGAAGGCCAGCGTTATCGTGGCATCGTCTTGTGAGAGCTTAAGTTTGCGTTAAGCGCAGCCATTCATGCTGGTGATCACTCCATGGTTAAGCTCAGCGCTTGCGTGTTGGCCATGGGAATCGTCAGCACGTCTTGTGGAAATGTCACCTCGTTGCCACATGTCTGTCAGTGAGCTGATCGATCATGCTCCTATGCAGGTCCACAAGGCGTGTCATCCACTCGCGCCTCTGTGTCTGGCAATGCCTCGACCCAAGGAAAGCCCTCATGTTCATTTCTCTTGCACGCACAGTTCTTGAACGCACTGGTCTTGCCCACACCGCTGCAAAGCTCAAGCCCGCTAGCCTAGCCGGGCATCGTGTCCTGGTCGAGGCGCCGATGGCCTCCAGTTGTCGAGAACTCTGTTGGCAGCTGGCGGCGGCAGGGGCTGCATTGATTCTGGTCGAGCGAGAGGGGGATGACCTTGCCTTGCTGTGCAGGTTGTTGCCCACCCCGAGTGGCCAGCAACACCGCCGCCTGTCACTGACGCACGCAGATGTGAGGGGTGACGCGCTATGCACGCAACTGCACAACATCCCGGCTTCGGAGCGCCCCGATACCTTGCTAAGCCTGCCGGGCGATGGCCGCTGGCATCTGGAGAGTGGCCGCGCCTGGCATGTGCTCGAGCGTGGGGGGTGGCCGGCCGAGGTGCGCGCCAAGGTACTGGAGTGTCTTGAGCTTCATGGCTCGGCGGATAGCCGACGCCCGCTGCTGGAGTTGATCGTGCAGGCAGACGGCGACTTTTTCGTTCCGCTGCCGACAGCGAAGCACTCACGTATCCGCTTGCATACCCCGGCGCTGATCACTGGTGAAGAGGACCCTCTTTTGATGCGCCTGGCGCGTCATCAGGGCAATCATCCTGTCAGTGTGGCGCGTCAGGCGCGCGCGCTGATCTTCCGACTGCGTCTGGCGCGAGCCGGGCACCCGCTCGCGTATGGCTGGTTGATGGCGGGTGAGGCGTTGCGGCGTGTCATCGGAGGACCGCGCCGCATGCTGGAGCGTGGCGCGCTCGGGCTGCGTGAGCAGAGGATGCTGCTGACGGCGCGTCTGGCCAGGTGGCGCCATGCTCGACACCCGGGGCGTCGTGCACGCAGCGGTGTGTGATGGCTGGCTGATCCATCGACACAGGCGATGTGCTATCCCGAGGTTTGCTTCCAACGTCCGTCACCTTTCGGTGGCGGACGTCTTGTCTCATGTCCTGATATGACATGGCAGAATCAGAACGATTTCAAGGAGTCCAGATGCGAGTTCTGCTCGTCGAAGATGATCCGTTGTTGGGGGAGGGGGTCAACCATACCCTGCGCCGCGAAGGCATGAGCACTGAATGGTTGAAGGAGGGCGCCAACGTTGCCGCCACGCTCAAGCATTCGCCCTTTGATGTGCTGGTGCTGGACCTTGGCCTGCCGGATCTCGACGGTCTGCAGGTCTTGAGTCACCTGCGCCGTCAGGGCCAGACGTTACCGGTATTGATCCTGACGGCACGTGATGACATCAGCGACCGGGTACGTGGTCTGGACGGCGGCGCGGACGACTATCTGGTCAAGCCGTTCGACATTGCCGAGCTGGTGGCGCGTCTGCGTGCGTTGGTCAGGCGCCATGCCGGGCAGGCCAGCGGTTGCCTGCAGCTGGGGCCGTTGCGCATTGATCAAGCTGGCCGCACTGTCACGCTCTCCGGTAGTGAGGTCGCGCTGGGACGGCGCGAGTTTGATCTGCTGGAGTTCCTGCTGCTGCACCCCAGCCGTGTCTTCAGCCGAGATCAGCTCGTCGAGCAGCTCTATGGCTGGGATGGCGATGTCGAGAGCAATGTCATCGAGGTACATGTGCACCATCTGCGCCGCAAGTTCGGCACCGGGGTGGTCAAGACCGTGCGCGGCGTGGGCTATCGGCTGGGGGAACTCACGTGAAATCCATCCGCAGTTTCCTGCGGCGCAACCTGATTGGTGGCGTCGTGATCGTGCTGGGGACGGCCGCTGCCTGGAGCTACTTCGACTCCCGCGAGCAGATTGATGAGCTGTTCGACGCTGAGCTGGCCCAGAATGCACGCATGCTGGGGCGGCTCTATCAGTCTCAATTGGCGTCGTTGACACCGGCCGCGCGTCAGGAAAAGTTGCAGCAGATGACATCGGGCCAGTTCAGCCTGCGTCCACCCTCCTTGAGCTTTGCCGATGGTCACGAGAAATCCCCGCTGGGGCATGTCTATGAAGACAAACTGATCTTCCAGATGTGGGATGCGCTGGGCCAGCCGTTGCTTGGCCTCTCTTCACCCTCTGTGGCGCTGGATTACCTGCCGGTGCCTGGCTATGGCATGCAGCATGACAATCATCATGACTGGTTCACCTTCACGCTGTATTTCCCCGAGAGTGGCATCTGGGTCACGGCGGCCCAGCGTGAAGATGTGCGCGATGAACTGACCGGCCAGATTGCGTTGCACAACGTGCTGGCGCTGGTGGTCGGGTTGCTCGTGATCGCCTTGCTGATCGGTGTGGCGGTCTCGCGGGGTTTTCGTCCCGTATTGCGCATCAGTCATCAGATCACGGCCCGTCAACCCGGGTACCTCGAGCCGCTGGATGCCAGCGAGGCACCTGACGAGATACGCGGCATGGTGGATGCCCTCAATGGGCTGCTGGTGCGCCTGGCGGACACCCTTGACAAGGAGCGGCGCTTCACGGCCAATGCGGCCCATGAATTGCGGACTCCCCTAGCGGGCATCAAGGTGCATGCCCAGAATCTGGAGGCCGATGCCAGGGATGAGGCCTCGCGGCGCTCGGCACGCATGATCGTGGATGGCGTCAATCGCATGACACGGGTAGTGGAGCAGCTGTTGACCCTGTCACGACTGGAAAGCGGGGCAGAGGCACCGCGTCGCTCCGTCGATCTCGCCCAGCTGACCAATGAGCTGGCGCGGGATCTGGGCCCCATGGCACGCCAGCGAGGCATCAAGCTGCATATCGAGGTTGAACCTGGCGCGCAGCTGGTCAGTCATGAGAACGGCCTCTACGTGCTGCTGCGCAATCTGCTCGATAATGCGCTGCGCTATACGCCAGAAGGCGGAGAGGTGCGCCTGGATATCCGCCGCGACGATGCTGGATGGCGCATGGAAGTGGCCGATACGGGCCCCGGAATCCCGCTGCGTGAACGCGAGCGCGTCTTTGAACGCTTCGTGCGTCTGGCCGGCCAGAAGACTCAAGGTTCCGGGCTGGGCCTATCCATCGTGCGCGAGCTCGCCGAACGTCTAGGCGCAGCGCTGGCGCTGAAGGAGAGCCCCTTGGGAACGCCCCAGGCCCCGGGGCTGCTGGTGCAGGTTCGCTTCCTGTCATAGCAGGTTCGCTTCTCGTCGTGAATAGCGCCTGTCGGCCGGGTTGCGTCAGCGGAGGTCAATGATTGCGTCGAATGCATCATGCGGCTGTGATGCTGGCTGGCGCTCGATAATGCCAGCGCGGAGTGCAACTCGGCGATGGTCGGGTGGTAAAGACGGCTAGATTAGCGCTATCTTCATTATATGTTGCAGAGCAGCATGACATTACCCTCTGTCAGGAGATTCGCATGAGTGAACAACAATCTTCCCCTGCCCGTGTTGCACTGGTGACCGGTACCGCCAGCGGTATCGGCGCCGCCATCATGCAAGCGATGTGCGATGCCGGGCATCAGGTGCTGGCGGTCGATTTCAGTGATGAGGGGGCAGAGGTCGCCGACAAGGCAGGGGCTGCCTTCTTCAAGGCCGACCTGACGGATGCTGAGCAGTGTCGCGCGGCGGTAGAAGAAGCCGTGTCCCGTTTCGGGCGCCTCGATATCCTGGTTAACAATGCCGGCATCCAGCATGTCGAGCGTATCAAGGACTTCCCCGAAGCCAAGTGGAATCAGATCATCGCCTTGATGCTGAGTGCGCCATTCACGCTGATCCAGGCGGCCTGGCCGCACATGGAGAAGAATGGGTATGGGCGCATCGTCAATATGGCGTCCATTCACGCCCATGTCGCGTCCCCGGGCAAGGCGGCCTACGTCAGTGCCAAGCATGGTTTGATGGGTCTGACCAGAACTGCTGCGCTAGAGGGTGGGGAAAGTGGCATTACCGCCAATGCCATCTGCCCGGCCTATGTACGCACGCCGCTGGTCGACAAGCAGATCGCCGAACAGGCCAAGCTCAATGACATGCCAGAAGATGAAGTGATCGAGAAGGTCATGCTCAAGGGAGCAGCGATCAAGCAAATGATCGACCCCTCCGAAGTGGCGGACATGGCGGTGTGGCTTGCCTCCGACAAGGCAGGTTCAGTGACCGGCTCCAGCTTCAACATGGACCTGGGGTGGACGGCGCAATAACGGCTTATCATTGAGATCCGACGCATTACAGTCAGTGCAGTGACTCGAAGCCCTCACCATCGAATCGCGCTTGCGAGCGAGGATGGTGAGGGCTTTTGCTTGGTCGTCAGCAAATTGTCGCCTAGGTGCAGGCCAGGGCAGCGGCGCTATCTCAGCGCTTGACCGGGCGCTTCTGCAGCTTGCGTTGCAGGGTGCGACGGTGCATTCCCAGGGCGCGGGCTGTGGAGGAAATGTTGCCATCGTGCTCGTTGAGCACCTTCTGGATGTGCTCCCAGGTCAGGCGGTTGACCGACGGCGGGTTGTCGGAAATCTCGGCGGCCGGGTCACCGCCTTCGCGGTTGAATGCGTTGAGAATCTCGTCGGCATCGGCGGGCTTGCACAGGTAGTTGACCGCGCCGAGCTTGATGGCTTCCACCGCGGTGGCGATGCTGGAATAACCGGTCAGCACCACGATACGCGTGTCAGGCAGCAGAGCGATCAGCTCGGGCAGCAGCTTGAGGCCAGAGCTCTGCTCCAGCTTCAGGTCGAGCGTGATCAGCTCCGGGCGGTGGCTGCGCGCCACGCTGAGTGCCTGGGCCTCATCGCGGGCCACTTCCACTTCATAGCCGCGACGCGTCATGGCGCGCGCGGTGACCTGGCAGAAGAATTCATCATCGTCGATGATCAGCAGTCGGGTTGCATCGCTCATCAGGGTTCTCGCTTGGGCGGTCTTTGCCGCCATCATGTCAGATGAAGGGGGAGGCGCACTTCCGTCAAGGTGCCGCCATCTTCGTGGTTGTACAGACTGACGCCGCCACCGAACCGATTGATGGTGGCATGCGTGAGGAACAGGCCGATGCCCATGCCCTTGGATTTGGTGGAGATGAAGGTCTCACCCAGTTGATCCGCCACCGCCATGGGCACACCTTCGCCATGATCGCGGATGTCGATCAGCACTTCCTGATCGCGTTGCTCCAGGGTGATCTCGATATCATCCGGGCAGGCGTCGGCGGCATTGTTGAGCAGGTTCATCAGCGCCTGCTCAAGCGTGGTGTCCACCAGCATGGAGGCCTGTTCAGCGCCGGGCGTCACCTCGACGCTATGCTGCACGTCCGGGCGCACTACCAGCCAGCGCTGCACGATTTCTTCCAGCCACTGGGCAGCATTGATGGGTTGAGGCTGCTCCATGCGGCGGCGGTCGGCCGCGGCCACCATCGCCTGCAGGCGTTGCTTGCAGGTGTCGACCTGGCTGCGCAGCAGGGCAAGATCATCCTCTAGCTGAGGGTTGTTCCTGTCCTTGGCATCCTCGCGCATCTCGCTCAACAGCACCGCCATGGTGGAGAGCGGGGTGCCCAGCTCATGCGCGGTGCCGGCGGCCTGGCTGGCCACTGCCAATACCTGCTCGCTACGCAGGGCGGCCTCACGCGTGGTGGACAGCGCCTGCTCCCGGGTGCGCAGCGCATGGGCCATCTTGTAGATGAAGTAGGTCACCAGAGACGCCGACAGGCCGAAGTTCAGCCACATGCCGATGACATGTAGGCTGATGCGTCCGCCCAGCTCATAGGTCGCCAGCTGCGGCACCGGCTCATAGAACACCATCAGGAAGCTGTAACAGCCCATGCCTACTGCAGCAATCACCCAGGCATAGCGCCACGGGAGCGTTGCGGCCGCCATGGTCACCGGCACCAGATAATAGGGCACGAAGGGGTTGGTGGAGCCGCCGGTATGAAAGAACAGCATCGTCAGACCGGCAATATCCACCAGCAGGTGAATCAGGTTCTCGGTGTCGGTGACAGGGTGAGATTGCCCGAGACGCCACCAGGTCGCGACATTGACCAGCCCCATCGCGATGATGATCGAGATGACGGGCAGCACGTTGAGCTGAAAGCCGATGATCTCGATCCCGAAGATGATCAGGATGAGAAAGCCGGTCCAGGTGATGCCGCGCGCGATGGTCAGACGAATGAGATTGCGGTGCGGCGTGGACAGTGGTGGCGGTAGCGGCTGATTCATGACAACTCCTGCGAGGAATGCGGCCATGATAGTGAATAAGGCGCATAAAGTGCAGCCCTGACGGACAGTTAGCGCCAAGGCGCCAGGGGATTCCCTGGGTCGCCTCCTCTGCGTCGTGACCGCTTGGTGGTGCTCTCTTCGGGATTCAATGGTTGTCAGCCCCGCTCGAAGGAGCCACTCGGCCAGGGCGTCACGCGTGTCGGTGTGATGTCGGTCAGGTGGGCCTTCCAATCCTCGACATGCGTGATTGGCTGGCGCGGATAGTGAGCCGTTGTTCTGTCGCGTCCGGCGCTGCTTGACCAGGCGAGCCAGGGCGCATGGCGCTGCATGCCGGCGGGCAGTGTCGCAAGTTCAGGTATCCAGCGGCTGACGTAATGGCCGAGAGGGTCATGCTGGCGTGCCTGCTTCATCATGTTGAAGTGGCGATCCCCGCGTGGGTCACGCCCGATACCCGCCAGATAGCGCCAGTTGCCCCAGTTGGAGGCGACGTCGTGATCCAGTAGCTGATGTTCGAACCAGGCCGCTCCCTGGCGCCAGTCCACGCCAAGGTCCTTGACCAGAAAGCTCGCCACGTTCTGGCGCATGCGGTTGCTCAGCCAGCCGGTAGCCGCCAGTTCGCGCATGCCGGCATCGACCCATGGCACCCCGGTCATTCCGGTCTGCCAGCGTTCAAGCGCTTCCGACCCCAGCTCATGGCCGTACGATTGAGCCCCGTCGTGGCTTGGAGACTCGCTCGTGAAGGTGTGTCTGCCCAGCCGCCGTGCATCCCAGTGGAAATATTCGCGCCATAAAAGCTCGACACGGATCCAGTCGCTGTCCTTGAAGGCAGCCTGCGGATGCGCGCAGTGCTCGGGCAGTGTGGTCTGAAAGCTGTGCAGTGCATCCAGTATCCGCCGCGGCGACAGGCAGCCCAGTGCCAGCCACACGGAGAAGCGGGTCGAGAAGTCCGCGCCGCAGAGGCGATTGCGGGTGGTCTTGTACTGGCCGGCGAAGGCCGGGCTCAGGTAATCCTGCAGGCGTTGCAAGCCGGCGGGCTCTCCGGGGGAAAAGTTGTATTCGCCACGGGTATCGGCCTGCCAGTGGCGAGCCTTGAGCAGATGCCTGGCCGCGCCCTGAAAGCCACGAGGGGCGGCCTCTGGCCAGCCGGGTAGCCGGGAGGGCGCTTGTCGCGGGGCAGGCATGTCGGGAAGGCTCGGGCGGGCCTTCTCCAGCTTGCGCCGAAAGGCACTGAAGCTCTCGGGGAGCGCGGTGAGCGGTTCCGGCAGCTCGTCTTCGTCCAGCAGCAAACCACCGTTCAATCGCCGCAGGCGACACTGGTTTGCCACCGCGCGTTGCTGTCGTTGTTCCACCACGCCCGTAGTGCGGCGTGTGATGACACCTCGGCAGTCATATTGCTTTGCCAGCTGCCCAATCAGTTGTGCCGCATCGCCGTGGAGGATCAGCAGGTCACTGCCCAGCGCCTGAAGTCGAGTGCGCAGCGATTCCAGACTCCCGAGCAGGGCGTGTTGCCGTCCCGTGCTGAGCGGCTGCAGGCGTGGCTCCTCGGGGCTGACGCTGCCGAAGGGTTGAAAGGTCGTCTCGGCCAAAACATGCACGACCAGCAGGTGCGAGGCTCGCTCCTCGAGTGCGGCTTGCCATACCGGGTTGTCATCGAGGCGCAGATCCTCGTTCAACCATACCAGCCAGGGGTCAGTGGACGTCATCGCGCGCCTCCCGTGCCAGCTGGCGTGCGTTACGTCGACAGCGCTGACTGCAATGGCGGACGTCATCCCAACAATCCTGCCACTTCTTGCGCCATGTGAAGGGGCGCTGGCAGGTCTGACACAGCTTGCTGGGCAGGTGCGGTTTGCGATGCATGCTGGCAAGGCTCCTTAAAAACAGTACACAACCTATACCATAATTATACATCACGCGAAATGGCGGCCAGGAAATCCCCTGTCGTTCTGTGGATGAGCGTCTTGCATGCCTGGCTCAATCGCTGCCCGGCAGTTGATCCAGTTGTCGCTCCAGGGTCTGCATGGTGAGTAGCAGATCACGGTATTGGCGTGCATTGACCGCACCGAGCAGCTCATCCTCGAAACGCCGCGCTTCGGGAATCAGCTCGGCTAGCATGGCCTCACCCTCGGTGGTGAGAACCAGCAGCTGCGCACGCTGGTCCTGCTCGCTCGGACGACGCAGGATAAGTTCACGGTTCTCCAGTGATTTGACGGCGCGCGAGACGCGTACCTTGTCCATGTGGGTGCGCAGACTGATTTCCCGTGCGGTCATCGGTATGCCACGGCTCAACCAGGCCAGCAGACGCCACTCGGCGACATTGATGGCGAAGCGCTCGCCATAGCGGGCGAACATCGCCTCACTGGTACGCTCGGCCAGTCGGTTGAGGCGATAGGGCAAAAACTGGTCAAGATCCAGCTCGCAGCGGGGCGTGTCCTGGGAGGCATCCCCATCAAGGGCATCGCGCGCTTCGGGAGTGTCATCAGTGCGTTGCATCGAGAGTTACCTGTCTCGGTGAGAGGGCTGACTTGCGTTGTCGCATCAGAGCATTGCGGCCAGATCAGGTTGCCAATGTTACCACTTTCGATGTTGGGCAAGACAAAAGTCGGCCACTTTGGCGATTGCCAAGGTATGGATCTGGCTATATGGTTTCATATGTTACTATTTGGGGCGGTGGCGGCATGTCGTGCCGTAGATGCCCCGGGTCATCAGGAGCCGCGAGCCCACAAGGAGATGAATCGTCATGCGCGAGCGCAATGCTGAGTGTCGTTATCACGCCGGTTTTCGCAATCATGTCTCCAGCGAGGCGTTGCCTGGTGCCTTGCCGCAGGGCCAGAACTCCCCCCAGCGTTGCCCCTACGGCCTGTACGCGGAGCAGTTGAGCGGCTCGGCCTTCACCGCGCCGCGTAGCCACAACCTGCGCAGCTGGCTTTACCGCATTCGGCCCTCGGTGGTGCAGGGCACCTATCAGCCCATGGAGATGCCGCAGGTCGCCACCGCACCGCTGGCCGAGGGAATGCCGGATCCCAACCCGATGCGCTGGGACCCCATCGCGTTCTGCGCTGGCGATTTTCTGGAAGGTCTGATCACGTTGGCGGTCAATGGGGATGCCCAGGCGCAGCAGGGCTGTGCCACGCATCTCTACGCCTTTACTCGCGGCATGCAGCAGCGCTTTTTCTACAATGCTGACGGCGAATTGCTGATCGTGCCGCAGCAGGGTGCCATCGAGGTGCGCAGCGAGCTGGGCCTGCTGGAAGTCGCCAGCGGCGAGATCGTCGTGATCCCGCGTGGTATCAAGTTCCAGCTCAATCCGCTGGCGGGGCACGCGGAAGGCTGTCGTGGTTATGTGGCCGAGAACTACGGCGCGCCTCTCGAGCTGCCCTCGCTGGGGCCCATCGGTAGCAATGGACTGGCCAATCCACGTGACTTCCTCGCGCCATCGGCACGTTTCGAGGACGAAGCCGGTGACTTCACGCTGGTGGCAAAGTTCGGCGGGCGTTTCTGGCGCGCGAGTCTGGATCATTCACCGCTGGATGTCGTGGCCTGGCACGGCAATTACGCGCCCTACAAATATGATCTGGCGACCTTCAATACGATCAACACGGTCAGCTTCGATCATCCTGATCCCTCTATCTTCACCGTGCTGACCTCACCGTCGGACACTGCCGGGGTCGCCAATCTGGACTTCGTGATCTTTCCGCCACGCTGGATGGTCGCCGAGAACACCTTCCGGCCGCCGTACTTCCATCGCAACCTGATGAGCGAGTTGATGGGGCTTATCCATGGTGAGTACGACGCCAAACGCGAAGGCTTCCGTCCTGGAGGCGCGAGTCTGCACAACGCCATGACCCCGCATGGCCCTGACGCTGCCACCTTCGAGGCCGCCAGTCGGGCGGAACTTGCCCCCCGCTATCAGGGAAATACGCTCGCCTTCATGTTCGAGAGTCGCTATCTGTTCCAGCCCACCCCGCAGGCCCTGTCGTCGAGCGCTCGTCAGCGCGACTATGGCTCGGTCTGGCAGGGACTCGCGTCTCACTTCACGTCCCACACCACTCCTCAATCCACCTCTTGATTCACTCCTCAATCCACCCTGCATCAGCGATGACCTTTGACTTTTCATCGTCATCCGACCCCAGGCAATTCCTGCATTCTTGCTCACGTTGCTCTTCAAGGAGGCACCCATGAAATTCGCTACCTGCCAGGATGGTTCCCGCGATGGAACACTGCTGCTGGTCTCCCGTGACCTGACCCGCGCCGTCAAGGTCGCGGATGTCGCCACGACGCTGCAGGCGCTGCTGGAAGACTGGACGTCGCTGGCGCCCAGGCTCGAGCAACGCTACGTGGCGCTAAATGATGGCACGCTGGCGGACGCTTTTGCGCTGGAAAGTCAGGCGCTGCATTCCCCGCTGCCTCGCAGTTACCAGTGGGCAGACGGCTCGGCGTATCTGAATCATGTGCAGCTGGTGCGTCAGGCGCGTGGCGCCGAGATGCCCGAGACCTTCTGGCACGACCCACTGATGTATCAGGGCGGCAGCGACAGCTTCCTGGCCCCCAGCGCCGATATCGTATGTGTCAGTGAGGAGCATGGCATCGATTTCGAAGGCGAGATCGCCGTCATCACCGATGATGTGCCGATGCATGTCAGTCCGGAGCAGGCCGAGGACCATATTCGCCTGTTGATGCTGGTCAATGACGTCAGTCTGCGTGGACTGATCCCCGGCGAGCTGGCCAAGGGCTTCGGCTTCTTCCAGGCCAAGCCGTCGTCAAGCTTCTCGCCCATCGCCGTGACGCCGGACGAGCTGGGGGAGGCCTGGCAGCAGGGGCGCGTGCATCTGCCGCTGAGCGTGCATCTCAATGGTGAGAAGTTCGGTGAGCCAGAGTCCGGGCCAGACATGATCTTCAGCTTCCCGCAGCTGGTGGCGCATGCCGCGAAGACCCGTCCACTGGGCGCCGGCGCGATCATCGGTTCAGGCACCGTGTCCAATCCCGGCAAGGATGGCGGCCCCGGCAAGCCGATCAGTGAAGGGGGTGTGGGCTACAGCTGTCTGGCGGAAGTGCGCATGGTCGAGAAGATCCTGTTCGATGAGATTCGCACTCCCTTCATGCGTTTCGGTGATCGCATCCGCATCGAGATGTTCGATCGCGATGGCCAGAGCATCTTCGGCGCCATTGATCAGCAGGTGACGCAGTTGGACGCCTGAGGGCGGCGTCGTCAGGCAGAGCTTCTCAGAGACACGTCTCGGGAAGACGTCGTGCGCCGGTAAGCCTCACGCCAACTGGGCGCGAGACAGTGCGAAGGGGCGGCCGGCATCCAACTGCGTCACAGGGGAGTTCAGCATGAGTTCAATGAGTCTGTATGGCTATTACCGTTCATCTACCAGCTATCGGGTAAGAATCGCGCTGGCGCTCAAGGGGATTGAGGTCGCTCAGGTGCCGGTCAATCTGCTCAAGGGCGAACAGCGCAGCGAGGACTATCTGGCCATCAATCCCCAGGGACTGGTGCCGACCCTGATGGTGGGAGATACCCCAACATCTGTGGTCCTGAGCCAGTCGCTCGCGATCCTAGAATATCTGGAGGAGCGCTGGCCCACCCCGGCGCTGTTGCCCTCCGCGCCTGAAGCGCGTGCGAAGGTGCGCTCACTGTGTCAGTTCATGGCTTGTGAGATGCATCCGCTCAACAATCCGCGCGTGCTCAATTATCTGACCGATCGGCTTGAGGTCACCCAGCAGCAGCGCCTTGAGTGGTATCGACATTGGGTCGCCGAGGGCTTCGCGCGTCTGGAAGTGATGCTGGCGGAAAGTGCAGGGCGTTTCTGCCATGGCGATAGCCCGGGCATGGCGGATGCCTGCCTGATGCCTCAGCTCTACAATGCGCGGCGCTTCGAGTGTGAACTTATGGACTACCCAAGGATTCTGGCCATCGAGGCGGCCTGTCAGTCACTGGAAGCCTTCCGGCAGGCTCACCCCGAGCGTCAGCCAGATTGTCCGGCCCCTTGAGCCTGGTGTTATCCAGACACGAAAGCGCCCCGTCGGTACCGACGGGGCGCTTTCGTGTTGCTGGCAGTCATGGGTCAGCGACGTCGTGCTTCAACCACAGCGCTTGCTGGAGCAGCAACTGCTGGCGTGAGATTGCTCAAGCACTACCGCAGCCGTCGGCGGGGTGCAACAGCTGCTGGTGTTGGAAGCGTCCTGGTCGTCAGGTATCTGATCGTTCTCGGCCTCTCTGGCCTCGCGCAGTTCTTCACGCGCATCGCGAATCACCTGCCAGGCGGACTGCAGGAAGAGTGCGGCAATCGCCGCCCCCAGCAGCACGTCCGGCCAGCGGGAGCCTGTCCAGCCCACCAGTATCGCGGCCCCGAAGACCGAGGCATTGGCGATGATGTCATTGCGTGAGCACAGCCAGGTGGAGCGCATGTTGAGATCATCCGACTTGAAGCGCCACAGCAGGCCGAAGCAGATGAGATTTACGACCAGTGCCAGCAGGGCGAAGACGCCCATGCCGTGGGCGGCCGGTGCCACTCCATTGAGGGCTTGGTAGCCTGCTTCGCCAAAAACGATCAGGCCTAGCGACAGCATCACGATGCCCTTGATCAGCGCACTCATTGCGCGTTCACGCACACTGCGGTGCAGGACATAGAGAGTCAGGGCGTAAACGCTGGCATCGCCGAACATGTCGAGGGAATCCCCCAGCAGCGCGGTGGAACCCAGCCACCAGGCCGCGGTGAATTCGACGAAGAACATGCTGGCATTCAGCGCCAGCAGAATCTTCAGGACCTTGCCCTGTGAGGCTCTGAGCTCTGCCAGCTCGCCGGATTTACTTTCGCAACAGCTTTTCATGGGTCTTGGCCTCCTGTCGTGTTGATGACAGCATGGAGGTTATAGTCACTATAAGGTCAAGTCGGCTGATGAAACGGTTGATGCATCGACATGCGACACACGGCGAGAGGAGAAGTCATCGATGACCGCAAGAGATTTCGCACGGAGAGGGGAATCGTTCACGTCATCGCACGGCGAGGTGACGATGGGCATCGGCCAACTGGCCAAGGCGTCTGATGTCCAGGCGGTGACGATCCGCTACTACGAGAAGCAGGGGCTGTTGGCCCCGATGCGACGCGCGTCCAATGGCTATCGTGAGTATGGCAATGCACAGCTCAGGCGTCTGACCTTCATCCGCCGTTGTCGGAGGCTGGGGTTTTCGCTGGATGACATCCGCGCCTTGCTGGGCCTGGCGGACCAGCAGTCCTTGCCGTGCGATCAGATAGACGCGCGCATCGAGGCGCAGCTGGTCGAGGTGCGCAAGCGTCAGCGCGACCTCGCCGTCATGGAGGAAGAGTTGCAGCGCCTGACGCACTGCTGTGCCGGCGGGGTGATGGCACAGTGCCATATCGTTGAGACACTGTCTGAGGTCGAGGAGTAAGGCCTTGGCATTTTCGCGCGCGTAGGGATGATCGAAGGCGTGTAGATCACGCTCGCCTCTGTTGCCGCGCCGCGCCAGCCGCTACAATGCGCGCCATTCGTCTTGTTCTGCTATTCACCCAACAGTGCGCGCGGCGTGCCTCACGTCGGGCCGGATGCCTTTCAGCTCATGTCAGATTCCCAGATTGCCAAGGCGGCGGATGTGCGCCGTACATTCGCCATCATCTCTCACCCGGATGCCGGTAAGACCACCATCACCGAGAAGCTGCTGCTGTTCGGGAATGCCATCCAGATGGCCGGCTCGGTCAAGAGCAAGCGGGCCGATCGCCACGCGACCTCCGACTGGATGAAGATGGAGCAGGAGCGTGGTATCTCCGTGACCACCTCCGTGATGCAGTTCCCCTACAAGGACCGCATGGTCAATCTGCTGGATACCCCCGGGCACGAGGACTTCTCCGAAGATACCTACCGGACGCTGACTGCCGTCGACTCGGCGCTGATGGTCATCGATGGCGCCAAGGGTGTCGAGGACCGCACCATCAAGCTGATGGAAGTCTGCCGCCTGCGCACCACGCCGATTCTGACCTTCGTCAACAAGATGGACCGCGAGACGCGTGATCCCATCGAGGTGATGGATGAAGTCGAGACGGTACTCAACATCCAGTGCGCGCCGATGACCTGGCCGATCGGCGTCGGCAAGGGCTTCAAGGGCGTCTATCATCTGCTCAATGACGAGATCCATCTCTACAAGCAGGGCCAGGGCAACCGCATTCCCGACGACGTGCGCATCAAGGGCCTCGACAGCCCCGAAGCCATCGAAGTGCTGGGCGAGGACCTGATCGAAGAGCTGAGCATGGAGGTCGAGCTGGTGCGAGGCGCCTCTCACGAGTTCGATCTCGAGGCCTATCGTCGCGGTGAGCTGACGCCGGTCTACTTCGGTACTGCCATGGGCAACTTCGGCGTGCGCGAGATGCTCGACGGCTTCGTCGAATATGCCCCGCCCCCCCAGCCGCGCGATACCGATACCCGCGAAGTCACGGCCCACGATGACCGCTTCACCGGTTTCGTGTTCAAGATCCAGGCCAATATGGACCCGAAGCACCGTGACCGTGTCGCCTTCCTGCGTGTCTGCTCCGGCAAGTACGAGAAGAACATGAAGATGCGCCATGTGCGCATCAACAAGGACGTCAAGATTCCCGACGCCTTGACCTTCATGGCGGCGGACCGCTCCCACGTGGAAGAAGCCTGGCCGGGCGATATCATCGGCCTCCACAACCACGGTACCATCCAGATCGGTGATACCTTCACCATCGGCGAGGACATGCGCTTCACTGGCATTCCGCACTTCGCGCCGGAACTTTTCAAGCGCGTGCGCCTTAAGGACCCGCTGAAGATGAAGGCGCTGCAGAAGGGCCTGCAGCAGCTCTCCGAAGAGGGCGCGACCCAGGTCTTCCAGCCGTTCGACAACAACGACCTGATCGTCGGTGCCGTCGGTACGCTGCAGTTTGACGTGGTCGCTCACCGCCTGAAGGAAGAGTACAAGGTCGAGTGCATCTATGAGGCGATCAACGTGCAGACCGCACGCTGGATCTACTGCGATGACACCAAGATGCTGGAAGACTTCAAACGCAAGGCCAGTGCCAACCTGGCTTACGACGGCGGCGGCTGGCTGACCTACATCGCGCCGACCCGCGTCAACCTGCAGCTGACCCAGGAACGCTGGCCGGACATCACCTTCCGTGCGACCCGTGAGCACTGAGAAAGTTGCCACAGCGGCGCTGCCGCAACGGCGTTGCCTCAATGGCGTTGCCCTAGCGGCGATGTAGTAATGGCGCTGCCACAGCGACGCTGCGATAGCGAGACTGTCGATCACGTCATGAAGAACGCCACCCCGAGGGGTGGCGTTTTTTGTGTCCAGATATGCGTGTAACCCTACGTTTACACAGCCAACTCATGGCGCGGCATCAGCACGGCATAATGTTTGGGTCATGTTGTCTTGCTGGCATCCGTGTGATGAAGCTTGCTGGGGCGAAGGTCGGTAGGGCGCAGACAATGACAACAACAATGGCGTGGAATGTGTCTCAGTGCGGGCCATGCATGATGCGTGGCAATTCACCGGATGGTTAGCGAGTGACAGGAGATGACAGATGTCCGGATTCATGCAGGAATTTCGTGATTTTGCCGTCAAGGGTAACGTCGTCGACATGGCCGTCGGCATCATCATCGGCGGGGCATTCACACTGATCGTCAAGAGTCTGGTGGGGGACATGCTCAACCCGCTGATCGGGCTGCTGATCGGGGGAGTCGATTTCTCGAATTTCTTCATCGTGCTCAAGGAAGGCGCTCAGGCTGCCCCCTATGCCAGCCTGGATGCCGCGAAGGAAGCGGGAGCCGTGACGCTGAATTATGGCTTGTTCATCAATGCCATCATCAGTTTTGCGCTGGTGGCGCTGGCGGTCTTCGTGTTGATCCGCCAGATCAACAAGCTCAAGAAGGAAGCCGAGGAAGCGCCCGAAGAGGTCACCGACAAGGATTGCCCGTATTGCCTTTCCAGGGTGCCGCTGGCGGCGACCCGTTGTGGTCATTGCACCTCCGAACTGGCGTCGGCAGCGCCGGTGGAGGCGGCCTAGGCCATCTGCGCCAGTCACGACCACTAACAAGCAATATCGACACTTGTCCACAAGGGACCGGCCACCAGGCCGGTCCCTTCGTTTGTTTGACACACGCTGATATAGCACGATGGCTGTACGACCATCCCTGGGAGATTCCATGCTGATCGACAGCCATTGCCATCTGGATTTCGCTGACTTCACGCCGGATCGTGAGGCGGTCATCGCGCGTGCCGAGCATGAAGACGTCTCGGCCTTCGTGGTGCCCGCCACCACGGTGGCAAGCTTCCCGGCAGTGCTGGCGCTGGCGGGTTCATCGGCGCGTATGTTCGGTGCCCTGGGGTTGCATCCCTATTTTCTGTCCGAGCATGGCGATGACGCGCTGGCGTCGCTTCATCAGGCTCTCGACCAGCATGCTGGCAAGATCGTCGCGTTGGGAGAATGTGGCTTCGATACGCGATTGGCCGATCATGACGCCCAATGGCAGCTGTTCGAGTCCCAGCTGAGCATGGCACGCGAATTCTCCTTGCCTGTCATCGTGCACTGCGTGCGCGCCAACGACGAAGTGGCCAAGCGCCTCAAGCAGGCACGACTCACCCGTGGCGGCATCATCCATGCCTTCGCGGGCAGTCAGGTGCAGGCACAGCGCTTTCTCGAGCTTGGCTTTGTGCTGGGGCTGGGCGGCAGCGTGACCTACCCGCGTGCCAACAAGCTGCGCGGAGTGGTGGCGTCACTGCCCGACGATGGCTTCGTTCTGGAAACCGATAGCCCCGACATGCCGCTGTGCGGGTTTCAGGGCCAGCGCAATGAGCCATCGCGAGTGGCGAAGGTCGCGGACGTGGTGGCGGAGCTCCGCTCGAGCAGTCGCCACGATATCGCGTTATCCACCACGACGAATGTGCAGCGTATTCTTCAACTGAACGTCTGATCTAGACTGACCTCAAAGGCCAGGTGACAGCCTGCCGACCCGGTTCAGGAGGTCGCCTCATCATCGGTAAATCAATGTCAGATTCTTCAGCACCGCGTTCCTCCTCTCGTGTGTCGTCACATGAGTCCTCTGCTGTCTTCGCGCACGCCTTCCTGCCTGCTGGCCCCCGCTATCGGATGTACCTGCTGCCGCTGCTGTTGCTGGCGGCATTGCTGGCCACCGCCTGGTTGACGGCCAGCCAGATCACGCAATCCCGCGAGGCGGATCATGAATCCGACAGGCAGCGGCTGGCCTTGTGGATCAGGAGTGAACAGCGCCTGCTCGAGGGGCAGTTGCAGGAAAACGGCTACTGGGAAGAAGCCGTGACTAGGTTTCTGCGCGAGCCCAAGCTCGACACGACCTGGCTTGAGTACATGTATGGCCCCGAATTCGCCATCAATACCGGCATACATCTGATCTCTGCGGTGCGTGGCGATGGCCAGGTGGTAGCCTGGGTCCAGCACAACGCCGGATCGCCGGGGGCCGACTGGCTGGGCAAGCAGCCGGTGAGCTGGCGACGTGCGCTCGCCCCCGTCATGCAGGTTGCCCGTCAGTCACCGACGCAGCCTCAGCTGGCCTGGTTGATCGTCGACCACCAGCCATGGCTGATCGGCGTGCAGGGGCTCTACGAGGATGAGGAGGCCTTGCCACCGCGAGACGAGCAGGGGTTGTTGATACTGGGCATGCCGCTCACGGCAGACCTGCTCGATGAGCAGGCGGCCGTACTGGGCTTGAAGGGTCTGCAGGTGGTCAGCAATGCCATGCCACAGCCCATCGCGACGCAGCAGGTCTGCGTGGCCTTGCCGGCGTCCGGCCGTGCCGATCGCTACAACCATGCCAAGGCCTGCTGGCAGAATGAAAACCGCGTCGCTCAGTTGCTGCAGGAGATGGGCGCTCCGCTGGCGGTGTTGCTGTTGATCATTTTGCTTGCGGGCATGGGGACCATCGGCATGTTGGTGCGCGACAGTCGGCGCCGCAGAGCGAGCCAGGCCTATGGCGCCTATCTCGAGCATCAATACCAGCGCCACAGCATCCTCAACCAGCAATTCCTGAGCGCCCCCTATGAAACCCACACGCCGCAGAATGCGCGAGCGTCTCTCACCCGGTATCTGCAGCGCGTGCGCGAGATGCTGGGAGCAGAGATCATCCTCTATCGGCGTGAGGTGGGAAACCCCAACGCTGGCTACCTGATCCTGCAGAGTCACGATGAGCGTGAGTGGTTGAGTGAGGAATCGTTGCGGCATGATCCTCTCTGGCGCCTGCCGGTGGGACGCGTGTGCGTGTCAGCCGATGATCGCTCGCGGCGCGAAGGCGATGGGAGCGTCGACAGGAATGCCAATGAGCCGAATGACCGCGCGCTGCTGCTGTGCCAGCGACTGGGTGCCAGCCAGCTGATGGGGTATTCGGTCTCGCCGCATCCCGGGCGCAGCGAATCGCTGCTGGTGGCCAGTCGTGGCCACCAACTCAATCCCACCGAGATGATGCCGTTGCTGGACATGACCCTCGATACGCTGGTGGTACGAGGATTGGAGCAGGAACGCGTGCTGCTCCAGCACCAGTTGCTCGAGGAGCGCGAGACGGATCTCGATACCGGCCTGCTCAGCCGTGAAGGCATGCTGCGCCTGATCAAGGTGCGGATTGATCAGCTGGGTGAGGTCGCGCCGATGGAGGGCTTCGTGCTGATGGCGCTGCGGATTGGCGGTTTGCAGGTGCTCTATGATCATGCCGGCGCCGAGCCGGGCAATCACCAGCTGGAGCAGGTCAAGAAGCGTATCGCTCCCTTGCTGGGGAATTCGGGCGATGTGGCGCGCCTCGAGACCGACAGGCTGCTGATCATGGTCCAGCGCCGGCTGCTGGAAGCGACGCGTGGCGGTATCAGTGGCTGGCTGGACAACCTGCTGAATGCCGTGCGTGACAAGGTCACGCTCAATGATGAGGTGATCTATCTGCAGCCGAGTCTGGGCATCACGCGCTACCCCGAGGATGGCCACCAGGTGGATGCGCTGGTCTATCGCGCCGAGCGTGCCTTGCACGATACCCAGCAGTGCCAACGTGAGTGGCATTTCTTCGATGAGGAGGCGGAGCGTGAGTTGCGTCGCCTCAAGCAGCTGGAGGCCGAGTTCACCGTCGCGCTGCGTGAGAATCAGCTCAGGCTCTTCGTGCAGCCGATCGTCGATGGGCGTAGCGGCCGCTTGCAGCTGTCGGAGGCGTTGATTCGCTGGCAGCACCCCGAACATGGCTTGATGGGCTCGGCGGATTTCATGGCGATCGTCGAGTCCGCACGCCTGGATGTCGCGCTGGGGCGCTGGGTGCTCAAGGAAAGCATCGCGACCTTGATGCGCGTCCACGAAAGCGGCCATGAGTTGCATCTGAGCGTCAACGTGACCGTGCGCCACATGATGGACAAGCGCTTCCTGTCAGACCTGGAAATGTTGTTCCGGCATCCGGAGCTGTGTGAGCGCCTGACGCTTGAGCTGGTCGAGAGCCAGCTGCCGGATGACATCCAGGCACTCGCCGTGCTGTTCCAGACCATCCGGGCTCACGGCGTGGCATTGGCATTGGACGATTTCGGTACGGGCTACTCCTCGCTGTCACAGCTTCAGCAGTTGCCGTTCGACAAGCTCAAGATCGATCGCCAGTTCGTGATGGCGCTTGGCTCCAGCAAGGGGCAGGCCATGATCGAAGCAATGCTGGGCCTGGCGGAGGCTTTCCATCTTGCGGTGGTAGCAGAAGGTATCGAGACGCCAGAGCAGCGGGCGGAATTGCTCGCACATGGCTGTTCGCTGCATCAGGGCTATCTCTATGCACGACCGATGCCGGTGCAGGAGCTGATCGAGCACCTTATCGCAGGGGATGGCTGGCTGCCGGAAGGGCTGTAAGGGCTGTGAGCCCCGGCAGGCGCCTGAAATCAGCAATCCCGACTGTCAAAAGCCCCGCACCTTGGCACGCGCGGGGCTTTCTTTTGGTGTCTGGGAAGCAATCAGTGCTTCAAACCGTACCCTTCAGCCCTTGAGCTGCTCCGGGTCGCGACGCTCGACGGCATAGGGCAGTGCGCTGCGCTCAAGCTCGGTGCCATCTTCTAATGCCAACGCGATCTCTTCATCACGCAGGCTGATCACGGCCAGCAGCTCCAGGCGTCCCTGCTCATCATGGGCTGCCTGCAGCACCTCGCCAAGGGACTTGCCATCGGGAGATGTGACCTTGCTGCCCACCGCCGGCAAATCGGCCGGCTGCATTGTCGTCAGGCGTTGCAGGCGCTTCTTGACCTGACCGCGGAAGTGGGCACGTGCCACGACTTCCTGACCGGTATAGCAGCCTTTCTTGAAGCTGATCGCGGCGAGGGCTTCCAGATTGAGCATCTGCGGCAGCCAGCTGTCAGTCTGCGCGGAAGTGACCCACTGCAGACCGGCGCGAATATCTTCCAGGCGCCAGCGGGTTTCGTCGCTGGCGGCCACATCGCGTGCAAAAAGCGCCGTCGCGAGGCTTGCCAGGGTGGCATGCGGGCCGACCAGTATCGCGCGCGGGGTATCGCCTGACGGCTGGCGAGCCAGCGCGCAGGTCTGCGGTTCTTCTTCCTCGCTCGACTGCAGGGGCGACTGGAGAACCGAGCGCATGGCCAGGTCGTACGCGGGCAGAGCCGGTGCCGCCAGGGCGTCGGCACAGGCCGCCAGAGTCTGTTCGCCGAGAAGGCCGAGCACGCTCAGCTCGCACGACACCTCCAGCGTCACCCTGTAGAAGGGCGCGAACTTGGCCAGATGGGCGCGCAGCGGTTCGGCGGTGCCAGCCGGCATCACCAGCCACAGGCGCTCTTCGCTGACGCGCAGCAGCTGAGCCATGGCCAGAATGCGCCCCTTCGGTGTGCAGAAGGTCGTCAGCGGCGCCAGCTCGCCATCGACCAGACTCAGCTGCTGTGAGGTCTGCCCCTGCAGAAAGCGTTCGCCATCCTTGCCGCAGACCTCGAGGACTTCGAAATTGCCCAGCGGGGTCAACCCATTTTCGGCCAGGGTGCGGTCAGCTATGCCAGCGATTGGCATGGAGGCATCGTCTGGCTCACCCAGCGTCAGGCGGCCGTCCTCGCCGAGCTGGTAGCCGTGGTCTTGCATCAGGGTCTTGAAGGGATTCATCTACCACCATCCTGTTGCGAAGGAGTGAACTGCCGGTGGCGCTCTGGCAACCATGCGGCATGTCGGATGCCCGCATTGTCACGCGCCAGCTGGCGGCTGTCAGCCCCTTGTGCCTCAAGTGGCAGTAAAAGAACGGGCAAATCTGGGCTCCCGTCCTGCCAGGCGTTTCTGCGGCCTGGCTTGCGAAGCGTCTGCTCCGCGCTGACTGCCAGGCAACCGTGCTATTCTTGACGGCTGCAATGCGCCGCGGCGCCCCTTTTTTACCGCATGACAGGAATGACACGATGGCCAGTTTTTCTCTTACTTTGATCGGCGTCGAGAGCGTCAAGGACGTCAACAAGGTCACCACGGCGCTGATGATGATGGATGGCGTCAAGGAAGCCGAGGTCGGGCGTGGCTTTGCCGAAGTCGACGGTCAGGTGCGTTATGACGCGCTGGTCAAGGCGGTCGAGAAGGCCGGTTACAAGGTCAAGTGACCGCAGTGCGGTGACGCTGGACAGGCGGCGAGCAGGCAACGTCTCATGAGCGGGATCACGGACAGATCAGCGACAGGGAGGTGACGAATGAGCATCGAGGTAATCAGCCGTCGGTCAGGCAGTTTCGTGCAGCGGGTACAGGTCGCTAGCTTTGATGAGTTGCTGGTCGATGTGCCGGCGGTGGTCGGTGGCGACGAGAGCGCTCCGGACCCGCATGACTACTTCGACCTGTCGCTGGGGGCCTGCAAGTCGATCACCGTGCAGATGTACGCAAGGCGCAAGGGCTTGCCGCTGGCGGGGATCACCACCACGGTGGACCGGGACGACAGCGACGAGCGCCGTGGCAGCGACAGCGAATACCGCCTCACGGTCAGCATGCAGTTTCTGGCCGAGGAGGGCCATGAGCTGGACGCCGAGACGCGCGCGCGTCTGATCGAGATCTCCGAGCGTTGCCCCATCCATCGCCTGATGACCAGCACCCGGGTCTTGGTGACCAGTCGAGAAGCGCCCGCGAGCGAATGATGCCGCTGGGCAATCATCTGCCTGTCGTCAGTTGAAGACCTGACTGACTGCCACCATTGAGAGCGCATGAGCAAATCATTTCGCATCGATTCCAAGTTTCAGCCGGCCGGTGACCAACCGGCGGCCATCGAGAAGCTGATCACCGGCCTGGACGCGGGTCTGGCGCATCAGACCCTCCTGGGCGTGACCGGCTCCGGCAAGACCTTCACGGTGGCCAACATCGTGGAGCGTCTGCAGCGCCCGGCCATCGTCATGGCCCCCAACAAGACGCTGGCGGCACAGCTGTACGGCGAGTTCAAGTCGTTCTTCCCCGACAACGCCGTCGAATATTTCGTCTCCTATTACGATTACTATCAGCCCGAAGCCTACGTCGCCTCCTCGGACACCTTCATCGAGAAGGATGCCTCGATCAACGACCATATCGAGCAGATGCGCCTGTCGGCGACCAAGGCGCTGCTGGAACGCCGCGATGCGATCATCGTGGTCTCCGTCTCGGCCATCTACGGCCTGGGGGATCCGGATCAATACCTGAAGATGCGCCTGCACTTCAATCGTGGTGAGCAGATCGACCAGCGTGGCTTCCTAAGGCGTCTGGCGGAGCTGCAGTACACTCGCAACGATATGGATTTCCGGCGCGGTACCTATCGGGTGCGTGGCGACGTGATCGACATCTTCCCGGCCGACTCCGAAGAGCAGGCGGTGCGTGTCGAGCTGTTCGATGACGAGATCGATTCCATCCGGCTGTTCGATCCGCTGACCGGTGAAGTAACCGAGTCGGTGCCGCGCATGACCATCTATCCCAAGAGTCACTACGTGACGCCGCGCGAGACCATCGTCGCCGCGGTTGATCGCATCAAGGAAGAACTCGTCGAGCGCCTCGATTACCTGCGCAAGCACGACAAGCTGGTCGAGGCCCAGCGCCTGGAGCAGCGTACCCTCTATGACATCGAGATGATGATGGAGCTGGGCTACTGCAACGGCATCGAGAACTACTCGCGCTATCTGTCGGGGCGTGATCCCGGCAATGCGCCGCCGACCTTCTTCGACTACCTGCCCAAGGATGCACTGGTCTTCATCGACGAGTCTCACGTCAGCGTGCCGCAGGTCGGCGGCATGTACCGCGGTGACCGTTCGCGCAAGGAGACGCTGGTGGAGTACGGCTTCCGCCTGCCGTCGGCCCTCGACAACCGCCCGATGAAATTCGAGGAGTGGGAGAGCATCCTGCCGCAGACGGTATTCGTCTCGGCGACGCCTGGCCCCTATGAGGAAGAACATGCCGGCCAGGTGGTGGAGCAGGTGGTACGTCCAACTGGACTGCTCGATCCGATCATCGAGGTGCGTTCGGCCTCGACCCAGGTCGATGATGTGCTCTCCGAGATCAAGGCGCGCACCCAGGTGGGCGAGCGCGTGCTTATCACCACGCTGACCAAGCGCATGTCGGAAGACTTGACCGAGTATCTGGGCGAGCACGACGTGCGGGTGCGTTATCTGCACTCCGATATCGATACCGTCGAGCGCGTCGAGATCATTCGTGACCTGCGTCTGGGCAAGTTCGATGTGCTGGTCGGCATCAACCTGCTGCGAGAGGGCCTCGATATTCCGGAGGTCTCGCTGGTGGCGATTCTGGATGCCGACAAGGAGGGCTTCCTGCGCTCGGAACGCTCCCTGATCCAGACCATCGGCCGTGCGGCGCGTAATGCCAACGGCAAGGCCATCCTGTACGGGGATCGCATCACCGATTCCATGCAGCGGGCCATCGCCGAGACCGAACGCCGTCGCGAGAAGCAGATGGCCTTCAATGACGAGCACGGCATCACGCCGCGCACCATCACCAAGTCGGTGGCGGATATTATGGAAGGTGCCCAGGCACCGGGCCGCAAGAGCAGCCGTCGCAAGGGCAGCGAGCGTCAGGTGGCGGAAGAGACGCCGGACTACGCCGCGCTGGCGGCCGAAGGTCCTCAGGCGCTTGAAAAGGAGATCAGCCGTCTCGAAGATGCCATGTTTGCCGCGGCCAAGAACCTCGAGTTCGAGGAAGCCGGTCGACTGCGCGACCAGATCAACGACGTCCGCAATCGCCTGATCGCGCTGGGCTGACGCTACTCTCCATCTCCCAGCTTTCGCGTTGCCAAAGGCATTACCCTGCGCGCCCGACGATGTCACCCATCGTCGGGCGCGTGGCGTTCAGGGCTGGCGTGTGCCTGTCTGCAGGCACCCTGGTACCAGCGCGCGGCGGATATGTGTTGCGCAAGCGTCATCAGTGAGTTATCCCGTTATCTTGCCTATGCTTCGCAAATCATCACATGGCAGCTCAGTGCATGGCTCAGGGGCAACCGGTTGCTCGGGGAGGGCGGCAGCATTGCTTCTCTTACAACCTTGGGCGTAGCCGGGCAGGGGGCTGCGGCGCGTCCTGATGGTGCAAGAGGAGAGGGAAATCCTGTTATCCGCGTGTTGGCATGTGCCAATGACTGGCTTTAATCGGGTTTTCCGAGGATTGTCTGGCCATATTGGGAAGCGTGGTGCTTTTCACTATTGGCAGGCTGCCGAGCCGCATTCATAAGCGCCCAAACGGTCACTTTACATGCGTATTCGCTGCTGCCAATAATGCTTTCAAGGCATTCCTGACGTGTCGACCCCCTGCCTGCAGGCTGGCAGCGGCGCACAAGGTCAGCGAATGACAGACACTGTCGCCAGCCTTTTTCGGTCAGCCCAGCGTTGGCACCAGGCGTCAGTCAGGTCTGCCCGGCCGTAGTACAACAATAATCGGGAACAGGAATTCTCATCATGATGCGCAGGTCTCTTCTCGCTCTCGGTATCGCCGCGGCGATGTCCACCCAGGCTCAGGCCGATATCACCATCGCCATGGCAGGCCCTGTCACGGGGCCGGTTGCCCAGTACGGTGACATGCAGTTCATCGGTGCCGAGATGGCCATCGAGCGGATCAATGCCGCCGGTGGCGTCGACGGCGAGATGCTCAAGGGCGTCAAATACGATGACGCCTGTGATCCCAAGCAGGCGGTGGCGGTGGCCAACCAGATCGTCAATGACGGTGTCCAGTACGTGATCGGCCACCTGTGCTCCAGTGCGACCCAGCCGGCCTCGGACATCTACGCCGAGGAAGGCGTGATGATGATCACGGCGGCGTCCACCAGCCCGACCATCACCGAGCAGGGCTATGAGCTGGTCTTCCGCACCATCGGCCTGGATTCCCTGCAGGGGCCGGTCGCCGGGCGCTATATCGCCGAGACGGTCAAGCCCAAGCACATGGCCGTGATCCACGACAAGCAGCAGTACGGGGAAGGCATCGCCACCGGCGTGCGCGATACCGTCGAGGAAGCCGGCATCGATGTGGTGCTGTTCGAGGGCATCACGGCAGGCGACAAGGATTTTTCGGCGCTGATCTCCAAGCTCAAGAAGGAGAATGTCGACTTCGTCTACTACGGCGGCTATCACCCGGAGCTGGGCCTCTTGCTGCGTCAGTCGCGTGAGCTGGGCTTCGATGCACCCTTCATGGGCCCGGAAGGGGTCGGCAATCCGGACATTTCCAAGATCGCCGGTCAGGCCTCCGAAGGGCTTTACGTGACGCTGCCGCCGGCCTTCGAGACAGACCCGAAGAACGCCGATCTGGTCGCGGCCTTCAAGGACAAGGATCAGGACCCCTCCGGGCCATTCGTCATGCCGGCCTACACCGCGGTGGAGCTGATCGCCGATGGCATCAAGGGGGCTGACTCCACCGACCCCTATGACGTCGCCGAATATCTCAAGGCCAACAGCTTTGACACGCCCATCGGCAAGGTCGAATACGACGAGAAGGGCGATCTGAAGGACTTCAACTTCGTCGTCTACAACTGGCACGCCGACGGAACCAAGAGCGAAGCGGCACATTGATCATCGGCTGGCCTCTGCTCGTCTGAGCTCAGCCTTCGCCACGGCCATGTGACATCACATCTGGCACCTCATTTGAGCGATCATTTGAGAGAGTATTTAAGACCTCATGTGGCCGTGGTGGATCACCCCCGAAACGCTTCCCGTCATGCCACCTGGCATGGCGGGCTTCTCCGTTCGGTCGAGTCCACGGTGATGCAACATCGCCGTGCCTTCCCGTTGTCGCCGCACATGCGGCATTTCCCTGACGGTCACCGGCCACAAGCCGACGACAGTCGCGGCCAAGGGTCGTTCCAATGGAAGACATCCTCTACTTCCTGCAACAGGTCATCAATGGCCTGACCATCGGCAGTACCTATGCCTTGATCGCCATCGGCTACACGATGGTCTATGGCATCATCGGCATGATCAATTTCGCCCACGGCGAGATCTACATGATCGGCACCTACGTGACCTTCATCGTCATCGCGGCGCTGGGCATGCTGGGTATCGCCAACCCCTTCTTTCTGATGGCGGCCGCCTTGCTGGTGGCGGTGCTGGTGTCCTGTGCCTACGGCTTTGCCGTGGAGAGGGTGGCCTATCGCCCGGTACGTGGCTCAAAGCGTCTGATCGCGCTGATCTCGGCGATCGGCATGTCGATCTTCCTGCAGAACTACATGCGTCTGGCCCAGGGTTCGCGGGACATGGCGATCTCCAGCCTGATCCCGGGCGGCTGGGAGTTCGGGCTGGAAAGCTTCGCAGTCAATCTCTCCTACATGCAGGTGATCATCTTCAGCGTCACCCTGGTGTGCATGCTGCTGCTGTCGTCCTTCATCTCGCGCTCGCGTCTGGGTCGTGCCTGCCGTGCCTGCTCGCAGGATGCCGGCATGGCGCGTCTGCTGGGCATCAATACCGACATGATCATCTCGATGACCTTCGTGATCGGGGCGGCACTTGCCGCCGTGGCAGGCCTGCTGCTCGGCATGTACTACGGCGTGGTCAATCCCTACATCGGCTTCCTGGCTGGCCTCAAGGCGTTCACGGCGGCGGTGCTGGGCGGTATCGGCAGTATCCCCGGCGCCATGCTGGGTGGCCTGCTGCTGGGCGTCGCGGAGGCGCTGACCGGCGGTTACCTGTCGACTGAATACAAGGACGTGGTGGCCTTCGGACTGCTGATCCTGATTCTGCTGTTCCGTCCCTCCGGGATTCTCGGCAAGCCCGAAGTGGAGAAGATCTGATGCCCAAGCTTGCGAAACAGACTTTGAATACAGCGGGTACCTCACCCGCCGAGACGATTCCGCCACAGCCTTCCTATCGGCGTCCCTGGTGGTCGGCACTTGCGGCCGCCGTGCTGACCCTCGTGCTGGGGGGCTCGGTACTGGGTGTGCAGCTCGAGTCCACCGGCATCACCACCACGGTACGCTTGATGGGCATGGACACCTGGGGATGGTTGCTGGCCGCGGCGCTGGCCGTCTTCCTGCATCAGCTGGTACGTCCGCAGATCGAGGAGTGGCGCGCACGCACGCGCAAACCTTCACGTTTCAGCGTCCCTGATGTCATGAGCGGTCAGAAGCGTCAGCTGTGGATCATGCTGGCCATCGGTGCGTTGCTGATCTTCCCGTTCCTCTCCAACCGCTCGGCGGTGGACCTCGCCACCCTGACGCTGATCTACATCATGCTGGGCCTGGGGCTCAACGTGGTGGTAGGGCTCGCCGGGCTGCTGGATCTCGGCTACGTGGGCTTCTACGCCGTTGGGGCCTATACCTATGCGCTGCTCAACAGCTATCTGGGCTTCAGCTTCTGGGAGGCATTGCCCATCGCCGGATTGATGACGGCGCTGTTCGGCTATCTGCTTGGCTTCCCCGTGCTACGGCTGCGTGGTGACTATCTGGCCATCGTGACGCTGGGCTTCGGCGAGATCATCCGCATCCTGCTCAACAACTGGACCGAGTTGACTGGCGGCCCGAATGGCATCGCGCGCATTCCCAAGCCGACCTTGTTCAATCTCGAGTTCTCGCGGCGGGCCGACGAGGGCAACATCGCCTTCCATGAGTTCTTCGGCATCGACTATGACCCGGCCCTCAAGGTGATCTACCTGTATCTGCTGGCCTTGATTCTGGTGCTGATCACGCTGTTCGTGATCTACCGCTTGCTGCGCATGCCCATCGGGCGGGCGTGGGAGGCGCTGCGCGAGGATGACATCGCCTGTCGCTCGCTGGGGATGAACCCCACCGGTATCAAGCTCTCGGCCTTCACGATCGGTGCGAGCTTCGCCGGTTTCGCCGGTGCCTTCTTCGCTGCGCGTCAGGGTTTCATCAGCCCAGAATCCTTCACCTTCATCGAGTCGGCGATCATTCTGGCCATCGTGGTGCTGGGGGGAATGGGCTCGCAATTGGGTGTGATTCTGGCCGCGATCGCCATGACGCTGTTGCCGGAGCTGGCACGCGAATTCAATGAATATCGCATGCTGCTGTTCGGACTGATGATGGTGCTGATGATGGTATGGCGTCCTCAGGGCCTGGTGCCGCTCAAACGACCGCAGATGGAGCTCGACCGTGGCTGACACACATGATAATCAGGTCTGTGACAAGCAGGTCCACGACAGGCAAGGCCTCGACAAGGCAGCACCAGCCACCTCCTCACATCGTCAGGCGCGCGCCGAGGGTAGGGCACCGTTGCTGGATGTGTGTGACCTCACCATGCAGTTCGGTGGCCTCAAGGCCGTGGATGGGGTGACGCTTCAGGTACATCCGGGGGAGGTGGTGTCGGTCATCGGACCGAATGGTGCAGGCAAGACCACCGTCTTCAACTGCATTTCCGGCTTCTATCAGCCGACTGGCGGCGAGGTGTATTTCCAGAACCGCGCCATGCATCGTCTACCGGGCTACCGAATTGCTCAGGCTGGCATGGTGCGCACCTTCCAGAACGTGCGGTTGTTCAAGGAGATGACCGTCATCGAGAACCTGCTGGTGGCGCAGCACATGCACGCCGAACGCAACCTTCTCAAGGGACTGTTCAAGACGCCGGGCTATCGACGCAGTGAAAAGGCGCTGATGCAGCATGCCGGCGACTGGCTGGAGCGAGTCGGTCTGCTCGAATTCGCCAACCGCGAGGCGGGCAATCTGGCCTATGGCCAGCAGCGTCGGCTCGAGATCGCGCGCTGCATGGTCGCCAGGCCGCGGCTGCTGATGCTGGATGAGCCGGCGGCGGGCCTCAATCCCAATGAAACGCGCGATCTGGATGATCTGATCGTCAGCCTGACCCGCGATGAGGGCATCTCGGTGCTGTTGATCGAGCATGATATGAGTCTGGTAATGGGCATCTCGGACCACATCTACGTGGTCAATCAGGGCCAGCCGCTGGCGGATGGCAGTCCGGAAGACATACGGCGCAATGATGCCGTGATCAAGGCCTATCTGGGGGAAGAGTGATCATGAGTGAGCATGTCGAAGACGTGACACCCGAGGCCACGCTTGCCGGTGAGGAGCTCGCGCCCCGGGAGGCCATGCTGGCCCTCGAGCATCTGACCACCCACTACGGGCCGGTGCAGGCGCTCAATGATGTCTCGCTGGCCGTCGGACAGGGCGAGATCGTGACGCTGATCGGTGCCAACGGTGCCGGCAAGACGACGCTTCTAATGTCGATCTGTGGCGATCCGCGTCCGACCAGCGGGCGGGTGTGGTTCGAGGGCGAGGAGATCACCGGTACACCCACGGCGCGTGTGATGCGTGGAGGGCTGTCGGTGGTGCCGGAAGGTCGCCGCATCTTCACCGGCATGACGGTGGAGGAGAATCTTGCCATGGGCGGCTATTACCAGAGCAAGGAGGAAAACGAGCGCAGTATCGAGCACGTGCTGGGGCTCTTCCCGCGCCTCAAGGAACGCTTTCAGCAGCGCGGCGGCACCATGTCCGGCGGAGAGCAGCAGATGTTGGCCATCGGGCGCGCCCTGATGAGTCGGCCGCGGCTGTTGTTGCTCGATGAGCCATCGCTGGGGCTGGCGCCCATCGTGATCGGGCAGATCTTCGAGATCGTAGAGCAGCTGCGCGAGCAGGGCACCACCATCTTCCTGGTGGAGCAGAATGCCCATCGCGCCCTGTCGATCGCCGATCGCGGTTATGTGCTGGAGCATGGTCGCGTGGTGCTGGCGGACAGCGGCAAGGCGCTGCTGGCCAATGATGACGTGCGTCGTGCCTATCTTGGCGGCTGAGAGGCCTGGCACGTGATTCGCTGTCGCGCCTCACCAGAGGAAGGCAATGCAAAAGAACGCGCCCCTGTCACTGAAACCTCGGTGGCAGGGGCGCTTTCTTGAGGATGCGATGCAGGGTGCGAGCCAGGGGGGGGCGGGTAAAGTGGCGTGAATGGCTTACGCCGAGAGAGGTGTCACGAATTCTTCCGGAGCATAGGCGACGCCGTCATGGATACGGTAATGATCGGTAGGGCCGGAGACCTGGCAATTGCTGACGCAGGCCTGGCTGGCGGGAAGCTGGCGCAAGGGATAGCGCACGCCGGATTGACATAGCTCCAGCATCTTCTTGAGCGCGCTGCGCTCACAGAAACCGCACAGGCACTCCAGGGCGTTGTCGAGGCAGTCTTCTTCGCTCATGCCCGCCCCATAGATGCGATTGTCATCACAGACGACGAATCCAAGAGCCCCGGGGGATGTGGCGGGTGTTGTCATGTCTGCTGCCGTTTCAGGTACTGCACTGAGAATGTTGTCAGCCATGATGAACCTCATTGTGATGGGGTATTCCGGCTTCTTCGAGCCAGTCGCTAGCTTGTCTGCCCATGACCCTCTCTGGTCATGCCTCATCCCAGAGTAGACGGCGGTCGTCAAACTGCCATGCAAATCTGTTTGGTGCGTCAAGGACAAATCGATGCTGCGTCAGAAATGTGACAGGGAAGTGACATTCAGGTGACTGTCCGGGGCTCATGCCTGACGTTTTCAGGGCGGCTGGCAGCCAGGCGACTGGCGGTAACGTGCGTTGAGCGCCAGCAATATCGCGATACTCTCGACATCGAAGGCCCCACTGATCGACCCGGGACGAAAGTGTGCCTGGAACGCGGCAATCGCCAGTTCGGGCCGTGCGACGTCCACTGGGTAGCCGTAATGCGTCAGCGCCGTGAGCAGAACCTCTCGTGATGGCAGCCCTTCGCTTGCCAGTTGGCGCTGGAAGCACAGCACGTCAGAGGTGCGTGGCCAGGCACCGATGCCGGCGTCATGCAGGCGTTGCCAGGGGAATCGCGGGCCGGGGTCGGTCTTGCGCTCAGGGGCGATGTCCGAGTGCCCGACGATATCCACCGCCTTGATGCCATGGCGCGCGATGATGGGCTTGAGCAGCGTGATTAATGCAGTGATCTGCGCCTCGCTCCACGGTGCGAAGCCACGTGAGGGGGCCCAGCGCCTGGCGACCGCCTCCCTGGCATCTTCCTGCTCGCCTCCCTGCAATGGCTCCAGTGCCAGGGGCCCGGCATTGACGATCTCGATACCGATGGAGGTGTCATTGAGATTGCTGCGCTCACCCCACTGGCTGACGCCGGCATGCCAGGCGCGGCGCGCTTCCGGCACCAGCGGATAGACGCGCGGCAGGCCGGTCGCGGGCATCGGCGCCGACAGCAGATAATGAGCGCTGACCTGAGAGCCCGTCAGGCTGAGCAGGGAGCCGTGCAGATCATCATCGGTGTAGTGAAGTACCAGATGGCGAACCCGTGAATTGCTCTTGCCGTGGGGGGAGGGCGTCACCCAGTCGAAGGTATCGCTCCCGACACCTGCGCCAGAACCCGACTGGGTGCCACAGCCTGCCAGCAACATCGTGAGCGCGGCAGCGGCCAGCGACAGCAGACGCCGCGAGAAGAAGCGTCGCGGGAAGAGGCGTGGCGAGAAGGAGGGGGGTGAACAGTCGCGTGGCGTCATTGAGCAATCATCGTGGCTGAAGAAGGGGAGTCTGCATGACAGGACGGTACCGCAACGGGACGGCGGCAGTCGCTTCGCGATACACGCGACTGCCGGCAGCGAAGCAGGCGGCTCAGGGCGGGAGAGCCTTGCGCAGACTGGGCCATAACCTGCTGAATTCTCATGTCTTGCGGGTTGCAGGATTCGCTCTGCCGCCGCGTGCTCGCATGAGGTATAATCCCGCGCACCTGATCTGACGCTCGCCCCGTGGCGGCGCGATTGCCGTGCCTGACAACAGTAATCGCCCCTGTGCCCTGTGCGCCAGTGTGTCTGTCTTTTCCATCGCTTGCCCTTGAGGAGCCGATCCTGATGACCGTGATCCGCCAGGATGACCTGATCCAGAGCGTCGCCGACGCGCTGCAGTACATCTCCTACTACCATCCGAAGGATTTCATCGACGCCATGAACGCGGCGTACGAGCGTGAAGAGAATCCTGCCGCCAAGGATGCCATCGCGCAGATCCTGATCAACTCCCGGATGTGTGCCCTGGGTCATCGTCCCATCTGTCAGGACACCGGTATCGTCACCGTCTTCGTTCACGTCGGCATGAACGTGCGCTTCGAGGCCGACATGAGCCTGGATGACATGGTCAACGAAGGCGTGCGTCGCGCCTATCTGCTGCCGGACAACGTGCTGCGCGCCTCTGTGCTGGCAGACCCGGACGGCAAGCGTGCCAACACCAAGGACAACACGCCCGCCATCATCCACCACAAGCTGGTGCCGGGTGACAGCGTCGAGATCCACGTCGCGGCCAAAGGTGGCGGCAGCGAAGCCAAGTCCAAGTTCGCGATGCTCAACCCGTCCGACTCCGTAGTCGACTGGGTGCTGGAGCAGATTCCGAAGATGGGCGCTGGCTGGTGTCCGCCCGGCATGCTGGGTATCGGCATCGGCGGTACCGCCGAGAAGGCGATGCAGCTGGCCAAGGAGTCCCTGCTCGAGCCGATCGATATCCAGGAACTGAAGGCGCGTGGTGCCTCCAACCGTGCCGAAGAGATCCGTCTCGAGCTGTTCGAGAAGGTCAACGCCACTGGCGTCGGCGCCCAGGGCCTCGGTGGTCTGACCACCGTGCTCGACATCAAGGTCATGGATTATCCGACCCACGCGGCCAACAAGCCGGTGGCGATCATCCCGAACTGTGCGGCGACCCGTCACGTGCACTTCACCCTGGATGGCAGCGGTGTGGCAGAACTGCCGGCACCCAAGCTCGAGGACTGGCCGGAAATCACCCGTGAAGCAGGCGACAGTGTCAAGCGTGTCAACCTCGACACCGTGACGCCCGAGGAAGTGCAGAGCTGGCAGCCGGGCGACACCCTGCTGCTCAATGGCAAGCTGCTGACCGGCCGTGACGCCGCTCACAAGCGCATGACCGAGATGCTGGCACGCGGCGAGCAGCTGCCGGTCGATCTCAAGGGTCGCTTCATCTATTACGTCGGCCCGGTCGACCCGATCCGTGACGAAGTCGTCGGTCCGGCTGGCCCGACCACCGCGACCCGCATGGACAAGTTCACGCGCACCTTGCTGGAAGAGACCGGCCTCTTGGGCATGGTCGGCAAGGCAGAGCGTGGCCCGACCGCGATCGACGCCATCCGTGACAACAAGTCCAGCTACCTGATGGCCGTCGGCGGCGCTGCCTACCTGGTCGCCCAGGCGATCAAGAAATCCCGTGTGCTGGCATTTGAAGACCTGGGCATGGAAGCGATCTACGAATTCGAGGTCGAAGACATGCCGGTGACCGTAGCCGTCGACAGCGCGGGTGTCTCCGTGCACCAGACGGGCCCGGCCAAGTGGAAGGAAATCATCGCTGAGCGTGCATGATGGCCCTGTCGTGATACGCCGTCGTATCGTGTGGATATGACCTGAAGACCCCCGCCGGTGATGGCATGCCGGCGGGGGTCTTCGTCTGTGTGCCGTCGATGTCATGGCATCGTTGCGCGCACTGCTGTGGCATACTCTGGCAACCCTGACGCCTGCAATGGAGCTGCAATGACCGCCTGGTTACTTGGCTTTCTGCTGTTGAGCAGTCACATTCTGGGTGCGATGACCGCCGTCATGGCCCTGATGTCCAGTCGTACCTCCCAGGGTGCGATCGCCTGGATTCTGTGTCTGCTGACCTTTCCCTACGTCGCCCTGCCACTGTACTGGGTATTCGGGCGTCCACGTTTCTATGGTTATGTCAGCGCTCGCGAGGAGCGCGACTCGACCATGCGCCGCGTCTTGATGCGTTTCCGTCCCAAACTGTCGCCGTGGCTGTCACGCCCGCTGGGCGGCAATCCCACCCATCTGGATGCCATAGAGCGCCTGGCGATGATGCCTGTCACCACCGGCAACCGCGCCAAGTTGTTGATCAATGGCGAGCACACCTTCGATTCGCTGTTTCATGCCATCGATACCGCCGAGGATTACATCCTGATCCAGTTCTTCATCGTGCGAAACGATGAACTGGGGGTGCGTCTCAAGCAGAAGTTGATGCGCCGCGCCGAACGCGGCGTGCGGGTCTGTTTCCTGTATGACGAGATCGGCTCGCGCAAGCTGCCCGACGGCTATCTGAATGATCTGATGGAATCGGGGTGTGAGGTCAGTGCCTTCAATTCCTCGCGGGGCTGGCGTCATCGTTTCCAGATCAACTTCCGTAATCATCGCAAGATCACCGTCATCGACGGCCGTGTCGGCTTCGTGGGCGGGCTGAATGTCGGCAATGAATATCTGGGCCATTCCGAGCGTTACGGGGCCTGGCGTGATACCCATCTCAAGCTTGAGGGCCCCAGCGTGATGGGCCTGCAGGAAGCCTTCTGGGAAGACTGGCACTGGGCGACCGGTGAGGTGCTGTCGCTTGAATGGCAGCCGCAGATCAGCTGTGACGAATGTCAGCATGTAGTGATCGTGCCTTCCGGCCCGGCGGACCGCCGCGAGACGGCCAGCCTGCTGGTGCAGCAGGCGATTCACTCCTCGGTCAGCCGCATCTGGATCACCAGCCCTTATTTCGTGCCGGACCAGGGCGTGCAGGATGCGCTCAAGATCGCTGCGCTGCGCGGGGTGGATGTGCGGGTGATGATTCCTGAGCGACCCGATCACCTGCTGGTGTTCCTGTCGGCGTTCTCGTTCCTGTCCGAGATGATTCGCTCCGGCGTACGCGTCTTCCGCTATCAGCCAGGCTTCCTGCATCAGAAGGTGATGTTGATGGATAGTCATACGGCAACCATCGGCACCGTCAATCTTGACAACCGCTCCTTCCGCCTCAACTTCGAGATCACGGCGTTCGTGCCCGATCACCAGTTTGCCTCGGAAGTGGAGGCGATGCTCGAAGAGGACTTCCGCCACTGTCGTGAAATCAGCTGCGAAGAGCTGGATGCGCGGCCGATGTGGCGCAAGCTGATCTCGCGCGCGGCCTATCTGCTGGCTCCCATCCAGTAATCCAGCATCCTGCATGCGACAAGCGCCTGCCGAGCTGAGCAAAACTCGCTCGGCAGGTCTTGCCAATCGCCGCGCCAGCAGGCATCTTCTCGCTATAACTGATCGCCTTCTTATTTCTTAAATGAATAAAGTGAGAGCCTTGAGGTGCTTCGCATGCCATGCACGCGAAGCGTCGCCGAGGCCGGCGACTTCATGATTCAGCGCTGAGACCTGCCATGACTGCTCAAGACCCCACCGCTAGCCACGCGCCTTCCATCGACTATCAGTTTCGCGATGATGCGGATGTGATCGCCTTCGCGCGCCAGCACGTCGGTGCTCGATATCCGGGCTTCGCGACCGCTGAAGCACTTCAGGTCGAAGAGATCGGCGATGGCAACATCAACTATGTCTATCGCGTCTGCACGCCGGACCGCTCCGCCTCGGTAATCGTCAAGCAGGGCCTGCCCTGGGTGCGCATCATCGGCGAAAGCTGGCCGCTGTCGCTGGTGCGTGTGCGCATCGAGGCGGAAACTCTGCAGTTCGAGGCAGACTGCGCGCCGGACCTGGTGCCGGCGCTTTATCACTTCGATGAAGCTCGTTCAGCGATCGTGATGGAAGATATCGGCGATCACCGCAATCTGCGCCATGCCTTCCTGGAGCGCGCGTCATTGCCCCGGCTGGGCGAGCAGATGGGGCATTTTCTGGCCACTACGCTTTATCGCAGCAGCGATCTGGCACTCGATGCCCACGACAAGAAGGCGCGCGTCGCCCGCTTCATCAATCCCGATCAGTGCAAGATCACCGAAGACCTGTTCTTCATCGATCCGTTCTGTGATCACGAGCGCAACAGCATCAATCCGGCGCTGCGCGCGGATGCCGAAGCCCTGTGGCAGGATGCTGCCCTGAAGGTCGAAGTGGCGGAGCTCAAGCAGCGTTTCCTCTCCGCGCCCGAGGCACTGCTGCATGGTGATCTGCATGCGGGCTCTATCTTCGTGCGTGAAGACAGTACGAAGGTCATCGATCCGGAATTCGGCTTCTTCGGGCCGGCGGGCTTTGATATTGGCAGCTGGCTGGCAGCACTGTGGCTGGCGGCCTGTGCGCATACCGAGCTTGAGGGAGAACAGGGCAACAAGCGTGACTACGTAGCGCAGCTGCGCGCCCAGGCGGTCGCCAGTTGGGAGAGCTTCGCTTGTGAGTATCGTGAGCAGGCCACCCATACATCGGATGCCAGCTTCGCTGCGTCGGGCGTGGCAGAGCATCTGTTGTCTCGCATGTTGCGTGATGCACTGGGCTATGCCGGCTGTGAGCTGATCCGCCGCACTGTGGGGCTTGCGCATATTCTGGAGCTCGAATCCATCAGCGATGAGGCCACCCGCGCACGCGCCGAGCGGCGGGCGCTGGCGCTCGGGCGCGAGTTGATCATGACGCGCGAACGCCTGAGCGATATCGATGCCATCGATGCCTTGGTGGCGCGTCACCTCGCCTGAGGGCTGGCATGCCAGGCAGGAGTCGGGCGTTCAGGGCCCGGCTAGGGTAGACTCTGCGCTCCGCACCCACGCGCTTGCATTTTCACGCGCGTGGTTCAGTCGAGGAGCATGGTGCTTTATCGGGATAGTGTCTTCCTGCCATTGCCTTTCCAAGACGTCTGCCTTTTCAAGAAGAGATTTTCATGGCCCTGTCTTCCACGCCTTACAAGGTGGATCTGTCGCTGACCGACCTGGATCGCGGCGTCTACGAGACCCTGCGCTTCACGGTGGCTCGTCACCCCTCCGAAACCGAACTGCGTCTTTGCGTGCGTCTGCTGGGCCACGCCCTGTGGTACAGCGAGAACATCGCGTTCGGTCGCGGCCTGTCCGATGTCGATGAGCCGGCGTTGTGGGAAAAGAGCCTCGATGGCCGTATCCTGCACTGGATCGAAGTCGGTCAGCCGGATGCCGAGCGCCTGACCTGGTGCTCGCGACGCACCGAGCGTACCTCGCTGCTGGCCTATGGCAGCCTGCGTGTGTGGGAAACCAAGGTCGTGCCGGCGGTGGCTGGGCTCTCCAACCTGAGCATCGCGGCCGTGCCGGAAGGGTCGCTGGACGCCATCACCGAGTCGCTGCCGCGCAACATCAAGTGGACCGTGATGATCTCCGAAGGCACCATCTTCATCACCGATGACAATGGCCAGCACGAGATCAATCTCGAGTGGCTGAAGGGCGAGCGCTGAGCGACATCAGCCTCGCACCGGCCCAGACACAACGCCCCCGCAAGCCATGCTTGCGGGGGCGTTGTGTCTGGGGGCTCAGTCGGTCCAGGTCGGGCGGGTGAAGGCTCAGATGACGCTCAGGTCCTTGTCGACCATCAGACGGCCTCGGCCATTTTCCTTGGCGTGGTAGAGGGCGTCATCGCTGCGCTTGACCCAGCTCGACAGGGTGTCATCGGCGTGCAATTCGCTGGCGCCGGTGCTGAAGAGAATCACGCCATGCAACAGGGGCGAGGCTTCGCAGCGCTCCCGCAGGCATCCATCGAACTGGCGAGCCGTCGCCAGGGTGCCGGGAATCAGGATCATGAACTCCTCGCCGCCATAGCGTCCGGCTTCTCCCGAGAACTCTCGGGTCAACTGGCTGACATGGCGTGAGAACTCTTCCAGTACCGTGTCGCCGTACGGGTGGCCGTGGTTGTCATTGATCATCTTGAAGTGATCCAGGTCGCAGATCAGCAGGCAGGCACTTTGCGAACGCCTGATCCAGGCTTCGGCCTGTTCGTGGATGGCGCGGTGATTGTAGAGGCCGGTCAGACTGTCCAGCAGGCTGAGGCGCTCGAGTCGCGCCGCATAGGCATTGGCGATATCACGCTCTTCATGGATACGTCGGGCATAGCCTGCGATCACCACGCTGAGAAGCCCGAAGGCCAGCGTGTAGCTGAAGCCCATATCGAGAAAACGCATGCCTTCGCTGGCATAGCTGCTGACCAGGCCCGGCCTTGCATGCTCAAACGCCAGCAGTGCCCATGGCATGAACATCAGGCCGATGACGATGATGCCTCGGCGCTTGGGGTCGGCGGGCAGTACCGCCAATACATAGGCCGACGCCATCAGGTAGAAGAGCAGGGTCGGGCCGGTCGCGCCATGATTGAACAGCCAGTTGCCGGGCAGCATCACGAAAGTGACCAGCGCACAGAACAGCCAGGCCATGCGCTGGAACTCGCCATGAAACCGCGAGCGATACCACATCAGGGCGATGAACGCGCTGGTGATGACCAGCACGATGTTGTACGCCGGCAGGGTGAGGCCCAGCAGGGAATTGAAGAGGGCCGAAATCAACCCGATGAAGAATGCGGAAACGAGAAAGCCATGATGGAGTGTCTCTCGGGCGGAGCCGGTCTTGCCGACCAGCCAGCGCCAGGAGGTAACTATCAATTTCAATGGGCTGACCATGTGACCTCGGGCATCGAGATGTCAGTGCACATCAGGCACCAACCGGGAAAGGCTGGATGATACACCACCTCATCATCAGCCACAGCTCGCCAGAGCCAACGAAGGCTCCGCAAACCCTATGCTAACGCAGCGTGGGTCATAACTTGTCTGACAAGAAGCTGCGCGAAATGAAGGCGTCCAACTTTCCGCATGAAGCGCAATATATTGCCTTCTCGACGCTGGCGCGATAACCCCTCATACCTTCCCGATGCTACCCGGCGTCGCTCCGTTACTTCCAGGGCGTGTAGCGGTAGCTGTCGGGGTCGTTGGCATCCGGGCTGTCGGCTTCCTTGAGGCGCACGAGGGTATTGCCATCCTCGTCCTCTTCGACTCCCGTCACTGTCACCGGAAAGTTGGGTGACAAGGCGTCGAGTGCGGGCCATTGCCCCTTGGTGATCTGGCTGCCGGCGGCAGGGGCGCTCTCGGCGCTGACCTTGATGGGGTCGCCGCTGACGCTGGTGCCGCCCTTGAGCGTGGTGGTAAGCGTGAATTGGATCATCGGTCGCGAACTCCTCTGGACGATTGTCGTTCATGGGCGTTGCATTCGAAGGTGCGCAATGAATGCCTGCTTCATGAACATGCGTCGCACCCGGTCATTTTGCAATGCCGACAGCGGATTCAGGCGTCAGTGCGACACCAGATCACGACGCAGGTAAAGAAATGTGAGATTCCTGCTTTTCTTTTTGAGATCAATGCGGTACATTACGTCTCGTCTTGAGGGGGAAGCTCTTCCAGACACTGTCGGGACGTGGCGCAGCTTGGTAGCGCGCTGCAATGGGGTTGCAGAGGTCGCAGGTTCGAATCCTGTCGTCCCGACCAGATTCAAGTGAAAAGGCCATCCGGTAACGGATGGCCTTTTTGCGTTTTCGCATGTCCTGAAGATGCCCATCTCGTCACTATTTACTCACTGCTCACTCACTGCTCTCCATCTTTCAGCTCCCGATTTCCATTCTTCATCACCATTCTCGCGATGACCCGCCTGCCTCACGTATCTCGCCTTTGGTTCGTATTGCTCACTTTCCCGGCCTCTCAGCTCAATCAGCACTGTGCTCGCGCAAGCGCTTTTCTATTGATCCAGGCAGATGCCACTGACATCTGGCCCAGAAAGCGCTGCCGCTTGAGTTGATCTGGATCAATTGACTGTCGGCTCGAAGTGCGGGGTAGGCGGGATGAGTTCTCTAAGCATGTAAGTATTAGATTTTCCGTATATACTGCGCCAGTCGATATTGGGGGTGATAATGAAAATCATAGACGTTTACACGGCATCTCGATTCAATCCCGAACGATCCATCCTCAGAGAACAGCTGGGGGGAGGCTATGTGGTGCAGACCTGCGCCGTGGCCGCCGAAAACTATTGCTTCGAGGTCTCTCAGTCGCGCCACTTCATCTTGGGATTTGAGGTCGCGGGCGCACGCAGTGCTGAATTTCTGTCGATCATCACCGAGGATTACGTCTTTCAGCATCCCGGCATCCGCCCGGAAACGCTCTCGGCCTACCTGCAGGATCGCGCCCGACATCCGCTGCGTCGTCGCGCTGCCTCTGCGCCTTCCGCCTCTGCGCCTTCCGCCACTGCGCTTTCCGCCACTGGGTCGGGCGCCGTACGGCGCAGTGTCACCAGCATTGCCGTTGGCTGATGATGCTTGAGGCAACGCTTTCCAGCGAATCTGGTTGCACCGTGCTGAGGTGAAAAGGCAGGCCAGATGTAGGCAAGAGACAGCCAGCAAAGGGCTAGCGAGGCAGCAAGGAAGACAGCCAGGAAGAGAAGGCTATAAGGACAGTCAAAACGCGCAGGGCAAGGAAGGGTAGAACGCAGCGCTGGGGGAGGGGAGCCGTTCAGAGAAGACTGCACGGGTTTTTCACTTTTTACGACGTTCACTTTTCGCCGTGCGCTTGCGCGACCCATCTAGTCGCGAGGCGGGCCGCGGATCACGCCCGGGCCAGGTAGCGCCTTAACGCCCAGACCGTACTGGCCAGGCTCACACAGCAGAGCAGTGGCAGGGCAACATCGAGACAGGAATCCAGATTCCAGTGCTGCAGCAGGCCGTAGTCCCAGTTCTCTGCCTTGGGTCCATCGCCCTTGTATTCATGCTGAGCGATCTCACGGCCCAGAAACAGGGCGACGGCGATGGCACCTGCCGACCACACGCCAAACAGCGGCCACAGCGCCAGCTGGATCAGCACGGCGATCAAGCCGTGCTGAACGGCACTGTCCAGAATCTCGGCCGTCATGGGTCAGCCATCATGCTTGAGGCCTCATGCTTGAGAGCTCATTCTCGAAAGCCATCTCTCGCTCCCCATTTCTCGGCCCTCGTTGTTCGATAAAGTTCATGCCCCTCACGCGTAGCCCAGCGCTTTCTGCAGACGTTCGGCGTTGTCGGCTACCCACTGGGCATTGATCGGCCCCCAGTCACGAATCACGTAGTGGCCGATATTGTTGCGCTGGCCCTCCTCGCGCTGGAATTCACAGACGATCTCGAGCTCACCCAGGGCGGTGATGGTGTCCTGGGCGGTACGCCGCGGCATGCCGGTGGCCGCGATGATGGCTGGCACGCTGGCGATGTCATGCGCGATGAGGTGGGCCACGAACAGGCGTCGATAGAAGCTTGTCTGGGTCTTGCTCAGCGGGGTGTCGGGCATTGGGGCTCCATACGGCGAAGAAGGGGGCTGTCGAGAGGTGATCAGTGGCTCAGGGTGTAGTCGATGGTGGTCACGACTCTGACCTTCTTGATGTCAGGGGTATAGCTGTCGAGGTCCGAGATCGAGAAATAGCCCTGGCTGGCATGCTTGATGTGGCCGACCGTGCTACCGGAATCCTCCGCGAACTGCTGGGCGGCGCGTCGGGCATCCGCGGTCGCGGCCGCGATCATGTCCGGCTTGATGGCTTCAAGCCCCGTGAACAGGAATTCGGTGCGGTAGGCATAGTCAGCCGAGAGCAGGATACCCTCGCGCACCAGTTCACCGGTCAGTGAGGCGCTTTGCTTGACGAGGTCGACCTTGGGCGAGCGCACCAGCACCGTAGCTTCGGCGCGATAGCGCTCATCCGGGCGCTGGGCGTTGTAGCTGTTGGCGTAGAGGTCAGTCACCTGGGGAGAGGTCACGCTGACCTGGTCGGCGGGAAAGCCCTGTGCGGTGAGAAAGGCGCGAATCTTGCGCTCATCATTGGCCAGCGCCTCATGAAGCCCGGTCAGCTGATTGGCATTGACGCTGAAGTGCAGCGGCCAGAGGGCCAGGTCGGCCTTGACCTCGCGCTCCGCGAGCCCCTTGACCGTCACTACACGGCTGGAAGATTCCCATACCTGGGCAGCCTGCTTGAGATAGCTGCCACTCCAGACCATTCCCGCGGCCAGCAGGCCGCCCAGCACGGCCGAGCTGATGATATTGCGCATGTATTGTTATCCCTGACGTGAATTATGAGTCGTGAACTGGCCGCCGCTTGCGGCGATGTCAGTCCTGTACCTTGCCGCGCATGGCCTTGATCTTGCCCTTGCGCGTCTTGCTGTCGACGCGGCGACGCTTGGCGCCCTTGCTGGGCGCTGTCGCACGGCGCGCTTTCTGTACCTTCACGGCTTCCAGAATCATCGCCTTGAGACGGGCCAGCGCATCTTCCTTGTTCAACTCGAGGGTGCGATGGCTCTGCGCCTTGATGATGATGACGCCTTCCTTGCTGATGCGCTGATCCGACAGCTGCATCAGGCGCTCCTTGTAGAAGCCGGGCAGCGTCGAGCGCTGTACATCGAAGCGCAGATGGACGGCGGAGGCGACCTTGTTGACGTTCTGGCCGCCATTGCCTTGGGCGCGAATCTGGGTGAGGTCGATTTCCCAGTCGGCCAGCGTTACCGAATTGGAGATGGTCAGCATATTGAATCTCCTTGTCATGGGGACTGTGTGGTGTGTCACGCAGACACAGTCAATGGAGCGATGGGCCATCTTAGCCTATTCGCGTACTGGCTTCAGAATGGCGGTGCGTCGCTTCTCCATTCGGCCGGCTCGCGACGCTGATCGCCTGTTCTCGCGTCACGGCGCAGAGGGCCGTGAGAACTGTCATGAATAGGAGGAGAGGCGAGGAGGCGAGGCGATGATCCATTCTGATATGGCGTTGAGGGTGGGGGAGTTCAACCGCGTGCTGCCCGAGACGGCAGAATATCGGGTACTCTGCTGGCTGCGTCCTGTGTGAAGACTGTCCAGTTTTCCAGACATTCCTGGCAGCACTTTTCCTGGCACTTATGTAATTCTCTCTCCCATCCTCTGCAGAGCGCCTCATGGATATCCCGCATCAGCGTCTTGTCTATTTTCAGGTCACCGTCGAAGCCGGCTCCATCCGGCGTGCCGCAGCGCGTCTGAACATCGCCCCCTCGGCAGTCAGTCGTCAGATAGGTCTGCTCGAAGAGGCCATGGCCGCCTCGCTCATCGAGCGCACCCGTGACGGGGTGCAGCCGACGCGGGTCGGCGAGATGCTGCTGGATTACATCCTGCAGCGAGAGAAGCTCGATCAGCACCTCGGCGAACGCCTCGATGCCTATCAGCGGCTGGAAACCGGGGAGATTCGCCTGATCATCGGCGAAGGCTTCGTCGGCGATATCATCAACAGTCCGCTGCGCGCCTTTCGCAAGCAGTACCCCGGCATCACGCTCAAGGTCGATACCGGCAGCATGCAGAGCATCATCGACAGCGTGATCGAGGATGAGGCGGATATCGGCCTGATGTATCACGAGCGGGTCCATCCCCAGTTGCGCTTCTGGCATTCGAGTCCGCAGCCGCTGGTGGCCATCATGTCACCGGAGCATCCGCTGGCGAGTGAGGCCCATGCGCTGACACTCGAGGAAGTGGCGCAGCACCCCATGGCGCTGTGGGGGCCGAGTCACGGCGTGCGTCAGCTGATGGACGATGGATTTCGTGAGGCAGGGGTGCGCCCGCATATGGTGGTGCAGACCAATTCCATGGAAGTGCTCAAGCAGGCGGCGCGGTCCGAACTGTGCATCACGCTGTTGCCGGCCTTCGCCGCGGCCCGAGAGCTCCAGGAGGGGGTGTTGATCGCTCGCGATGTGGAATGTGCCAGCTTCCGCCAGGCCCGCGCGCATATCATCACGCGGGTCGGGCGGCGCATGCCGCGTGCCAGCCTGCAGTTGCTGCGTCATCTCGAACGCTGGATCACGGCATTCAGCGGTCCGCGTCAGGAAGCGCGCTGACCTCGGGCCTCATGATCCAGGGGCTCTGGTTTCGGTCAGTCGAGGCGGGCGCAGCTGGGCGGGCACCCTGCTCAGCCAGCGATCACATAGATGATGGAGATCATCCTCGTCCGCCGGACACAGCTCCGGCGGCTGACAGCGTTCGAAGACCGCTTTCATCAAGCCTTCCGGCAGGTTGAGCGTGGTGACGAAACTGCGCGCCAGGCGCAGGTCGCGGCGCAGCTGACCGGTCGAGATCCCCGAGTCATAGCGGCCCGGCAGCACCCAACGCGGAAAATTCACCTCGCTCACGGCACTGCGCCCGGCACCCAGGTTGATGGCATCGATGCACGCCTGGGGTGTCACGCCTGCGCGATAGGCCATGGCGACCGCCTCGGCGGTGGTGATCAGGTGCGCGGCATGCAGATAGTCGCTGGCCAGGGCGGCGGCATGGCCACAGCCAGCGTCCCCGACATGCAGATGCTGCGTGCAGATGGCGTCAAGCAGCGCTGTCATGCGCGTCACTGTCGCCTCATCACTGCCGATCAACAGCGTCAGGCTGTCATTCGCCTCATCGGCAGGATTGCGGTTGGTGGCCGCTTCCAGCCAGTGATGGCCGGCGAGGCGTGTCTGCACGGCCAGCTCGCGGCTGAGCGTGACATCACCACTGCAGAGATCGATCACGGTACTGCCGGGCGGCGCCATGCGCAGCAGGCCTTGATTGCCTGTCAGTACCTTCTGTACCTGTTGTGATGTCGCCAGCGCCATCAGATAGACATCGGCGCTGAAGGGTGGGTGGCTCCGGGCGTCCTGCACCTCCGAGGCCGCCATTGCCATGACGCCCTCGACTCCGGCATGCGCAAGCGCCTGTATGGCCCGAGTGCCAATGGGCGCATCGCCAATCACGCAGATCTTCATGCTCAGCACTCCTCGCCGGGCCCGTGTCGCTGGTGGTCTTGATCAGTGATGATGGTTCGTCAGAGCTTCATCGCGGCCATGCGCTATCCGCCAACGGCCAGCAGCTGACGCACCAGTGACGTCCAGTAGCTGACGCCGATTAGCGTGGCAGCATCATTGAAGTCGTAGTGCGGGTTGTGCAACGAGGCGCTGTCTTCACCGTTGCCCAGCCAGATATAGGCGCCCGGGCATTCCTGCAGCAGATAGGCGAAGTCTTCCGAGGCCATCGAGGGCGGCAGATCACGATGGACCCGCTGGATGCTCGGCAGCTGCTCGAGAACGCTGGCACAGCGTTCGGCATGGCCGGGCGCATTCAGGGTCGCGGGATAGCGCGGCTGGTAATCGAAGTTGACCTTGAGACCGTGGAAGGTCGCCATGGCATCGACGGCGTCATGGAAGCGCTGCTGCAGATGCGCGCGCAGTGCCGGGTCGAAGCAGCGCAGGGTACCGCGCAGCTCGACCTCTTCCGGCATCACGTTGAAGGCATCGCCGGCATGGAACTGGGTAATGCTGAGAATCGCGGTCTGGTGCGCCGGCGTCTCGCGGCTGATCAGCCCCTGCAGCTGGGTCACCAGCTGACAGGCCGCCAGGATGGTGTCCTTGCCCAGATGCGGCATGGCGGCGTGGCAGCCGTGACCGCTCAGGGTCAGGGTGAAGACATCGAAGGCCGCCATCACCGCCTCTTCATGCACCGCCGCCTCGCCGAGTGCCAGCCCCGGCCAGTTGTGCAGGCCATAGATGGCATCCATCGGGAACTGCTCGAACAGGCCATCCTCGACCATGCGGCGGCCGCCGCCTTCGTTCTCCTCGGCCGGCTGGAACACGAACACCACGCGGCCGGCAAAGTCCGGATCGCGCGCCAGTTCACAGGCCGCGCCCAGCAGCATGGTGGTGTGGCCATCATGACCGCAGGCATGCATCTTGCCCGGTGTGTGCGAGCAATGTGAGACGGCGTTGGCCTCGGTGACATCCAGCGCGTCCATATCGGCGCGCAGGCCGATGGTCTGGCCCTTGCCCAGCTTGCCATCGAGCACCGCGATCACGCCGGTCTCGGCAAGTCCCCTGGTGACTTCCAGGCCTTCCGCACGCAGGATCTCGGCGACGCGCGCCGAAGTGCGGTGCTCCTCGAAGGCTGTCTCGGGATGCTGATGAAACTCATGACGCCAGCTGCGCAGCAGTGCCTCGTCGATCTTGTCGGGTAGTTGCATGCTGAATTCCTGTGGAAACCGGCACCCTGGAGTGCCGGCGTGAAAGTGATGAGAAGGGGAAAGCAAGGTGAGATGCAAAGGGCGAAGCTAGCGTGATCAGAGCAGTGCCTGTGCCACGACAGCCGAGCCGATATAGGTGCCAGTGAAGACCAGCAGCGAGATAATCACCAGTTTCCAGCCCGCCTGGCGGAACATGCTGAACTCGCGCTTGCTCAGCGCCAGACCCGCATAGCCGAGTACCGGCGTGACGATGGCGAGGAAGTTGACGAAGCCCAGCTGCTCGGTGATCCAGCCGCTGCCCGGGAACCACGGCAGCGTCATCAGGATGCTGACCAGCGACACCCAGGCGATGGCCGGCAGATAGAAGGGCATGACGCGGGCGACCAGCAGGCCGAGCATGGTCATCACGTACAGGATCAGCATGCCGGGGGCGGCGTCGATCAGGCTGGCACCATTGATGGTGTTGACCACCCAGCCGACCACGCAGACAGCCGCGACGACCATGGCCGTCTTGCCCAGCTGGTTTTCGGGGCGGTCTTCAGCCAGTGCCTCGGAGGCGAGCTTGGCTTCCTCGTCATTCATGACGTCTTCGCTGCGGGATCGCTTGCGGCTGAAGAAGCGGAACAGGCGCTCCGCGACCGGCAGGGCGATGAACAGCGAGACGTAGAGGCCGGTGGCATAGGTCAGCAGGTTGCTGGCGCCGGCGAAGGCCAGCAGTTCTTCGCCCATCTCCGGCAGGGCACCGGCGATGGCGCCGGAACACGCCGCCACCATGCTGCCGCTGCCGACACCGCAGGCCATGGCCAGTGCACGCGGGTCGAAGATATCCAGTGAGGTCAGGTAGCCCGCCATCAGCGCGAACCACAGGGTGCCGAACATGGTGCCCACGACATAGACGCCCATCACGCCGACACCTTCCGGGCCCTTGAGGCCATATTTGTCGGAGATGATCGCGATGTTGGGTTCACGCGCGATGGAGTAGGTCGCACCGATCGCCTCGCGGCCCATCTTGAGTACCACCACCGCGATCGGCATCGCGATCAGCATGGTGCCCAGGTTGCCCAGTTCCTGCAGGATCAGCGCCGGACCCGCCGAGATCAGCTGCTCGATGGCCGGGCCGATGGTGGAACCGAAGCGGGCGATGAACGGCATGATCGACAGCAGGATGACCGGCCCTGCCGCCGCGCTTACCACCGGCGGGATGAAGCGCCTGGTACCACTGAACAGGTGCGGATTGCACAGTACGGCGGCAATAAAGGCATAGAACAGCGGCAACAGCAGCAAGGTGCCGGGGCCGAGCGGGAACTTGAGAATACCGATCAGTTCGGCGCCGAGAGACAGCACCACGACCAGCAGGTGCAATCGCCAGTCCAGGAGTTGAGAAAGGGGCATGTGGGACTCCGCTTGTTATTGTAGTTTCTGAAGCTATTGAAACGGCTGGATGCAGCGCCTCGGGGCATGCCCGCGGCTGTCGGCTGCCACCCTCTGCCGGGGCGGTCAGCGCAATCCAGTATTGTCAGGAGCGGTGCTCTAAAGAAACATGATGGGTGTACGAATAAATAGAGCGGGCTGGCGGGTGGTGACAGGCAGTGAAGGTCTCCAGACGCCGACACCCCGCACAAGGCGGGGTGTCGGGTGGTGCGGTCGGCAGTGCGACAGGGCTCAGTCGCCGGTGATCACGCGCAACAGCTCATGGCAGGCGCCCAGGCTGTGATAGTCACACTTGGCCCCGGGCGAGCTCTTCAGGTCATCGAAGCGCTGGTTGTCGGCATTCAGCAGGCGATACCAGGCACCGTACTGGTGGTCGATGAAGTGCTGCCAGGCGTAGCCCCACAGGCGCTCGTACCACTCGGCGTAGTGTGAATCACCGGTGGCCTCGTGCAGCAGCGCCGCGGCCACCAGGCTCTCGGCCTGCACCCAGAAGTACTTGTCGTCATCGCAGATGGTGCCGTCCGGCGCGAAGCCGTAGTAGATGCCGCCGCGTTCGCTGTCCCAGGCCAGATCCAAGGCGGTATCGAACAGACGCTGCGCGGTTGGCAGCAGCCAGTCGTCATCGCGATGACGCTTGAGCATCAGCAGCAGCTTGGCCCATTCCGTCAGGTGACCCGGCTGGAAGCCCCACGGGCGATAGAGGTTCTTGGGGTCGTCGCGGTTGTAGTCCCAGTCGACGTTCCAGTCGCGATCGTAATGCTCCCAGATCAGGCCATCGGCCTTGTCGGCCTGACGCTGGCAGATGTTGCTGGCCAGGGTCATGGCCCGTTCCAGATAGTGCGCCTCGTCGGTGGCCTCGAAGGCGGCCAGCATAGCTTCACAGGCATGCATGTTGGCGTTCTGGCCACGATAGTCGGACAGCGTCTGCCAATCGGCGCTGGACTCGTCGGCATAGAGTCCTGCCTCCGGCGACCAGAACCTGTCTTCCATCAGCGCGCGGGTCTCCTCGAGCCAGCCGCGAGCCTCCTCGATGCCGGCGCGCCAGGCCGTCGCATAGGCCAGCATCACGAACGCCAGGCCGTAGCACTGGTTGGTGTGGTCTGCCTCGCCTTGTTCGCTCAGCGACCACAGATAGCCGCCGGTCTGCGGATCGAGATGGACATCGCGCAGGTAATCGATGCCGTGACGGGTCGCGGCCAGACACTGCTCATCACCGTTGCGCAGATATTCCATCGCGAAGTTGAAGACCATCCGCGTGCTGCTGACCAGATGACGCGCCGTGGGCGCATACACCGTACCGTCGTCGCGCCAGGCCTGGAAGTAGCCACCGCGCTCATGGTCTATCGCCTTGGGCAGATAGAAGTCCATGATCGAGCGGATATGCTCACCCAGAAAGTCGCGGCTGGCGAACGTTGCCGGCATGGGCGGTACCGCCTGGCATGACAGCGGTGCCTTTTGCGGTGCCTGCGCCAGTGGTGAGGCTTGCTGAGAGGCGTGCTGAGTCATCAGGAAGCCTCCACGACGCCGGCTGCGGCCTTGCTGGCGGTGAAGCTTTCCAGCGGGTTGAGCCAGTAGAGGTCCATCGCCGCGGTCCAGGAGAAGTCGCGGCCGCCACAGCCTTCGCCGGTCACCGAGTTGAAGTATTCGTAGTAGCCGGCGGCCTCGATGCACTTCTGGCTTGCTTGCTTGATCTGGTCGGCCTCGCGGGACATGCCATATTCCTCGCAGCCGGTGGCCAGCATCCAGTTGATGTGCAACCAGCTCGGTCCGCGCCAGTAACGCTTGGGCTCGAAGCGGGTGCTGGCCGGATGGGTAGAGGCGACACCGAAGGGCGCCTGTTCCAGCCATTCCTCGAGCAGACCGCCCATGCGCTGTGCCTGGGCGCCGCTGGCGACCCCGGCGAACAGCGGCAGGATACCGGCGGTGGTGATGTGCTCCAGCAGCACGTTGGCACGCGCATCACGGCTCAGGAAGCAGCCCAGCTCATCGCTCCACAGCGCCTGCACGCCTTCCTCGGTGCGCGCCAGCGACTGCTTGAGGCTGAAGAGCGCCTCGCCGTGGGTGTTGGCCAGACCCATACCGGCGGCATCCTCTTCGCACAGCGCGATCAGGTCGCGCGTGCCACGGTGCAGGATGGAGATCAGGCTGATGTCCTCGACGCGGTACGGGCAGTCGCGATACAGCACCTCGGCGTCGTGCTCGTTCTGCTGGAAGAACTTCACCAGATAGATGTAGCGATCATATTCGTACTTGTGCGGGCGCTCGGACGGATCGACCAGCCCGGTATCGCGACGCACGTATTCGGCATCGACCGGCGGCACGCCAGCCAGCGGGCCGTCCCACTGGGGGCTGTTGTCCATGCCCGATTCCCACGGGTGATAACTGCACACGCGGCCGGTGTGTTCCGGATCACGATCGCGGTAGAACCACAGGTGGTAGCGGATGACGCCGGGCAGGGTGGCGGCCAGTTTTTCCTCGGCAAGCCGGCGATCACGGCCTTCCTCGAACAGCAGCTTCATGACGCTGGCCAGCACCGGCGGCTGGGAGATGGCGCTGGTCGCCGGGCTATGCTTGACGCCCCAGACTTCCGGCCCCGGGAAGTAGGTTTCCGCGTCACCGTGGAAGACGATGTGCGGCACCATGCCGTTGTCCCACTGACCTTCCAGCAGGCGCTCAACCTCACGCCAGGCACGCGCTTCGTCACCGGCGGCCAGCCATCCCAGCGCGGTGATGGCGGCGTCCCAGTTCCACTGGAAGGGGTAGAGGCCACGCGTGGGCACGGTGTAGCCGCCCAGGTCGTTGAGCTTGAGAACGTCGTGAGCGCTGAGCGCGTCGAGCTTGGCATTCATGTGAGTCGGCTCCGTCGTGGGTCGCGGTGTAGTTACAAAAGGACTGTCACAAAAGGGCTGTGAGAGAATGGTCATCAGTGACTGGCTGTCAGCGACTGATCGCAAGTGAGCAGTCGTCAATCAGTGTCGTGTCCGGCAAGCAGCACGGGCGGCTTGCCGGGTGTTGCAGATTGCCCGGCAACTGTCTGTCAGGTGCGCGGCGCTCTTACGCCGACATCAGGTGGCCGCTGTGGTCGTAGAAGCGCACCTTCTCGGCCAGCGGGCGGATGTGGATATCGCTGCCATTGCCGACTTCGAGATCGCTCGGCACGTTGACGCGAATCATCTCGTCACCGAAACGCGCGGTCAGCTGCTTGTGCGATCCCAGCAATTCCGAGACCAGTACGCGCACCGGGGCGAAGTTCTCGGTGGGCTCGAAGCGCACCTCGAAGTCCTCGGGGCGGATACCGCACTTGTGCACCTGCTGGCTCGATTGCTCGGAGCGGGTCGGGTGATTCCAGCGTGCATCCGGCGGGATGAAGTTCATCGGCGGGTTGCCGATGAAGCTGCCGACGAATTCGGTCGCCGGGTAGTGGTAGATCTCGGAGGGCGGTGCGTACTGCTCGATCTGGCCACCCTTCATCACCGCGATGCGGTCCGCCAGGCTCATGGCCTCGACCTGGTCGTGGGTCACGTAGATGGTAGTGGTGTCGGAGGCGGCGAGGATGGTCTTGAGCTCGGCGCGCATTTCCAGGCGTAGCAGGGCATCCAGGTTCGAGAGCGGCTCATCCATCAGCAGCACTTCCGGCTCCATCGCCAGGGCACGCGCGACCGCAACCCGCTGACGCTGGCCGCCGGAAAGCTGACCGGAGTAGTGATCGAGGCGGTCCTCGATATGCATCAGTTCAGCGGTTTCCTTCACCTTGCGCTGGATATGCGCCTCGCTGTCCTTGCGCACGCGCAGGCCGAAGGCGATGTTCTCCGCCACGGTCATGTGCGGGAAGACAGCGTAGTTCTGGAACACCATCGCGATGCGGCGATCGCGTGGTGCCAGCGAGGTGATCTCACGCTCGCCGATGCGGATCGAGCCGCTGCTCTCGTATTCCAGCCCCGCGATGATGCGCAGCAGAGTCGACTTGCCGCAGCCGGACGGGCCGAGCAGCACGGTGAATTCCTTGTCGCGGATCTCGAGATCGATGGACTTGAGGATTTCCTGTTTGCCGAACTGCTTGCGTACGGCGCTGATTTGGATGGCTGACATGGTCTGACTCCTTTGATCGAGAGCGGCGGCGAGGAAGTGAACTCGCTTGCGAGAGACGATGAAGATCGCCGCCGGTCATTGGCCTGATGAGCGGGCGTACGTTAGCGGTTGGAAATGCCCCACATGCTGAACAGGTACTTCCTGATCGCGAACAGGAACAGCAGCGCCGGGACGACCAGAATCAGACCACCGGCATACTTGATCTCGGCAGGTGACTCGGAAAGGCTCTGCACCAGGAAGGCGGTCAGGGTGCGGTTCTCGACGGTGAGGATTGCCGAGGCGAACACCTCGTTCCACGAGATCACGAAGGCGAACACGGCCGAGGCGGTGATGCCCGGGGCGGCCAGCGGCAGCACCACGCGGCGGAAGGCCTGCCAGCGGTTGCAGCCCATCAGCCAGGCGGCTTCCTCGAGTTCCACCGGAATGCCCATGAACAGGCTGGAGGTGATCAGCACCGCAAACGGCAGTGCCAGGGTGGCGTGCACCATCGCCAGACCCAGGATGGAGTCATCGATGCCGACCTGGATGAAGATGACGGCCAGCGGCAGCGCCAGCAGCGGCATCGGGAAGGCCCGCGACAGGATGATGATCATGCGGTAGGCATTCATGCCCGGGAACACGAAGCGGGCCAGTGCATAGCCTGCCGGTGCGCCGAGCACGATGGCGATCACCATGGTGAAGACGGCGGCCAGCAGCGAGTTGCCCAGTGCGCTGATCACGCCCTGGTAGTGCCAGAAGAAGTCGAGGGTCTCGAAGCTCAGCGCCGGGGTCAGGGTCTTGGGCCAGCCGGTGATCTGCTCCGGCGTGCTGACGCTGTTGAGCATCAGCAGGGCGATGGGCACCAGCACCCACAGCACCAGGATCGAGACGCCAGCCCGGAACAGCCATTTCCAGGCCATGTCATTGCGCCGTGGCTTGTGGGCGGTCTGCGCCACCTGGCGTGAGGAGTCGACTGAGGAGGCGCTTGCGCGTGATGAAAGCGATGACGGCATGACGGCCTCGGAAGAAGAGGATTTCATCAGCGGGCCTCCTTCGGCACATTGAGGAACTTGATGTAGAAGCCGGTGATGACCACCGAGATCAGCATGATCAACACCGCATAGGCCGCAGCGGCACCCGTCTGCTGGTAGAGGAACTGCCAGTCGAAGGTCTCGCTCATCAGTACCGGCATGTCACTGCCGCCCAGCATCATCACTACCGCGAAGACCTCGAGTGCCAGCAGGGTGCGCAGAATCAGCGCCGACTGGATGCTGGGACGCAGCATCGGCAGGGTGATCTTCCACAGGCGCTGCCAGTAGCTGGCGCCGAACACCTGACCGGCCTCGTCATATTCCTTGGGGATCAGCCCCATGCCCGATACCAGGATCACCAGCACGATGGCGGTACCGCGCCAGATCTCGGCGACCACCACGGCCAGGAACAGCGCGAAGGCATTCTGATAGTTGAGCCAGGACGCCGGCGCATCGATCACGCTGACCGCGCTCAGGAAGCTATTGAGGAAGCCGAACTGCTCGAGGATCGCCAGCCAGATGATGCCGGCGGCCAGATCGGAGATGCCCAGCGGGATGGTCCAGATGTAGAGGATGCTGTCGCGCCCCTTGTTCATCTTGGTGACCATCAGCGCCATGCCGATGGCCAGCACCAGCTGCAGCGGCACCACGACCCCGGTCAGCAGCAGGGTGTTCTTGAGTGACGGCCAGAAGTTGAAGTCTTGATAGATGCGCGTGAAGTTGGCCAGGCCCACGTTGCCGTCACTGCTGGTGAAGGCTTCGGCGAAGATCTGGATGAACGGATAGAGAAAGAAGGCACCCATGAACAGCAGGCTGGGGGCGATCAGGTAATAAGGTAGCCAGCGATCGTGCTTCATCTTTGCTCACCTTTGGCGTTGTTGTGATGGCTTGTCGGAATGGTTTGGTGGCACCGGGTCGGCATGACAGGGGTTGGCGTACCGTCATAGCGACCCGTCGGGGGGTGCCGTTGCTGCTGCTGTATTGCGTGTGTTGCGAGTGTTGCGAGTGATGCGTGTGTGGCGAGTGTTGCGTTCTTGAGTGCTGCGTTCTGGCGCCACCGGCTTACTTGACCGGGCAGGGGCCGTCGCTGGGCGTATCCGGGAGCCAGCAGCCTGCGCCTGATGTGTTGATCAGCGTCTGCAGGCGCAGGGCGAGGATGTCCAGCGTCTCCTCGATGTCGGCGTCGCGCAGTACGATCTGCACGAAGGCATCGCGGTAGATCTTGTTGAACAGGCCCGACTGCTGGCCCAGGCCGCTGGGCAGCAGCGAGAGCACGGCGTCATCGGCGGAGGACTGGGCCGCGACCGCCTTGCCGGACATGCGAATGCTGGCGGGCAGGTCATCGGGCAGTTCAGCCTCTACCACCGGGAAGAAGTTGGTGGCCCGCAGGGTGCGAATCTGGGCTTCCGGCGTCATCAGATAGCGGATCAGCTTGCGCGAGGCATCGGGATTCGTGGCATTGGCGGGGACTGCCAGACCGGCGACCACCGGCATGTAGCCGCGTCCGCTGGGGCCGGCAGGGGCCGGGAAGGCCACGTACTGATCCGGCTGCTTGTTGAAGGCGTCCTTCAAGCGCGCGGTGTGGTCGAAGGCGACCCACACCTCGCCATTGAGCAGCGGTTCCTGCATGAAGCCGTAGGCGGTGGAGCGCGGATTGGTCACCGCCCAGATCTCGCGAAACTTCTGCCACATGGCCACGGCGTCATCGCTGCGGAACTCACGTACCACCGAGTGGGTGAAGGACGGGTAGAGATAGCCTTCCAGGAAGCGGTGGATCAGCCCCTTGCGACCGGCCGGGAAGCCCAGCTTGGGGCTGCCGGTGGCCTCCTGCATGTTGCGGCCCCAGGCCAGCAGCTCGTCATAGCTCAGCGCGTTCAGGTCAGCGCCTTCGGGCAGGTAGGGCAGCGCCTTGCGGTTGGCGGCCATGATGTAGGTCGCCTGCATCCACGGAATGTAGCGCTGCTGGGCACCGCCCAGCTTGCCCAGCGTCATGTACTGCTGGCTGATGCCCGTGTCCGCAAGTGAGCCTTGCAGGTCATCCAGCGGCGCCAGAATGCTGGGCGTCAGCGACCCCAGTTCGCCGTGCAGCCCGCCGAGCAGATCCAGCGCGCCGTCGGGGCTGGACTTCTCCGCCTCGAGACGCGACAGGAAGGTGCCCGTCTCCTGCGGCATGTAATTGATGGCCTCGGCGTAGGGTGCCAGCGCGATCTCGCGCATCTGCTGGGCCTCTTCCAGCGGTCTGGCCTGGGTGCTGAAGAAGGTGATGTCAGCGAAGGCGGACGTACTGCCCAGCAGCGCCAGCAAAGCGAGGGCGGTTGGCATCTTGCGCATGGAGGTCTCCCCGGTCGGGTGTTGTTTTTCTGGCGTCACGCTGACCACGTTCTGGCGATGGCATTTTCAGATCAGGCATGTGTGCTCAGGCAGTGGTATCGCGCAGCAGCAGGTCGTAATCGAAGCAGCGATGGCGTGGCGCGCCTTCCTGCGGTGCCAGCACCAGTTCGATCATCGCCTGACTGACGGTCTCGAACGAGACGTCCAGGGTGCTGAGGCTGGGCTGGCGGTACATCTGCGGCGGCAGGTTATCGGCGCCGATGATGGCGATGTCCTCGCCGGGTGTATGGCCGCAGGCGCTGACCGCTTCCATCACGCCGTAGGCGAAGATGTCGCTGGCACACACGAAGGCGGTGGGGGCGTTGGCCCCGGACAGCGCTTCATGGGCGACCTGATAGGCGCTGGCATAGCCGTGCGGGCAATGGCGCGAGCTGGGCGCGAGGCCGGCGTCGTGCATCGCCTGCAGATAGCCGGTCTCACGTTCGACGGCGGTGTAGAGGTCGCTGAAGAAGTTGAGGAACAGGATGTTGCGATGGCCCAGGCCAATCAGATGACGGGTGGCGCGCATGAAGCCGTCGGCGGCATTGATGTCGACCCAGTCGTGCTCGCTGGCGCGGCCGGTACGACCGTGAGTGACGAAGGGGATGCCGCTGTCGAGCAGGAAGTCGACGCGCGGGTCCTGAATGCGGGTACGGGCCACCACGAAGGAATCGACCTTGCCGCCGTCGATGAAGCGCTTGTAGGTGTCCAGCTCGTCGCGGTCCTCGGGCACCGTGGTGACGATGAGGTCATGTTCCGGTGCGGCGTCGTGCAGCGCCTGGCCCAGCGCGACCAGCAGGCGGGTGTTGAACTGATCACGAAAGTCGCCCTGGGCGCCGTTCATGATGTAGCCCACCGAGGAGGTGCGGCCTGTCTTGAGGCGGCGTGCACTCTGATTGGGCTTGTAGCCCACTTCACTGGCGTAGGCCTGTACCCGCTCACGGGTCGTGGCGCTGACATCCTCGAATCCGCCCAGTGCCCGCGAGACCGTCGTGACCGACAGGCCCAGCTGGCTGGCGAGGTGCTTGAGTGTGATGTTCGGCGGCATGGCACTTTTCCTTTGCGGTAACTGTGAGTGGAAACCGTTACCCGAAACGTTTCGGAAGCGATCTTTTCACTGTTTTGATTAGCTTGGCAAGAATGACGAGACCAAAGAATATATCCGTAATAATCCCGACATCTGGCGCTGAAAATCGCCGCTCTGGCTGGCGATTGAGCCGGCGACGATACCACGCTATTTGCACGTAGCGATCTGGCGCGCGTCAGCGCAGGAGGAGGGAGAAAGCCATGCGGACAGGCTGGTAGCGGAGCCGCTTTCATGTCGTGAGGCGACGCTCGGCTGGGGCTCCTGACAGGCATGGCTGCCAGAGCCACAAACGCCGACACCCCGCACAGGGCGGGGTGTCGGCGTCTGGAGAGCGTTATTCGAGTCAGGCTTCAAAGCCCAATCGTCAAGAACCTCAGTTGCCCTGTGGCGCGAGTGCCGCGGCCTGTTCCTGCTCCTTCTCCTTGCGCGAAGGGCGGATCAGACGGCCCTGCAGGTCCTCAAGCGAGACACCCTTGGTCTCGGGCATGAAGAACAGCACGAATATCAGTTGCAGCAGCATCATGACGGCGAAGAAGGCAAACACCGGCCCGCCGCTGAAGTGGCTGAGGATGGTCGGCATCAGCAGCGCGATCAGCGCCGCGAAGATCCAGTGCACGGAGCTGCCGAAGGACTGGCCCATGGCGCGTACCTTGTTGGGGAAGATCTCGGAGATGAACACCCAGATCACCGTGCCCTGGCTCATGGCATGCGCCGCGATGAACACGCCCAGCAGCACCGGCACACCATAGCCGCCCATGGCGGAGAAGTCCTCGAGATGGAAGGCCCAGGCGATCAGGCACAGCGACACCAGATAGCCGGCAGAGCCGATCTTGATCAGGGTGCGGCGCCCCAGTTTGTCGATCAGCGCCATGCCCAGCAGGGTGAAGACGAGGTTGATTACCCCGATGCCCGCCGTCGAGAGCAGGGCAGCACTCGCTTCCAGCTGCGCCTCGGCCAGAATGCGCGGCGCGTAATAGATGATGAAGTTGATGCCGGAGAGTTGATTGAAGGCCGCGATCAGGAAGGCGAACAGCACCGGCAGACGATAGCGCCAGGCGAACAGACGGGTGTGCTGCTTGGCACTCTCCTCGCTCTCGGTGCCGCGGATGATGGCGATTTCCTCGGCGATGTCGGCCTTGGGGTTGATCAGCGCGATGATCTCGGCGGCGGCCGCCTCATCGTTGCGCTTGAGGATCAACCAGCGCGGGCTGCGCGGCACCTTGCAGATCATCAACAGATAGAGCGCGGCCGGTACGGCTTCCACGCCCAGCATCCAGCGCCAGTTCTCACCGTCGATGAAGCCGATGAAGTAGTTGGAGACGAAGGCGATCAGAATCCCGAAGACGATATTGAACTGATAGAGCCCGACCAGCGCACCACGCCGCTTGCGCGGTGCGATTTCCGAGATGTAGATAGGCGCCGCGACGGATGAGGCCCCCACGCCCAGCCCGCCCAGCAGACGGAAGAACGAGAACACATAAGGGTCAGTGGCCAGCGCCGACCCCAGCGCCGAGACCAGATAGAGGATACCGATGCCGATCAGCGTGGCGCGGCGTCCGAAGTGATCGGTCGGCCAGTTGCCGAAGATGGCGCCGATCACCGTGCCCCACAGGGCCATCGACATGATGATGAGGCCGTGGTTGAGATCGCTGAGACCCCACTGGCTCTGCAGTGAGGTATCCGCCCCCGAGATGACGGCGGTATCGAAACCGAACAGGAAGCCGGCGAGGGCAACCGTGATCGACCATTGAAGTATTCGTGACATGGTGTAGCTCGTCCAATGAGGGCTAGGGTAAGTGACAGCAACTTGTGAAACTTAATCGTACAAGATTGTATGGATGAATCGTGTCACCGCGCAATGTCAGCATAGCGTGTGCGATTCTTCCTATCAGCTATACCTTATGGTGAAAGGCATTTCGTTGAGAGATGTCGCTCATTGCCTATTCGGAAATTTAATAGCTAGAACAATAGGTTATTGAAAACGCCTTATTGTTATTCTTTATGGTTTTAACGTTATTCTTTTTTGCGTTGTTGCCGCTTCAGGCGTAGGCTTGAGACATCAATTCTTGAGCAAAGCAGGAGGTCGAAAGATGGCAACCTCAACACAGCGCCCCCAGGTCGAGAGCTTCTTCGACGAAGACAGCAACACCTTCACGTACCTGGTGCGCGACCCGCAGTCCCGCCAGTGCGCGATCATCGATCCCGTGCTCGACTTCGATTATCCCGCAGGCCACACCAGCACCCGCTCAGCGGATGCCTTGCTTGCGCATATCGAAGCGGAGTCCCTCGAGGTGGCGTGGATTCTCGAGACCCACGTTCACGCCGACCATCTGTCAGCGGCCGCCTATCTGAAAGGCAAGCTGGATTGCCAGCTGGCGATCGGGGCGCGCATACGCGAAGTGCAGGACATCTTTGCCGATATCTTCGCCGCCGAGGCGGGCTTCGCGCGTGATGGCCGCCAGTTCGATCGCCTGCTGGAAGAGGGCGACAGCCTGGCGATCGGGGGGCTTGAATGCCGCGTGCTGCATACGCCGGGCCATACGCCGGCCTGCGTCAGCTACGTGATCGGCGACGCCGTCTTCGTCGGCGATACTCTGTTCATGCCCGATTACGGCACCGCGCGCTGCGATTTCCCCGGCGGCGATGCGCGTACGCTGTATCGCTCGATTCACAAGGTGCTCTCGCTAGCGGACAGCACGCGCATCTTCCTGTGCCATGATTATTCGGCCGAAGGGCGTGAAGGCTTCTGCTGCCAGACGTCGGTGGGTGAGCAGCGTGAGCACAATATCCATGTGCATGACGGCATCGATGAGCAGGCCTTCGTCGACATGCGTACCAAGCGTGATGCCGGGCTTGGCATGCCGCGTCTGATGCTGCCGGCGGTGCAGGTGAACATGCGTGCTGGCCAGATGCCGCCGGCGGAAGACAACGGTCGCGCCTATCTCAAGATTCCGCTCAACCTGCCGTTTGATCAGCTGTGATGGCTGCCATGCCGGCAGGGAGCATGTCCAAGCGCTTTGCCTATGTAGCTTGCTTACGTAATTTTGTGACTCAAATGGACGATTTTCCGCGATGGGAGCCTTATCGATGAGCCAGAGCACGCCAGAGACCCCGCCAGTTTCGGATTCTGCAACGATGCCTTGTGACAATCAGGGGGCTGATTCGGCCGCGGAAGCGACCCGCGCCGCCAATCACCGCCTGGCACCCAACGCCCACAAGGTGGTGATCATCGGTGGCGGGGCCGGCGGTATCGCGGTGGCGGCCAGTCTGCTCAAGCGCCAGCCGGGCATGGACATCGCCATCGTCGAACCCGCCGAGCAGCACAGCTATCAGCCGGGCTGGACGATGGTCGGTGGCGGCATCTTCACGCCGGAATTCACGCGCAAGCCGATGCACTCGGTGATGCCCAAGGGCGTGCACTGGTATCGCGATACGGCCACCGGCATCGATGCCGAGGCGCATGAAGTCACGCTCGGCAATGGTCATCGTCTGCGCTACGAGCGTCTGGTGATCGCCATCGGGCTGGAGCTGGACTGGGGCGCCATCGACGGGCTTGAGGAGACGCTGGGAATGAATGGCGTCACCTCCAACTATCGCTATGATCTCGCGCCCTATACCTGGCAGCTGGTGCAGACCCTCAAGGGCGGCAAGGCGCTGTTCACCCAGCCGCCGATGCCCATCAAGTGCGCCGGTGCGCCGCAGAAGGCGATGTATCTGGCCTGCGATCACTGGCAGCGCGAGAACGTGCTGTCGCAGCTCGAGGTCAGCTTCCACAACGCCGGCGGCGTGATGTTCGGCGTGCCGGCCTACGTGCCAGCGCTGGAAGAGGCGGTCGCGGGCTATGGCATCGACGCCAGGTTCCATCAGCGCCTGGTCGCGGTGGATGGCGAGACGCAGACGGCACGCTTCGAGGTGCCGGCAGCCGAGGAGGGCGGCGAGCCGCAGATCGTCGAGCAGGCCTTCGACATGCTGCATGTGGTGCCGCCGCAGAAGGCACCGGCGTTGATCGCACAATCCGGGCTGGCCAACGCCGCCGGCTGGCTGGATCTCGAACCCGAGACCCTGCAGCACATGAGCCATCCCGACATCTTCGGGCTGGGCGATGTCAGCGGCACCTCGAATGCCAAGACCGCCGCGGCGGTGCGCAAGCAGTCCCCCGTGGTGGTCGAGAACCTGCTGGCCACGCTGACCGGTGGCGCGCTCACGGCGGGCTATCGGGGCTATGGCTCCTGCCCGCTGACGGTGGAGAACGGCCGCATCGTGCTGGCGGAATTCGGCTACGGCGGTGAACTGCAGCCGACCTTCCCCAAGTGGGTCAATGACGGCACGCGTCCGACTCGCCTGGCCTGGCAGCTCAAGGCACGGGGGCTGCCGTTCATCTACTGGAACCTGCTGCTCAAGGGCCACGAATGGCTGGCGCGTCCGGCGTCACGCGATGTCTGAGCCGGTTCGAGAGGCAAGGGGGATGTCGCTTGCCCGCTGGCTGCCGCTGGCGGGTTGGCTTGCCCACTATGACCGTCACAGTCTCGGGCGTGATCTGCTGGCGGCGGTGATCGTCAGCGTCATGCTGGTGCCGCAGGCGCTGGCCTATGCACTGCTGGCAGGGCTGCCGGCACAGGTCGGCCTCTACGCCAGCATGTTCCCGCTGGTGCTGTATGCGCTGTTCGGCACCAGCAGCACCCTGGCGGTGGGGCCGGTGGCGATCATCTCGCTGATGACGGCCTCGGCAATCGCGGGCATGAGCGGCGCCGATGGCGCGGCGCTCTCCACGCCCGAGATGCTGGCCGCCGCGCTGCTGCTGGCCTTTCTCTCCGGCGCGATGCTGATCGCCATGGGGCTGTTGCGCCTGGGAGTGCTGGTGAATTTCATCAGCCACCCGGTGATCTCGGGCTTCATGACCGCCTCGGGCATCCTGATCATCGCCAGTCAGCTCGGGCCGATCACTGGCCTGAGCCTGAGCGGTGGCAATCTGATCGCGATGGGCGAGTCGCTGTCGGCAGGCGCGCATGAGCTGCACTGGCCGACACTCGCCATCGGGCTGGGCTGCCTGGCGTGGCTGATCCTGGCACGTCGTCATCTCAAGCACGGCCTGATGGCCTTGCGGATGAGTGAGAGCGCGGCGGGCATGCTGTGCAAGACCACGCCGATCATCGCCGTCATCGTCTCCAGCCTGCTGGCCTGGGGGCTGAGTGATCCACTCGTTCAGGGTAAAAGCGGCATGGCGCTGGTCGGTGCCGTGCCCGGTGGGTTGCCCGACCTCAGCCTGCCGAGCCTTGTCAGCCATGACTGGTCGGGTCTGCTGATCTCGGCACTCTTGATCAGCGTGGTCGGCTTCGTCGAATCGCTGGCGCTGGCCCAGACCCTCGCCGCACGGCGCCGTCAGCGCATCGACCCCGACAAGGAGCTGATCGCGCTAGGCGTCTCCAACATGGGCGCAGGCGTCAGCGGTGGCATGCCGATCTCGGGCGGGCTGTCGCGCTCGGTGGTCAACTTCGATGCCGGCGCCGCCACGCCCTTGGCTGGGGCCTTCACCGCCATCGGCATCCTGCTCGCCAGCCTGTGGCTGACCGACTGGCTGGCGTGGCTGCCGCGCGCGACGCTGGCGGCGATCATCATCGTCGCCACCACCAGCCTGATCGATATCGCGGCGATCAAGCGCACCTTCCGCTACTCGAAGGGTGACGGTGCGGCGCTGATGATCACGCTGATCATCACTCTCGCGCATGGGGTGGAGAGCGGCATCATCGTCGGCATCGCCGTGTCGCTGGGGCTCTACCTCAAGCGCACCAGCCAGCCGCACAGTGCACTGGTCGGGCGCGTGCCGGGCAGCGAGCACTTTCGCAATGTCGAGCGCCATGAAGTGGAGACCGATCCCGAACTGGCGATTCTGCGCATCGACGAGAGCCTGTATTTCGCCAACGCGCGCTATCTGGAAGACACGGTGCTGGCGCTGATGGCCGAACGCCCCTCGCTCAAGCATCTGGTGCTGGCCTGTCAGGCGGTCAACCTGATCGACGCCTCGGCGCTGGAAAGCCTGGAAGTCATCAATGAGCGCCTGAGCGCCGCTGGCGTGAAATTGCATCTGAGTGAAGTGAAGGGCCCGGTGATGGACCGCCTCAAGTGCTCGGAGCTGCCGGCCAATCTCGGTGGCGACATCTACCTCAGTACCTTCGATGCCTGGCAGGCGCTGAGCATTCACGGCAGCCATTGCGGCCAGTCCTGTGCGCGGGATGGCATCAGCCAGACGGCTGCAGTCGGCTGATAGGAGAAGTAGCTGGTTTCAAGAAAGATTTGTGAACGAAAACGCCCCGCCTCGGTGATTGCCGAGGCGGGGTGTTTTGTCATCTGGTCACACAAGATGCTCAGTCAATACGTTCAATCAAGTACTGGGCCGATGATGTGCTTGACCTCCAGATAGCCCGCCAGGCCCCACGGCCCCAGCTCACGGCCGATGCCGCTGCGCTTGAAGCCACCCCAGCTGGCTTGCACCAGCGGCAGCTGCTCGCTGTTGTACCACACCACCCCGGCGCGCAGGCGACGGCCGAGCTGCTGGGCGCGCCTGGCATCGCCGCTGACCACCGTGGCCACCAGCCCGAAATCACAGTCATTGGCGAGGCGGATCGCCTCGGCTTCATCGGCCACGCGGCGCGAGCACAGCACCGGCCCGAAGATCTCCTCGCGCCACAGACGGCTTGTCACCGGCACATCGGTGTAAAGGGTCGGCGCCACGAAGTAGCCCTTGCCTGGCAGGCTGCGATGGGTGCCATCGCGCAGCACCGTCAGGCCTTCCTCGCGCGCCACGTTCAGATAGCTCAGCACGGTGTCGCGCTGGCGGGCGCTGGTCATCGGGCCCATCTGGGTCGCGGCGTCCAGCGGGTCACCCAGCACCAGTGCATCGATACGGCTGGCCAGCGCGGCGTGCAGCTCATCGGCGATGGCCTCGTGCACCAGCAGGCGCGAGGTGGCAGAGCAGATCTGACCGGCATTGAAGTAGATGCCGGCCATCACCCAGTCGGCGGCTTCCTCGACGTCAGCATCGTCGAGCACGATGATCGGCGACTTGCCGCCAAGCTCCAGGGAGACGCCGCGCGTGCCGCAGGCCGCGGCCTGCATGACCTTCTCGCCGACCACATTGCTGCCGGTGAAGGAGATCTTGTCGATGCGCGGATGACGGGTCAGCGGCGCGCCGATACCCTCGCCATCGCCGTGCAGCAGGTTGAACACACCCGCCGGCAGACCGGCTTCCAGCGCGATCTCGGCCATCACCTGCTCCGGCAGTGGCGTCACTTCAGACGGCTTGATCACCAGGGTGCAGCCCGCGGCGAGCGCCGGCGCGACCTTCCAGGCGCTGGTGACCAGCGGGAAGTTCCAGGGCGTGATCAATCCCACCACGCCTGCCGGCTCGTGATAGGTGTGCGCGGCGTAGCCTTCGACATCATGCGCGACCTCCGCGCCCTGACGCGCATCCAGCGCGCGTGCCTGGGCGGCGTAATAGCGGTAGCAGCCGATGGCGTCATCGAGATCGATCTCTGCCTCGGCGCGAATCTTGCCGTTGTTGCGACACGACATCTCCACCAGCGCTTCCCGGCGTGACGTCAGCCCCTCGGCGAAGGCCTCCAGATAGACCGCACGCTCGGCGCCACTCAGTGCCTGCCAACCCTCGAAGGCCTCGGCGGCGGCCGCGACGGCGGCCTGTACATCACGCGCATCACCCGCCGTCACCTCGGCGATGACGGTCTCCTCGAAGGGGTTGGTGACCGCCAGACGACGCTCGCCGTGGGACTTGACCCACTCGTTGTTGATGAACTGATGATCGAGCTTGTGCATGGACATTCCTGACATGTGATTTTGCTGTCGCCTGCCACCTCGAGGGCACAGGCGGGCATTGTTCAGTGTTGTGGCGATAAGCGGCGAGCCAGACTCACTGTGCGATTGAGCGCTGCCACGCTGCCGCATCGATTTCCACCAGCAGCGGGGCGCTTGCGTTGCGCTCGCTGATCGCGGTCGCCAGCTCACTGGGGGAGTCGATCGCCACGGCGGCGCAGCCGAAGCCCTGGGCGAGCAGTTGAAAGTCGGGGGCCTTGATGTCGACTCCCAGGCGCGTGACGCCGGCGTTGTCCATGAAGCGGCGAATCTCTTCATAGCCCTGGTTGTGCCACAGCACGATCACCACCGGCAGCTGTTCTTCCACCGCGCAGGCGAGTTCGGACAGCGTGAACATGATGCCGCCATCGCCGACCAGCGCGATCACCGGCAGGTCCGGGCGGCCCAGGGTGGCGCCCATCGCGGCAGGCAGGCCGTAGCCGAGCGTGCCGTAGCCAGTGGAGGCATTGAAGTAGCGGCGCGGCGCCGGCTGGCTGAGCAGGTGATTGGCAGCGTAGACCGTCGCACAGGAATCGCCGACCCAGATCGCCTCCGGCAGCGCTTGCTGCAGGGTATTGAACAGCGGCACGTAGGGCGCGAAGGCCGGGTCAGTCGGTATCGCGAGGGCGTCAAGCGTGGCGGCGGTAATCTGCGCGCCGCGTGTCTTGCCTTTCGGGTTGCTCTCGAGGCCGGTCAGCCGGTCGGCGAGGGTCTCCAGCGCCAAGCCGGCGTCGGCGACGATGGCGAGTGTCGCCTGCTGGTTGCGCGCCAGTTGTTCGGGGTCGATATCGATGCGGATCAGCTGGCCACCGATGACGAAGCCATCATCGAACACCACGTCGTAGTCGGTCTCGCCAAGTTCGGTGCCGATCGCCAGCACCACATCGGCGTCGCACGCCAGTTTGCGTACCGCAGGCAGCGCGGCATTGGCTCCGAGATCCAGTGGGTGAGCGCTGCCCAGCAGGCCCTTGGCATTGATGGTGGTGACGGTGGGGGCATCGAGTGCCACCACCAACTGGCGGGCCGCTGCAGGTGCGGCGACACAGCCACCGCCCAGCAGCACCAGCGGGCGCTCGGCGCCCTGCAGCAGGCTCACGGCTTCCTCGAGCAGGGCCGGGTCCGGCGCCAGACGGCCGATGCGCGGGCGCGTGACGTCATGGGTGGTGCGACCGGCAGGCAGTGCCACCTCGGCATTGAACAGATCGATGGGAATCTCGATATGCACCGGTCCCGGGCGGGCGCCCTCGAACAGCGCGAAGGCGCGGGCCAGCACTTCCGGCAGTGCGGACGTGTCGAGCAGCGTGTGGCTGAAGCGCGCCACGCCCGACACCAGCTGATGCTGGCTGGGCAGCTCATGCAGACGCCCCTGGCCACGGCCGAGGGTGTCGGTGCGATTGACGCTGGAGATCACCAGCATCGGAGTGGAGTCGGCCAGCGCCTGCCCCATCGCGGTGGTGATGTTGGTCATCCCCGGGCCGGTGATGATGAAGCACACCCCGGGCTTGCCGGTACTGCGGGCATAGCCATCGGCCATGAAGCCAGCGCCTTGTTCATGGCGCGGGGTGACGTGGCGAATGCTGCTCGCGGCGGGATCGGCATCCGGTTCCAGGCCACGGTAGAGCTCGACGGTATGTACGCCGGGAATACCGAAGACGGTGTCGACGCCGTAGGTGTCACGCAGCAATCGGATCAGGAGTTCAGCACAGGTCATGGCAGTCTATCCGGCAGACGGGAGCGCCGTGGCGCTCCCTGAAGTCATGAGGAAAAGGAGTCGGTCGCGAAGCGGTGTCAGTCGAGTGCGAGTCGTCGCTCAACTAGCAGTTCAATCGATGGCTCAGAACACGAACAGATGGGCGATACCAGCGATGATCGGCAGGGTGATCAGTGTACGCAGCACGAAGATGGCCACCAGTTCCCACAGCTTGAGCGGAATCTTCGACTTGAGCAGCAGGGCACCGATCTCGGACATGTAGATCAACTGGGTTAGCGACAGGCAGGCGATCACGAAGCGGGTCAGTTCGCTGTCGATGTCCTTGGCCAGTACCGCCGGCAGGAACATGTCGGCAAATCCGACCAGCGTGGCAGGGGCTGCCTCTGCTGCGTGGGGAATCTGCAGCAGTTCCAGCAGCGGAATCATCGGGTAGGACAGCCAGGTGAACACCGGCGTGAACTCGGCCAGCATCAGCGCCACGGTACCGATGGCGATCACCACCGGCAGCAGACCGAGGAAGATGTCCGCCACATTGAAGCAGGCCGATTTCACCAGCTTGAGCGGGCCCGGCGCATGCTCGGCGCGCGCGACGGCCATGCCGAGTGAGTAGCGCAGCACGCCACAGCCGCTCTGGTTCTCTTCACTGATCTGGCAGCCGACCGGCTCGTGGTAGTCATCGCGCTTGCGTGACAGCGGCGGCAGACGCGGCACGATGACGGCGGCGATCAGGCCCGCGATGACCACGGTCAGGTAGAAGGGCACGAACAGGTGGTTGATGTTCATGAAGCTGGTGACCAGCAATGCGAAGGCGATCGAGACCACCGAGAAGTTGGTGGCGATCACCGCCGCTTCACGCTTGCTGTAGAAGCCCTGCTCGTACTGCTGGGTGGTGATCAGCACACCGACGGTGCCGGAGCCCATCCATGAGGCGGTGGCATCGATGGCGCTGCGCCCGGGCAGATTGAAGATGGCACGGAACGGACGGCGTACCAGGCTGCCGATGAATTCCATGAAGCCGAAGTCGACCAGCAGCGGCAGCAGAATGGCCGCGAAGAAGAAGAAGGTCAGCAGTACCGGCGCGAGATCATTGAGCATCACGCCGCCGGTGAAGGCCGCCGTCACTTGAGTGGGGCCCCACTGGGAGTAGGTCATCAGCGCGAAGATTGCGCCGAGGGCACGCATGCCAAACCATACCGGCGAGACATCGAACAGCTCGTGTGCAGCGCCCTGACGTGCCCAGACCGGTTTGGCGAGCTTGACGAAGCCGGTCAGCAGTACGGAAAGGCACAGCACCGCGACGGCGATGGCGGGTAGTGCGCCGCCCAGCGTCGCCTTGAGCCAATCGGCCATCAGGCCCATGCCGATGTTGATGGTGTCACCCGTGCTGAAGGGCACCAGGAAGAAGCTGACGCCGAGCAATGACGGCAGCAGAAATTTCATGACTCCGTGAGTCGTGAGCGGAACGGGACGGGTGGCGATGAGCTCTTTCTGAGCCTTCTCACCCTTGTGCACCTTGTCTGAAGGTGAATCGGCGCTTGGGCTGGAGCGGGACGGCGTGTGATCCGCCGTCGGGTCGATGCTGGTTGTCATTCGGGTCACCTAGATCTTGTTGTAATGGTCAGGCTCTAGCCGTGCATCGTGTGATGCATCATGCCGTATCGTGTCGGGTGATTCTGTGTGCGCCGAGGGCGGGACGGGCCCCCGGCGCGGGTGCAGCAGGACAGCAGGTCATTCGTGGGTCGTTCGTGGATCAGTCGCGCTGTTGCACGCCCGGCAGTACACAGAGCATTTCGTAGAGCAGGGTCGCGCCCATCAGCGCGGTGTTGCCGCTGGTGTCGTAGGGCGGGGAGACTTCCATCAGGTCACCGCCGACGATGTTGAGGCCACGCGCGCCGCGTACGATTTCCATGCCCTGGGGCATGGTCAGGCCGCCGGCTTCCACGGTGCCGGTACCGGGGGCGACGGAGGGGTCCAGTCCGTCGATGTCGAAGGTGATGTACACCGGGCGATCGCCCATCATGTCGCGCACTTCGGCCATCAACGGCGCGAGTGACTTGAACCAGCACATCTCGGCGGTCTCGACACGGAAGCCCTGCTGACGGCACCAGTCGAAGTCATCGGCGGAGTAGCCGGTGCCACGCAGGCCGATCTGCACCACGCGCTGGCTGTCGAACAGGCCTTCTTCCTGGGCGCGACGAATCGGCGTGCCGTGGGCGATGGGCTCGCCGAACATGTGGTCGTTGACGTCGGCGTGGGCATCGATGTGGATCAGGCCGACCGGGCCATGCTTCTTGGCGATGGCGCGCAGCACCGGCAGGGTGACGGTGTGATCGCCGCCCAGTGTCAGCGGCACGCAGTCGTGACTGAGCACTTCATCGTAGAACTGCTCGATGATGTCCATGCTCTTGGGCAGGTGGAAGGTGTTGATCGGCACATCGCCGATGTCCGCCACCTGCAGGCTGTCGAAGGGCGCGGCGCGGGTGGCCATGTTGTAGGGGCGCAGCATGCGCGATTCATCACGGATCTGACGCGGGCCGAGACGCGCGCCCGGACGGTTGGAGGTACCGATGTCCAGCGGAATGCCGATGAAGGCGGCATCCAGGCCTTCCGCGGTTTCCTGAGCCGGCAGGCGCATCATGGTGGCCGGGCCGCCGAAACGTGGCATGTCGTTGCCGCCCAGCGGCTGATTGAACTCGCTCATCTGTCTCTCCAGGTCTTGAGTTGCTCGCGATACGCTGACGGCGAGCGGGGTATTGTGTTCGATCGCCTGATCGCCCGACCGGACGGTGTGATGAAAGCCGGCGATCCTCCTTGGCGCATACTCCAGCATTGCAGTAACCATGCCAATTTTTAGTCAATTGATTTTATTGAGTTTTATTTGGCGGAGGTTGCTGGGTGATTCATTTGTGGATCACCAGTGCGGCATTGATGATTCAAAAATGGATCACTGATTCATTTGTGGATCACATTCAGGCATCATCGAGACTGTCTTCAGCGCAGTGCGAGAAAGACCTGCTGGAAAGAGCTGTTAGAAAGAGCTGCGAGAAAGACCTGCGAAAAGAAGCACAGAAAGCCCCGCCCGATTCACAGGCTCGACCATGAGGTACCCGCCATGTCAGAGCTCGACCGTCAGATTCTCAAGACCATCATCGACACCGCTCACGATCACTACTTCGTGGTCAATGCCGATGGCCAGGTGCTGGATGTCAGCCCCGGCGCCGCGGCGGTCTATGGCATGACCCGCGAGGAGCTGTGTGCCGCCAACGTGCATGACCTGGAAGCCAGTGGCGTGCTCAAGCCATCGATCAGTCTGGAGGTGCTGCGTACGGGGCGCGCGCTGCAGATGATGCAGCTCACCGCCACCGGGCGGCGAGTGGTGGCGCAGGCGCATCCGGTATTCGTCGCGGGCAAGCTTGAGTGCGTGGTCAGCCGCTCGATGGACCTCACCGATATCCAGCTGTTGCAGCAGGAATATGCTGTGCTCCAGCAGCGTTTCACGGATCACCTGCGCCGCAACTCGCGGGGCAGTGAGCTGGGCGGGGGGAGTGCGGGCGAGCGTGACTGGGGGACGGTGGGAAGTGCGCGCTCAGTTGCTGAGCAGACCACCCATGACGCGCAGCAGGGGCGTGCTCTGTGCGAGCAGGCCGCGCGCGAGCAGGCGGAATGCGAAGACGCCGCGCTGGAATTGGGCGAGCTGCAGGTCAGAAGCCCCGTGATGCGGGAGATAGCGCTGCTGCTCAAGCGGGTCGCGCCCACCAACGCCACGGTATTGATGCTGGGCGAATCCGGGGTCGGCAAGACGGCCTTCGCCCATCAACTGCATCGCTGGAGCCAACGCGCCGACGGCCCCTTCATCGAGGTGAACTGCGGCGCCATTCCCGAAAGCCTGTTCGAGTCCGAGATGTTCGGTTATCAGGCCGGTGCCTTCACCGGCGCGGGTAACCGTGGCAAGGCGGGCCTGATGGAGCAGGCCGAAGGCGGCACCCTGTTCCTCGATGAAATCGGTGAGCTGCCGCTGGCCACCCAGACCAAGCTGCTCAAGGTGATTCAGGACGGAATGATCACCCGCCTGGGCGACACCACCACCCGCCGCGCCGACTTTCGGCTGGTCGTCGCCACCAATCAAGACCTCGCCGCCCGCGTGGAGCAGGGACAGTTCCGCCTCGACCTCTACTACCGCATCAATGTGCTCCCCGTCAGCCTGCCACCGCTACGCGAACGCCGCGAAGACATTCCCGCCCTGATCGAGCAACACCTCTCTCGCCTTAATCAACGTCATGGTCGCCGCAAACTCCTCGACGCCTCGTTATGGCCCATCCTCATGCGCCAGGACTGGCTCGGCAATATCCGCGAACTGGAAAACTGGCTGGAACGCGCCTGGCTCAGCGCCCCCAGTGATGTCATTGACAGCGATTCAGTGAAAACACTGCTCAACACCTGTTCCACGAATAACGCTAATGGACTAGGCAGTTCATTTGGCTTCAGTAATGAAAAATCCAATGGAATAGGCGTTACTGAAAGTTTTACCACTGCCGATAACTCTCATAGTCCCAATTCCCTCTCAGCGCCTGCCGCTGAGGGGGCAGTAGCCATGCCAACCCCCAAGCTCGGCCCCAACGAAACCCTCAAGGAAGGCCTGGCACGCATCGAAGCACAATGGCTACGCGAGATGGCTGCCGAGCTGCCCAGCACCTATGCGATAGCCAAGAGGGCAGGGATTAGTCAGCCGACGGTGGTGAGGAAGTTGAAGCATATGTTGTTAAAATAATTACCATGTGTCGGATCTATGTGATGACCAATCGATTAGTCAATCATCCGGGCCCGACAGCTAAGGTACACTATATTCATTGCATCACCACCAGACTCCCCATCACTCCCTCACATAACGGCTTGATCTCGCTGAAGCCCTCGTCGACGGCGAGGTCTGTCTTGGCTTTGGCGTAGGTGGTGCCGTCGGCGGTGGGGTGGTAGCTGGTGCAGTGCAGGCGGATCAGCTTGTCGTCGAGGAAGAGGCCGTATTCGCGGGTCTGCGAGGTGATGGGCATGCCCTGGTGTCGCTGTGTCATGGCGATATCGAACCAGTAGACCTGACGGTGATCCACTCGGGTCAGGCCGGAGTCGAGCATCTGGCTGTTGATGGGCGCCCATTGCGCCAGTTGGTCCGTGGCGGCCATCACCTTGAGCTGCGCGTCGCTGACAGTCTCGCCATGCAGGTCATAGATTTCGAGGATGATCATGTCGGTGCCGGTACCCGCCTGACTCTGCCATTTCTGCACGATATGCGGCAGGCGTCCCTCGGCGGCAGACCACGAGGCGGGCAGGTGCAGCGCAAGGCTGATGCCCAGTGACTTGGGATGGCCCTTGGTGTGGAACTGCTGGAAATAGCCGTCGTACAGCTCGTACACCGGCTCGATCTGATACTTGGTCGCCAGCAGAAATTCCTTGAACGGCGAGGGCAGGTATTCCCCCTGGGCGCGCAGATGAATGGCCTCGATGAAGCGGGCCGCGAAGTCGCTGGTCAGCTTGTCGGTGGTCAGTTGCGAATCCAGTTGCGTCTTTATCTGACGGCGGATGCCATCCAGCACTTCGCGTGCGTGCTCCCGCCCCATCAAAGTGGCGAGGTTGTCCGCCAGGCGATGGGTGATGTTCGGGAAGGCATTGTCGAAATAGGCGGAGGCAAGCTCTGCATCCGGCGCGAGGCCGGGATACTCCTCGGCGATGCGTGACAGGGTGATGTCCTGGGCGATGACGAAGCCGTAGGTACTGCTCAGCGTATTGATGACCTTGGGCGTGGGGCGAAACTGTGCGGCTTCGGCGCGTGCCGAGGCGCCGGGGGTGATGAGGCACAAGCTCAGGCCCAGTCCGAGCGTCAGGGCGGCGGCGGCCAGCCCGGGAATTGCCCCAAGGGAGCGTGTTACGGCAAACGCCATGCGTGACATCCTGTCAGAGTGCGATCGATTCAATCCTATCATCGGCCTACGATGACTTCTCGCGTGCTGATGATGTTCAGATGCCTAATCAGGCAGAAGTATCAGACTGCGCGTCATGCCGCGCACGCGGTTTCCCTTCAGAGAGCAGCAGACAACGATGTCCAGACGACACCAGTATTCGGTTGAACTTGAGTGGACCGGTAATCGCGGTGATGGCACCCGCCATTACACCGCCTATGAGCGTGATTTCGTGGCCCGTGTCAGTGGCAAGCCGAGCCTGGAAGGCTCCGCCGACCCCGCTTTTCGGGGCGACGCTTCCCGCTGGAACCCCGAAGACATGCTGGTGGCCTCCGTCTCGGCCTGCCACAAGCTCTGGTATCTGCACCTGTGTGCCGAGGCCGGCATTCGTGTCATGAGCTATCACGACCACGCCGAGGGCACGATGCAGGAAGGCACGCCCGCTGTTGGCAATAGTCAGGCAGAGAACGAGGGCGAGGCGGGACGTTTCACCTCCATCGTGCTGCGCCCCGAGATCACGCTGGCCGCCGGTGACGATATCGCGCTCGCCCATGAGCTGCACCACCGGGCGCATGCGCTGTGCTTCATCGCCAATTCACTGAATTTTCCGGTCAGCTGCGAGGCGGTGATCACCCATCAGTGATGGGCAGCCCTCAGCCCGTGTCCTACAACCGTGTCGGACTGACCGTGTCTTACAGACCGTGTCAGAACCCAAAAGGCCACCAGAGCGATCTGGTGGCCTTTTTTGCTTTCAGCATCTCTCTAAAGAAACAGCGTCTCGCAAGGGCATCAAGCGAGGGGATCAACCCCGTGCGTTCACTTCCTCGATCAGTTTGCTGGAACCAGTGAGGTCTGGCAGGCAGGCGCCGTCGGCAATCTTCGCCAGCAGCACGTCTTCGGCTTCTTGCACCTCGATGGCGTGGCTGGCGATGGCCGAGACTTCCTCGGGCGCCATGACGATGACGCCACTTTCATCGGCAAGGATGGCATCGCCCGGATTGACGACCACGCCGCCGATGCTGACCGGTACGTTGAGTGCGCCGCCGATTCCGGCGAAGCGGGTGGTCAGCGAAGCGACGCCGCGACTCCAGACCGGGAACTGCTTGTCGCGAATGGTCAGCGCATCGGTGGCCATGCCGTCGATCACCACACCGGCCACGCCGAGGCGCGAGGCGACCGTGGTCATCACGCCGCCCCAGCAGGCGCGGTGGCGATCGCCCTGTCGATGCACGATCAGCACATCGCCCGGGCGCACCAGGCGCATCAGATGGTTGAGCAGGGTGCCATCTTCCGGCGGCAGCGAGACAGTGATGGCGGTACCGGCGATGCGCACCTCGGGCAGCATGCTGGCAATCGCCGGATCGACGAAGCCCCGGGTGTGGAAGTGGCCGATGGTGGCCGTCTCGCACTGCTTGAGCTGTTCCAGCCGTTCAGGAGCGACCTGCGCTGGCATGTCATTGAGTTGGTACATGAAAGTCTCTCGTCGTGGTCGGTCAGATCAGGCTGGGCAGGAAGGTCGTCAGCCACGGGGCCCAGTAGAGCATCAGCATCGCGAACAGGAAGCAGATGACGATCGGCCAGGCGGCGGCGTAGATGGTCTGCATCGGCGTTGCCGGGGCGGCGCCTTTCACCGCGAACAGGTTGTAGCCGAAGGGCGGGGTGAGACTGCCCACCGAGATGTTGATCAAAAACAGCGTCCAGAACCACACCGGATCGAAGCCATACAGCTTGACCAGCGGCGCGTAGATGGGAATCACCACCATCATGAAGGCGATCTGGTCGATGAACATGCAGGCGATCAGCGGAATCAGCATCAGGATCAGCAGCATCCACACCGGGTCGAGATCCAGCCCGGTCACGCTGCTCACCAGACCGCTGGTGGCGCCGGTGAAGCTCAACAGCTGGGAGAACAGCTTCGAACACGCCAGGATCAGGATGATCATGGTGCTGACCTTGAGCGAGGACATCACCGCTTCGCCCGCCATCTTGAACGAGAACTTGCGGTAGTAGGCCGCGACCACCAGCGAGCCCAGCACGCCGGTGGCGGCGGATTCGGACGGCGTGGCGATGCCGAGCAGAATCAGGCCGAGCACGGCAAAGATGATGATGGTGAACGGCAGCATGTTGATCACGGCGCGGCGCTTTTCCTTTGCCGTGCCACCCCCGCTTTCATCGAGGGGCGGTGCACGGCGCGGGTCCATCGTGATGCGCACCTTCACATAGAGGATGAACAGCGCGGCCAGCAGAATGCCGGGCAGGATGCCCGCGATCAAAAGGCGTGCGATGGAGACATCGACCATCGAGCCGATGATGATCACCAAGAGGCTCGGCGGGATGATTGGTGCGAGACTCGCGCCACCCAGGATCAGGCCGATGGACAGCCTGTCGTCATAGCCGCGCTCCTGCATGGTCGGCAGCGCCGAGCGGCTGAGCATGGCGGTCACGGCCAGCGCCGAGCCGGACAGGGCACCGAACAGCGTCGAGAGGGCGACGACGAAGAAATAGAGGCGCCCCTTCATGCGGCCCATCAGGGCATCCAGCGAGTCGAAGATCACATCGATGGAGCCGGAGCGGAACAGCAGCTCCCCCATCAGCACGAACAGCGCGATGGTGGTCAGTGTCTCCGAGGTCATGCTGTCGTAGACACTGTTGGCGAACATGCCGAAACCGGCAGTGCCCATCAACCACAGCGTGCCGAGCACGTTGATGGTCAAGAAGGCGGCGAAGACGGGAATGCCGAGGGCGAACAGGCCCATCAGCAAGGCGATGGCCAGGCCCAGAGAGGTATACCATTCCATGACTCAGGGTCCTTTTCTGGTGTCGGCGGTCGCCGAAGGCGTCGCGCGGCTAGTCGAGCGGCTAAAGGCGTGGCGCAGGAAGTACAGGGCGGCGCCGATCATCGCGTAGGCGATGAAGCTGGAGACCCAGACCTTGGGAATATCGAGGCCCATGGCGGTGGTGGTGTGATACTGGAACTGACGCAGGCTTTCCTGCACGCAGATCCAACCGGCCACGGCGCAGACGGCGCCGGTCACCAGGGCGAGGAGACGATCATAGAAAGCGCGCGCGGTAGGGCCGAGGCGCTCCGGCAATACGGTGATGGCGATATGGCCATGGGTGCGTGCCAGTTCCGGCGTCGCCAGCGAAATCGAGAGGCATAGCAGATAAGCCACCATCGCGCCGGACCACAGGGTGGGCGAGTTGAAGAAGTAGCGCGCGATGACTTCCAGCCAGAAGCACAGGACGATGCCACACAAGGTGACACCGCCCAGAAGGAAGCCTGCTCGCGTCACGCCGTCATGCACACGTGCAAGCAGGGTTAGCATGGTGGATTCCTTACTCGCTGACGGTGGTCAGGTTCTTCTCGATCGCCAGTTCACGCATGGCGGTCACCGTGTCCGGGGTCTTGTCGATGCCCAGCTGCCAGATGCCGTCCGTAACGAGGGCATCCAGACGCTCGGCGTCTTCCGGCGCGAATTCGGTGGCCTGCATGCCGGCTTCGTCCAGCGCCTTCCACTCTTCGATGGCCAGTTCATCCAGGATCGGGATGATCTCGGTCTCCAGCTCGCGGCCTTCGTCGAGCAGCACTTGCTGCTGTTCCGGCGACAGGGAGTTGAAGGCGTTGAGATTCATCAGCACGAAGTTGTAGGTCTGACCGAAGGTCGGCTTGGAGTAGTAGCCGGCGACTTCCTGCCAGCCCATGTCCTTGACGCCATTCAGGCCCCAGGCCGCGCCGTCGATCACGCCACGGTCCATGGCGGAATAGACATCGCCACTGGACATCAGCACCGGCGTACCGCCCAGGCCCTTGGTGACGTTGGTGTAGGTGGGGCTGCCGCGCAGACGGCGGCCATCCAGGCCCGGCGTCCCGGTGATCGGCTCCTTCAGCACGTACTGGAAGCCGTGGCTGCCCAGCGGCGGAATCGCGATCAGCTTGAGGCCCAGGCCGTTGTAGTGCTCATCGACCATGTCCCACAGGCCGGATTCACGTGTCTGTTCCGGATTCACCGCCACGCCATCCATCGCGGCGCCGACGCCGGTGGTGTTGGTGTGGTAAGCAGCATGGGTATACAGCAGCTGGAAGACACCGGCCGCGACAGGCTGCAGCTGCTCGAAGGGCGGCACCACATCCGGGCCGGTCAGCTTGATGGTGAGGTCGGCGGCCTTGTTGGCTTCGACTTCCTTGATGAAGCGTTGGGCAATCTCGCGGGAGTAGGCAGTGGTCTGGTCGTAACTGGACAGCATGCGCAATTCGGTGGCCATGGACTGGGTGGCCGGGAGGAGTGCGAGCAGCGGGAGCAGAAGAGCGGGCTTGAGGGTTTTCATGACAGTATCCACGTTATCGTTATTGTGAGCGGGGCAGTGCATGCGGGACTTCTCGTGACCATGATGCTGCGTCCGGGAGATGCATGCGGTACCTGTCCCTGCTTCTTGTTGTGATGGTACGCCTTCAATCTATGAGGCCCTCCCTTCGCGGTCAACGAATCATCAGCCTTTTGGGCTTTCAAATTTCAATACGCAGTATTTGCCAGATTTATGTAAGAAAATATGTGTGTATTGTGCCATGACAACATGCGGGGATTGTGATGGGGAATAGGCCGATTGATGGCAGAAAAGGCAGGCAAGTCGTCGCAAGGATGGTGGGCAGTCGATCGCGAAAATCTTCCTGAAGCCATCTGCTCGCTCAGCAAGCTGGTCAAGAAGATAGTCAGTAGAATGGCGGGCATAAATCATCGAGTGAATGAAGCTGAACACAGGAAAGCCCCCGTTGCCGATGACCTCTTGTGAGTCTCGGCAACGGGGGCTCTCGGGTATTACATCACTGTCTGACACGCACTGAGTGCAACCGTTATCCTGGCCAGGCAGGTTATTGAGTCAGCATGGCCAGTCAGCGCGCCGCGGACTCGGTCGAGAGAGTCAGGCTCGGCTTGCGCAGCGCCAGCGGCATCAGCGCCAGCGAGACCGGCAGGCCGATCATCACCGGGTGCAGGCCGAAGGGATGGCCCAGCACCTGCCAGAGCACGGCGGTGGCCAGCCCGCCCCACATCATGATCACCCCGCCACGCGGGTCTGGCGTGCGACGGCACAGTGCGACCACCGTCGGCACCAGCACACCGCAGACCAGCATTGCGCTGCCGAGAATCCAGATATCGAGCAGACGCGGTGCATAGAGTGCCAGGCCCAGTGAAATCAAGGACATGGCGACCACCGAGTGGCGGCTCATGCGCAGCATGAAGGCATCATCGCGGCCCTTCATGCGCGGCTTGATGATGTCGTTGGCAATCGAGGACGCGCCGGCGATGAAGAACGAATCGGCGCATGAGATGATGGTCGCCAGCAGCACCACGACCATGCTGACCATCAATGGCAGCGGGAGTGTCGCCTTGATGATGGCGTAGAAGGACAGGTCCGGATTGGCCACCGCGATATCCAGGCCCAGTTTCGCAAAGGCGCCGATCAGGACCACGGCAGCGCCGACCAGCAGCGTGAAGACGATGGCGACGGCGTAGCCGGTGCGTGCCGCCTTGAGGCTGCGTGCGGCCCAGAAGCGCTGCCACAGGTCCTGGCGCACGAACTGATAGGCGCCGATGGTCAGCATGTAGACTGCCAGTTCATGACCCGAAATGCCGGTCAGGCTCAGGAAGTCAGGGTTGCCTTCGGGCATGGGTGCCGCGCTGATGAACTCCCAGCTGCCGCTGGCGTAGTAGACGGTGACCAGCAGGAAGAAGATGCCCAGGGTCTGCAGGGTGCCCAGGATGGCATCTGACCAGATGACCGCCATCAGGCCGCCCAGCCATGTCTTGGCGGTCAGCAGTGCCCAGGTCAGCAGGATGCCCACCGGCAGTGCCAGGCCGAACACCAGCTTGAGCACCGTGGCCACGGCCACGAACTGCATGCCGGTGATGGCCGCGTAGGCACACAGGATACTGAGCAGGGTCGGCACCCTGACGCCTTCGCCAAAGCGACTGACCAGGAAGTCGGCCAGTGTCACCATGTTGAGGCGCTCGCCTTCGGCGTGGATCCTGCCGATGAAGAAGTACAGCGCGATGCCCGCGAAGGTCATGCCCACCGGCAGCCACAGCTGGCCCATGCCGAAGGTGTAACCCTTGGAGACGAAGCCCAGCAGGGTAGAACCGCCGACGGCGGTACCGATCAGTGTACAGATCAGCGGGAAGGTCGAGGTGGAACGGCCTGCGACATTGTAATCATCATAGGTCTTGATGTGGCGGAAGAAATAGAGCGAAAGCCCCATCAGAAATACGCCACATGCTATGATCATGATCGAGAGAATGAAGGTTTCTCTGGTATCGAACATCGTCGTGTTTTCCGCTTTATTGATTTTGTATTGATCGTCATTGCTGTCTTGAGTGAGAGGGAATATATCACTCGAGGGCAGACGTCGGTGACGCGGTGCTGACTTTATTGCTATCTGGGTGTCGGCGAGAGTGCGTTTCATTGCGCTCTTGCCGGTCGCGCCACTTTCGGGACAGGAACAATCACCATGCGACCCATACATGACACGCTGGACTGGAACCTGCTGAGAACATTCATCGTCATCGTCCAGGAGGAAAGTGTCAGTCGGGCCGCGGCGCGTCTCTACCTGTCACAGCCAGCGGTGAGTCTGTCACTCAAGCGCCTGGAAGAGCGCCTGGGGCAGCGTCTGATCGAACGGGACAGTCACAGCTTTCGCGTGACGGGGGCGGGGCAGGTGGTCTATCGCGAGGCGGTGGAGATCTACGCCAACGTGGCGCGTCTCGCCTCTGAGGTGGGCAACAGTCATACGGAGATTTCCGGGCATGTCTCGCTCCTGTTCATCACCGGCATCGAATGCCGATTCCTTGATAGCGTGTTCGCGCGCTTTCATCGCTGTTTCCCCCAGGTCACTTTCTCGATCCAGGAAATGTCCAGTCACGAGGTGCAGCAGGGTCTGCTGCAGCGCCAGGGGGCCTTGGGTATCTGTCTGGCCCAGCAGACGCCCGAGCAGCTGATGTCTCAGGTGCTGGCGCGCCAGAGCTACCGCTATTTCTGTGGTCGCATGCATCCGTTGTTCGGTCAGCAGAATCTGCCGCTGGAGGCGCTGCGCAATGAGCGTTATGTCTCCTTTGGCAGTGAGCAGCTCGATGGCGTGCTGTCACCGCTGGCGATGTTCCGCGCCCGCGAGGGCTTGCAGGGCCCGGTGATCGGTCAATCCAGCAGCCTGCAGGAAATCCGCCGTATGGTGCTGGCCGGCTGGGGCATCGGCTGCATGCCGGAACACACCGTGCGGCGCGAGATCGACGAAGGTCAGCTCTGGCCCTTGCCACCCTACGGGGGCGTGGCCGATATCGATCTGCACCTGATGTGGCACCGTGAAGCGCGTTTCAGTGCCGCCGAATCCACCTTTGTCGACTTCCTGCACAACGCGCTGGCCAAGGTGCCGCTGGAAGAACGCTTGCATCGTGGTCTCGAAATGCAACTGCCGGACACGAATGCCGTGCTGGCCAGTGACGGTGCGCCGGGTGGTGATACGCCCGCCACTTGAGTCACCTTTGAGACAAGTTCAAGACGTTGTGCTGGAGCCCGTCCTGCAGCGTGTCCTGAAAGGCCAGCGCCGCTGTCACCAGAGAGTCCGGGTGGCAGCGGCGCTTCGGGGCTACCCGCGTTGGTCGACCGACGTCTCAATAGGCCAGATTGATCCAGGTGGTCTTCAGGTCGGAGTACTTGTCCAGCGCGTGCAGCGACTTGTCACGCCCGAAACCGGACTGCTTGACGCCACCGAAGGGCACGCTGATATCGCCATCGGCGTAGCAGTTGACCCACACCAGCCCTGCCTTCAAACGCCGCGAGACACGATGGGCACGCGCCAGATCGCGTGTCCACAGACCAGCGCCCAGCCCGTAGATGGAATCATTGGCCAGTTCGATGGCTTCTTCTTCGCCGCTGAAGCGGGTCACGCCGAGCACCGGGCCGAAGATTTCCTCGCGCATCACGGTGCTGTTCTGGCCGCCTTCCACGATGGTCGGCTCAAGATACCAGCCGCCTGAGGTGGCATCGCTGGGCGCGATGGCACGGCCGCCCTGGTGCAGCGTCATGCCTTCCGAGAGCGCCGTCTCGACGAAGCCGAGCACCTTCTCGTGGTGGTCCGCACTGACCAGTGCGCCCATGCGCGTGGCCGGGTCGAGCGGGTCACCGGCCGGCATGGCACGGGCGCAGGCGATCAGGCGCGGCATGAAGTCATCGAAGATGGCCTCATCGACGTACAGGCGTGAACCGGCGATGCAGACTTCGCCTTGATTGATGAAGATGGCATCGGCGGCGGCGCGAGCGGCCTGGTCCAGGTCCGGGCAATCGGCGAACACGATATGCGGCGACTTGCCGCCACACTCCAGCCACACACGCTTGAGGTTGGAGTCGCTGGCGTAGCGCATGAAGCGCTTGCCGGTCGCGGTGGAGCCGGTGAAGGCCAGCGCATCGACTTCCATGTGCAGGCCAAGCGCCTGACCCGCTACCGCGCCCAGGCCTGGCGTGACGTTGAACACGCCCGCCGGAATGCCGGCTTCATCGGCCAGCACCGCCAGACGCAGCGCACTCAGGCTTGAGGCTTCGGCCGGCTTGAGCACCACGCTGTTGCCCAGCGCCAGCGCCGGCGCGAACTTCCAGGAGGCGATCATCAGCGGGAAGTTCCACGGCACCACCGCCGCGACCACGCCCAGCGCTTCACGGGTAATGGTGGCGTGCACGTTCTCGCCGGTAGGCGCGATCTCGTCGTAATGCTTGTCGATGGCCTCGGCGTACCAGGCCACCGAGCGCGCGGTTTCCGCCAGATCGAAGCCCAGGCTGTCGCCGATCGGCTTGCCCATTTCCAGCGTCTGCAGCAGGGCCAGTTCTTCGGCATTGTCGCTGATCAGCTGGGAAAAGCGCTGCAGCACGGCCTTGCGGGCCTGGGGGGACTGACGCGACCACACACCGGAGTCGAAGGCGCGACGCGCGGCCATCACGGCGCGGTCGATGTCCTGCTCGGTGCAGGCGGTGACATGCGCCAGCACTTCACCGGTGGCCGGGTTATATGCCGGGAAGGTGTCGCAGCCGGTGCTTTCCACATAAGCACCGTCGATGAAGGCACGCGTCTCGAAGGTCAGCGCGGCGGCGCGCTGCTGCCAGTCGGCATGCGTCAGCGGAACGGAGGTTGCAGTGGTTGCGCTCATTGGGCGTTCTCCACGGTGGTAGTGTTGGTGCTGACGACACCGGCGCGCTTGAGCATCGCCAGCAGCAGCACATTGGCACCGGCTTCGAGATCGGCAGGCTCGGCGTTCTCGCTCTCGTTGTGGCTGATGCCGTCTTCGCAGGGCACGAAGATCATCGCCACCGGATTGATACCGGCGATCTGCACGGCGTCGTGACCGGCGCCGGTTTCCATGTCGCGGAAGCTGAGTTCCAGCTCCTGGCTGGCGCTGCGCACCATCTCGACCAGTTCCGGCGCGAAGGGCGTCGGCGGAATGTGCTGGACCTCGATCAGTTCGATATCGACGCGCTGCCTGTCGCTCTGGTTGGCGGCGTGATGCTTGAGGCACAGCGCCTTGAGCTGGTCGTGCATCTCGGCGAGCACCGCCGGTTCCAGGTGGCGCAGGTCGACGCTGAAGCGCACCTGGCCCGGAATCACGTTGCGCGAGTTGGGATGCACATTGAATTCGCCACAGGTGACGCGACCGTTGGGCTGATAGGCATCGGCCAGCGTCAGGATGTCGCTGACCAGCGCGCAGGCGGTCTTGAGCGCATCGCGGCGGTAGGGCATCGGTGTCGGGCCGGCGTGGGCTTCCTGACCGCTGACCACCACGTCGAACCAGTGCAGACCCAGCGAGCCGGTGACGGCACCGATGGTGATCTCTTCCTGCTCCAGCACCGGGCCCTGCTCGATATGCGCCTCGAAATAGGCGCCGAAATCGTGGCTGCCCACCGGCACGTCGCCGGCATAGCCGGTGCGCGCCAGTGACGCGGCAACGCTGTCGCCGTCGCGGTCGGTGGCGGCCAGTGCCTTCTCAAGCGGAATCAGGCCCGCATGCACCCCGGACCCCATCATCACCGGCACGAAGCGGCTGCCTTCCTCGTTGGTCCAGATCACCACTTCCAGCGGGGCTTCGGTCTCGATGCCGTGCTCATCCAGCACGCGCATGACTTCCAGGCCAGCCAGCACGCCGAAGCAGCCGTCGAACTTGCCGCCGGTGGGCTGTGTGTCGATGTGGCTGCCGGTGGCGACTGGCGGCAGGCTGTCATTGCGGCCCGGGCGACGGGCGAAGATGTTGCCGATCTCGTCGACGCGCAGCGTGAGGCCTGCGGCCTCGAGCCAGCCGGTGACCAGCTCGCGGCCGGCGCGGTCTTCTTCGGTGAGTGCCAGGCGGCAGTTGCCGCCCTTGGGCGTCGCGCCGATCTCGGCCAATGTCATCAGCGCGTCCCACAGGCGCTTGCCATCGACGCGCAGGGCGAGGGAGTCCAGCACGTCTTGAGTCGCTTGAGTTGTGGATGTGCTCATGTCAGATACCTCCCTTGTCGTTGCGTGTCAGAGCATCTTCACGGATGCCGCTGAGCAGCTTGCCCGGGGCGATGCCGTCCGGGTCATAGCGCAGCTCGATCAGGGCCGGCAGACGCTCGCGGTCGGCAAATTCCAGCGCGCGCGTGAAGCTTTCCTCGAAGTCCTCGTCCTTCTCCACCACCTGACCCAGGCCGCCGTAGGCGGTGACCAGGGCGGCGAAGTCCGGGTTGGTGAAGGTCAGCGCGATCTCGCGGCCCGGGAAGTCGTTTTCCTGGTGGGCACGGATGGTGCCCCACATGCCGTTGTTGAACACCAGCACCACGATGCCCAGACGATATTGCAGCGCCACGCCCAGCTCCTGCAGGTTCATCTGGAAGCAGCCATCACCGGCGTAGCAGACGGCGGGGCGTTCCGGGAATTCCAGCTTGCTGGAAATGGCGGCTGGCAGGCCGTAACCCATGGAACCGACGGTCGGGGCCAGCGAGCTGCCCAGGCCACGGAAGCGCACATAGCGGTGGGCGTAGAGCGCGTAGTTGCCGGCGCCGACGCTGATGCAGCCCTTGCCATCGAGAATGCGGTCGACGGTCAGGCTGACCTTGTCCAGGCTCAGCGGACCCGGCGACGGCTGCTCTTCCAGCGTGGCCAGATAGGCGGCGCGCGCCTCGCGGGTAATGTTGGACCAGCGCGGGGCGCTATCCGGTGACAGGGTGGCGAGCGCCAGCGCGAAGCCGTTGACGTCGGTATTGATGGCCAGCGTTGGCTGATAGACGCGGCCCAGCTCTTCCGGGTCTGCATAGATGTGCACCAGTTTCTGGGTCGGCACCGGCGACTGGATCCAGCTGTAGCCTTCGCTGGTGGCCTCGCCGATACGGGTGCCGACGGCGATCACCAGATCGCTCTCGACCAGCTGCTGGCGCAGTGCGTCATGCATGCCCATGCCGACGTGACCGGCGAATTGCGGCAGTTCGGCATCGACGCACTCCAGACGGCGCCAGGCGACACCGGTGGGAATATCGAAACGCTGGGCGAAGCCTTCCAGCGCGACCTGGGCATCGCGGGTCCAGCCGCTGCCACCGACCATCAGGAAGGGGCGCTCGGCGCTGGCGAGCAGGCGCTTGAGCTCATCCAGTTGCGGCTGTCCCGGGTAGGTGGCAAGACGCGGGTGCGGCTTGACGTCCGCGACCTGGGCTTCGCCCCACAGGGTGTCTTCGGGCAATGCCAGCACCACCGGCCCCGGACGGCCGCTGCGCGCCACCTGATAGGCACGGGCGATGTATTCCGGAATGCGTGAGGTGTCGTCGATCTGCGCGACCCACTTGGTCATCTCGCCGAACATGCGGCGGTAATCGATTTCCTGGAAGGCTTCGCGCTCGATGAAGTCACCACCGACCTGACCGATGAACAGGATCATCGGCGTGGAGTCCTGATAGGCGGTGTGCACGGCGATGGAGGCGTTGGTCGCGCCCGGGCCACGGGTAACGAAACATACGCCCGGCTCGTTGGTCAGCTTGCCGTAGGCTTCGGCCATGTAGCCTGCACCACTTTCCTGGCGACAGACGATGGGCTCGATGGCGCCCTTGTGCTCATTGAGCGCATCGATGCACGGCAGGTAGCTTTCGCCCGGCACCAGGAAGACACGCCTGGTGCCGTGCAGACGGATCTGGTCGACGAGGATCTGCCCGCCATTGCGCAGCGGCAGGGTGGAAGCGGAGGAAGTGTTCGTGGCCTGAGTCATGGGAGTGCTCTCGTTGTTGTTGAGAAATCAGTGTTGAGAAATCAGTGTTGAGAATTCGATGTTGAGAAATCGGTGTTGAGACGCAGCTAGTGTTGAAGCGGCAATGAATTCGGTGCGCGCTCGGCAGGGCCGCCTTTCAGAACTGCGACGCGGTGCTGTCGGCGGGCATCAGGTCACCGCCCCATCAGCGGGCCTCGGGCCAGCGCCGCGAGCGGGCATCGGGTCACCGCCGCGAGCGGGCATCAAGTCATAGAGCGCCTCGAGCTGTTCGGGGTGGATGACGCAACGCGCCTGCAGCCCCTGCTGATTGGCCCAGTGCTGGTCGGTGCCCAGCCCGTGTTGCCAGCGCCATGGGCCATCGATGGCCAGTCGTTCATGGCGCTGGCAGACCTTCGCCAGCCGCGCGCGCCACGGCTTGAGGGTCTCGGTGATGGTGGCGACAGGCTGGTCGGGCATCAGGCCCAGATCCGCAGCCAGATCTCCGGTACCGATCAGTGCGCCCAACAGGCGTGGCGTATCATCGCCGGCGGCGAGCAGTTCCTCGGCGGCCATCAGTCCGGCCTGGCTTTCCAGTGTCGCGATGCTCTTCAGACTGCCCCGTGGTAGGCCGTGCAGCTCTTCCTGCTCGGCCAGGGCGTCATCCAGCGCTGCCAGCTGGGTGCGTTGCTCGACGGCAGGCAGGAAGATGGCGGCGGGAGTCCCGCTGGAATCGCCTTGGGTGGTGCTGATCAGTTCGGCCAGCTCGTCATGTCCGCCGTGCGTGAGCGGGTTGAGACGCACGCACGGCCACACCTTCAGGGCACGGGCGCGTCTGGCGAAGTCGGCAAAGCGACTGATGGCAAGCTTGCGTCCGGTGGCCGGGGTGAACTCCTCGAGATCGACGACGATGGCATCGGCGCCGCTGGTGAGGGCGGCCTGCAGACGGGCGTCGTCGTCACCCGGCACGAACAGCCAGCGCTGGGGAAGCTTGTGGTCCATGGCGGTGGTCATCACTCAGCCCTCCATCAGGTTGGGCAGGAACAGCACGAGTTCCGGGATGAAGGTGATCAGCATCAGCACGGTCAGCATCGCGCCCAGCATCAGGCCCAGCGGACGCAGCGAGTCGCTGACGTTTATCCCGGCAATGCGACAGGCGGCCATCAGATCGATCCCCAATGGCGGCGTGTTGGCGCCGATGGCCAGATTGACGGTCAGCAGCACCCCGAAGTGCACCGGGCTGATGCCGTATTGCGCCAACAACGGCATCACGATGGGCGTCACGATGATGATGATCGCCACGCTTTCCATGAAGGAGCCCAGCACCAGCAGCACGGCGGTCAGCAGCAGCAGGACGCTGATGCGGCTGTCGGTGAATTCACCGATCAGCTGGGCGATGGCCTGCGGCACCTGCTCGTAGGTCAGGCCCCAGGCGAACATGCCGGCCGCCCCGATGATCAGCAGGATGGCGCCGGTGGTCTCGGCGGTCGCGCGGACGCTGTCCAGGAAGCCGCGCCAGGTGAGGCTGCGATAGACACAGGTGCCGATGATGATGGCGTAGAGAATCGCGGAGGCGGCGGCTTCGGTGGGCGTGAAGACCCCGAAGCGGATACCGCCGATGATCATCACCGGCACCATCAGGGCCGGCATGGCGCTGAGCAGGGCACGGCGACGCTCGCCGGGCACACGGGCCGCGACACCACCCGACCAGCCATGCTTGCGTGACAGGTAGAGGGCGACGCCGACCAGCGCGACGGTCAGCATCAGTCCGGGGGTGATGCCGCCCATGAACAGCTGGCCCACCGAGGTATTGGAGGTGGTGCCGTAGACGATCATCACGATGCTGGGCGGAATCACGGTGCCGATGGAGCTGGCGGTACCGACCAGCGCACTGCTGAAGCCCTTGTCATAGCCGTTGCGGGCCATGGTGGGCAGCAGCATGCTGCCGATGGCGATCACGTCCGCCACGCCGGAGCCGGACAGCGCGCCGAACATCATGCAGGCGAGAACCGCGACCACCGCCAGGCCGCCGCGGATGTCACCGACCATCGCCATGCACAGGCGTACCAGGCGTTCGGTCAGACCGGCGCGGTTCATCAACTGGGCGGCGAGCACGAACAGCGGGATCGCCAGCAGGGTGAAGCTTTCCATTCCGGCCACGAACTGCTGCGCCGAGACCATCATGGGCGCGGCACCAAAGGCCAGCAGGTAGAAGAGGGCCGACATCAACAGCGCGAAGGCGATGGGGATGTCGATGAGGATGCCGAGCGCGAAGACGCCGAGCAGAGCCAGGGCGCCGAGTGTCATGGGGCATCTCCTTGGCGAGATGAAGCGTTGTCAGACGCAGTGGTATCCGTCTCGTGAACCTCGGCTGCGATGGCCGAAGGGCTCAACAGATGCTCAAGCTGGATCAGGGCCATTGCGGTGCAGCACAGCGGCACGGACAGATAGACGATACCGGCCGGAATCTGCAGCGCGGTGGTGGTCTGGCGCATCGTGATGGCGGTCAGGTCCATGCCTGCCTTGGCCAGCATCAGCAGCATGATCAGGATCATGGCGTCAGTGATGCGGCCGGTGATGCGCTGGATACGCACCGAGTGCACCAGCAGCGGCAGCAGGCCCGCACTCAGGTGAGTGCGGTTGCGGGTGCAGGACACCGCGGCCAGCAGGGTGGTCCATACCAGTACCAGCTGCGGCAACTCTTCTGCCCAGTGCGGCGGCTGACCCATGACCCAGCGCATGAAGACGGTCCAGATCACCAGTGCCGACAGCGCGGCGACTCCGCTGGCAGCCAGGGCCAGACAGCCCCGGCAGCTCCAACGTGAGAGGGTGATCATCAAGGTACGCAAGGCACACAACACGGCCTGCGGCTTGACGGAGGGAGAGGCGGAAGACATCGTCACTCGCCCTTGCGGTATTGCTCGACCAGGCCCATCAGCTCAGGCCCGAAGACGTCGGTGTACTCGGCCCAGACACCCTGCACCTTGGCATTGAAGGGCGCGGTATCGACCTCGTTGACCTGCATGCCGGCCTCCTCCAGCTTGGCCACCAGTTCGGCGTCATCCTTCTGGGTCATCGCGCGCTGCTTGTCACGCCATTCGTCGGCGCTCTTCTGCACTGCCGCCTGATCCTGCTCGGAAAGCTGGTTCCAGGTGAAGTTGGACATGGTCAGACACGCCGGTGCCCAGACGTGACCGGTGAGGGAGACGTAGTCCTGCACTTCGCTGAAGGAAGAGGAATAGATGATGGCCAGCGGGTTTTCCTGGGCATCGAACACGCCCTGCTGCAGCGCGGAGTAGAGCTCACCGAAGGACAGCGGTGCGGGGCTTGAGCCCAGCGCGGTGAAGGTATCCAGACGCATCTTGTCCGGCGTGACGCGAATCTTCAGACCCGCGAGGTCTTCCGGGGTGGTGATGGGGCCACGGTTGTTGGTGACGTGACGGAAGCCGTTCTCCCACCACGACAGGATCTTCATGTTGTGCTCGTCGGCGATGTCCTCGAGCGCATCGCCCAGCTTGCCATCGTAGGCTGCGTAGGCGTGTTCGCGGTCCGGCCAGGAGTAGGGCAGTTCGACGATGCCGAAGCGGGCATCCAGCGGCTGAAAGGAGCCACAGCCGATCACGCCAGCTGGCACACTGCCGATCTGCATGCCTTCGACGACGGTCTTCTCGTTGCCGAGCTGACCACTGGGGAAGACCTGGAAATTGACGCGGCCATCAGTGGCCTCGGCGACATCCTTGGCGAAGCCTTCCGCCGCGATGTTCCAGCTATGGGTGGGCGCCAGCACGTGGCCGAGCTTGATATCCTGGGCCTGAGCGGCGCTCAGCGGCAAGGCGCAGGCCACCGCGATGGCGGTGGTCAGCAGAGCTGGCTTCAACTGGACGGATTTCATCGGGACACCTCTTGGAGTTGTTATCATCGTGACAGGCGCCTCTGTGTGCGCCTTGAGCCAAGAGTGTGTTCTGCTCGTGTATTTCGGTAGTTTCGATTTTTTATTCTTGGTATTAACCAGATTTATGCTGGGTCTGGATGTCCCGCCGATCTGACGGTTCAGCTGCATATATACCGTTATCTTTCTTGTCGTCACTTGCAGGTCTGGCAGACCTGAGAGAAGTGCAGTCATCGGGATACGCAACACAAGGCGCCCGCGAAGAAGCGAGTCTTCGCGGGCGCTGAGATATGACTGAGACTGCCTGGTTGGCGTCTCAATGTCGCCTGACTGTCGTTTAGGAACCGCTCCCGCGTCAGGCCACCGCCTTGTCCAGTGCCTGGCTGACATCGGCGATGATGTCGTCGATATGCTCGATCCCCACCGAGATGCGCACCAGATCCGCCGAGACGCCGGCCTTGGCCAGTTCTTCCTCGTTGAGCTGGCGGTGAGTGGTGGAGGCCGGGTGACAGGCCAGTGACTTGGCATCGCCGATATTGACCAGGCGCAGAATCATCTGCAGCGCATCGATGAACCTGCCGCCGGCGATGCGCCCGGCTTCGGCCTTGTCGTCACCTGTCGCGTCCGTCTTGATGCCGAAACTGATGATGCCGGAGGCCTTGCCGCCGGTGATCTTCTGACAGGTGGCGTGATAGGGGCTGTCCGGCAGGGCACCGTAGTTGACCCAGCTGACGCTCGGGTGCTGTTGAAGGTATTCGGCCAGTGCGAGCGCATTGCTGCAGTGGCGCTCCATGCGCAGGCTGAGGGTTTCCAGGCCCTGCAACAGCAGGAAGGCACTCTGCGGTGACAGTGCCGCGCCGGTATTGCGCAGCGGCACCACGCGGCAACGCCCGATATAGGCAGCCGGGCCGAAGGCTTCGGTGTAGACGACGCCGTGGTAGGAGGGGTCCGGCTCGTTGAGGATCGGGAAGCGGTCCTTGTTGGCGACCCAGTCGAACTTGCCGGAATCGATGATGATGCCACCCACGGTGGTCCCGTGGCCGCCGATGTACTTGGTCAGCGAATGGATCACGATATCGGCGCCGTGATCGAAGGCGCGACACAGCACTGGCGTGGCGACGGTATTGTCGACGATGAGCGGCACGCCATGTTTGTGGGCGATCTCGGCCAGACGCGCGAGATCGACGATGTTGCCGGCAGGGTTGCCGATGGATTCGCAGAAGACGGCGCGGGTCCTGTCGTCGATCAGTGCTTCGAGGCCTTCGAAATCATCGAAGGCTGCCATGCGTACCTCGACCCCCTGACGCGGCAGGCTATGGGCGAAGAGGTTGTAGGTGCCGCCATACAGCTGGCTGGTGCTGACGATGTTGTCGCCGACCTGTACCAGCGCCTGGATGGCATAGGTGATCGCCGCCATGCCGGAGGACACCGCCAGCGCCGCGATACCGCCTTCGACGGCGGCCATGCGTTGCTCCAGCACGTCATTGGTCGGGTTCATGATGCGGGTATAGATGTTGCCCGGCACCTTGAGGTCGAAGAGATCCGCGCCGTGCCGGGTATCATCGAAGGTGTAGGAAGTGGTCTGGTAGATCGGCACCGCTGCGGCCTTGGTGGTGGCTTCCGAGGTATAGCCGTGATGCAGGGCGAGGGATTCCAGCTTCATGTTGTCAACCGACATGACAGTGTCCTTGTGCGAGAGCGTGGCGAAGTTCTTGTTCTGTCGTGCGCTTTTCGTTCGTGCTGTTTGCTATCGTGCGGCTGCGATCTGCCGCCAACACCAACAGGGGCGCATACCGCGACGACGCCCAACATTAGCAATGGGTCATCAGGATGTCTAAGCGTTTCCCGGCGCGGGCTGTGGCAGTGTCTTGAGAGCGACAGCTCGGAGATTCCATCATGGTGGGCACAGGAGACATGGATGTGACATCACAAGACATCATATGCCAGCAGAACTGGTTGCAAGGCCCGTATGGTGCGTTGTTCGTGGCCCGGTGGCAGCCTGCTGTCCCGGACAATCACCCAGTGCGTGCGCCCATCATTCTGCTGCATGATTCACTGGGCTGCGTGACGCTGTGGCGAGGCTTTCCTGCAACGCTGGCGGCCAGTAGCGGACGCGAGGTAATCGCCTACGACCGGGCAGGCTTCGGCCGTTCGGAGGCACGCCATCACCCCATGCCGCTGGATTTCATCGAGCAGGAGGCTCGCGGCGACTTGCAGGCCGTGATCGAAGGGCTCGCGCTGGAGCGCTTCATCCTGCTTGGCCACAGTGTCGGCGGGGGCATGGCCATCGCCGGCGCCGCGACACATCATGCGCGTTGTCAGGCTGTCATCACCCTGGCGGCGCAGGCGATGGTCGAGGAGCTGACCCTGAGCGGTATCCGTGAAGCGCAACGCCTGTTTGCCGAGCCCGACCAGCGCGCACGACTTGCCCGATATCACGGCTCCAGGACCGAGTGGGTGCTCAGCGCCTGGATCGATAGTTGGCTGGCCCCCGCTTTCCGTGACTGGTGTCTCGATGCCTCTCTGGCAGCGTTGCGTTGTCCGCTGCTGGTGATCCATGGCGCGCAGGATGAGTACGGAAGTGCTTCCCAGCCGGCGCGCCTGACCGAGAACGCGGGGCGCGGTGCTGAGCTGCATCTTCTCGACGACTGCGGACATGTTCCGCATCGCGAACAGCCAGAGGAAGTGATGACACGACTTGTCCGCTTCCTTGCCGCTTGCGTCTGACATCCAGCGCCTTGCCCCGACCGTCCCCCTTGCATGTCGACTCACCCTACACCGCGCCGTTGTCAATGACAGGCCGCTGACTGGGTGGCACGCCGAACTGGCGACGAAAGGCGGTGGCGAAATTGGCGGCGCTGCGATACCCCGCCATTTCGGCCGCGGCCTCCACCGTCACATTGCGGTCCTGAAGCAGGTGAGCGGCACGGACCAACTGTCGTCGTCTCAGGTCCTGCGTCATGGTCTGGCCGTAGGCGTCGCGATAGCGGCGCTGCAACTGGCGCACGCTCATGCCCAGACGAGCGGCGATCTCCGCCTGACTTTGATAGGCGACTTCCCCGTTGTGGATCCAGTCTTCCAGCGTTTCCTTCCAGTCTGCCGTCTCCCGGGGAGGATGCCTTTCCCCGGCTCCCGTCTGGGCGGGTCCGGCCGCCAGGCATTCACTGATCATCTCCAGCGCCAGCGATTCGATTCCCAGACGCTGTGCCGGGGAGGTGGGACGCTGTCGGCTGAAGGTGTCCAGTCGTTCCAGCAGACGAGGGGACGGCCACCAGTGGAAATGCGCCAGATGGCGCATGTGGGACATCACCTCACTGGCACGTGAGACGTTCAGGTGCCATTTCAGCCAGGCCGGCGTCAGTGTCAGGATGGCGCTGTGTTCGTGGGCTCCCTTGGGACTGTTCAGTCGGAATTCAGTGGGCTCGTCCAGGGCGATGCACAGTGCACGCCCCGGCTTCAGCGCATGGCAGCGTGGCCCGAAACTGACCTCTGGCTCTCCACGCCACACCACCGCGATCTTCAGCGATGGCTCGATTCGGGAGCGAATCATCAGATCCGCTCGCTTGCGCACGCGGTTGAGGCGCATGAACAGTCCCGGCTGCGCTTCCTGTAGATGCATGTTGCCGATCAAGGCGCCGTCAGCGGACTGGCCCTCGGCAGGTTGGCATTGGTGGTCGCTGGTCAGCGCGCGCGCCATGCGATGCACGTGATCGAGCTCGATGATCCGGTGGCGTGCGCTTGCCGAGGTGTGAGAACTGGCGAGGCCGGGAGGGGGGGTAAGGCTCATCTTGTCGCACCTGCAAACATCAGGGAGGGTTCCGCAAAGGTTTTTGTCGTTCTGGAGTGCCAAAATGCCCCGTCAGCACATCAAATGCAAATAATTATCATTAGTGGCGATGATCCAGGACACGACAGGCAAGGGGACACGATGAAGAAGGTGAATGCACGAGGACGCGGTCTGTGCGGGGCAGGCACGCGTCGTCTGATGATCGGGGCAGGTGTGGTGCTGGTCAGTCTGCCGGCACAGGCGGAAGATGCGACGATGGTGCTGGATACCCAGCGGGTGACGGGGCTGCGTCTGTATGACATGGCGTCCAGTGAGCAGAGCGGCGGCTACAGTGTTGATGCTGCCACGGTGGGCTCGAAGGTACCGGCCTCGCTGCGCGACATTCCGCAGTCGGTGAGCGTGGTGACCCATGACGCCATCGAGGACCAGAACTTCATCACGCTGGATCAGCTGGCGGCACGTACGCCGGGTGTGCGGGTGCTGAACAATGACAGCGGTCGTTCCTCGATCTTCGCGCGTGGCTATGAATACGATGCCTACAGCATCGATGGGCTGTCCGCACCGATGTCGAGTCTGACGGGCTCGGTGCCTTCCCTGACTGCCATCGACCGGGTCGAGGTGATGCGTGGGCCGTCCGGCCTGTTCAACAGCACCAGTGAGCTGGGCGGTGTGATCAATCTGGTGCGCAAGCGCCCGACCGATACCTTCCAGGGCTCCATCAGCGGCAGTGTCGGGACGCTGGAAGACCGAAGCGTCAGTGTCGATATCTCCGGACCCATCGATGAGCAGGGCCGTATCCGCGGCCGCCTGGTGACCCGCTCCACCGAGCAGGCGCAATGGGTGGATGACAACGACAACACCCTGAATGATTTCTATGGCGCGCTGGATATCGATCTGGATGAGAATACCGAGCTGTCACTGGGGGTGATCCACAACACCAAGGACATCACCGTCAATCAGGGTCAGCCGGTGGATGGAGACAACAACTTCACCTATGGCCGCCGTTCGGCATTCTACGGCGCGGACTGGAACAGCTTCGAGAGTGATTCCACCGATGTGATCGCCGAGCTGACCCATCGCTTCAGCTCACGCGGCTATGGCCGGCTGGCGGCGCGTTACAGTGACCGCAATGCGGATTATGAATACGCCTACAGCGGCTCGGCACTGAGCGATACCGGCGACTTGAGCAGTGTCGCGGGTTATGCCGGTTTCACCGATGAGACCTCGGTGAGCGTGGATGCCAGCTATACCCAGGGCTTCGATGCCTTCGGCAACCAGAACGAATTCGTGGTCGGGGTCGATTACAAGACATCGGAATCGGACACCACCGCAGCGCGCACCAGCAACCTGACCGGCTCTGGCGCCAGCATCAGCGAGCTGAACAACCTCGCCTATGTCGACATACTCGGCAATGCCCGTGATGGCGTGAGCGGTTACAGCCTGTCGCGCACCGAGACCACCCTGGAAGAGCAGAGCCTTTACGGCAAGGTGACACTGCGTCCCGTGGCACCGCTGGCAGTGATAGTGGGTGCGCGCGTCAGCCAGTTCTCGGCCGAGACCGAAGACAAGCTCAACGGCGGCAGCAGCGACATGCAGGACACCGCGTTCACGCCCTATGGCGGACTCGTGTATGACCTGGATGCCGACCACTCTATCTACGCCAGCTATTCCAAGGTCTTCGAGCCGCAGACCAGTGAAGACGAAGATGGCAATCTGATCGACCCGCGCGAAGGCGAGCAATACGAGATCGGGATCAAGGGCAGCTATCTGGATGGTGCGCTGAATGCACGCATCAGCGGCTTCCAGCTGACCGACAGCCACCGCGCGGCATCCTCGACCGACGGAAGCGTCAGTTACTCGGTGGATTCCGGCAAGATGCGCATCACCGGCGCCGAGCTTGAACTGGCCGGCAACATCACGCCGCAGTGGGATGTCATCTTCGGCTACACCTACATGGACTCCGAGGTTCTGGAAGCCGGCAGCTCCGATGCGTTGCTGATGCTGATGCCCAACAACATGGTCAATCTGTGGACCCAGTATCGCTTCGAGGGCAACCTGCTGGATGGCGTGTCCGTCGGTGCCGGCATGACGGCGCTGAGCGATTTCGACAGCACCCAGGGCACCATCCATGCGCCGGGCTATGCCGTGTTCGATGCCATGCTGGGCTATCAGTTCACGCCCAGACTCAGTGGCCAGCTCAACGTCTACAACCTCTTCGATCGTGAATATTACGTGCGCGCCGGTTCGGCCAGTGTCTTCAACTTCGTGGGACGCCCGGCCAGTGCCGTCGCGACCATGAAGTACGAGTTCTGATGATGCGTCTCGGATTGCGAGCACGCGTGAGGCTATTCGTCCGGCGACAGGCCTGGGGCCTCATCATGCTGACCACCGGTACCGTCTGCTTGCCGGGCTTTGCCATGGCTCACACCGCTGATGATGCTCTGCCAGGCACCACGACCTCTTTCACCCAGCATTCGCGTCTCACGGGGCACGATTATCTGATCCAGGTGGCGCTGCCGCAGGCCGCGCCGCCTCAAGGAGGTTATCCGGTACTGCTGGTGCTGGATGGCAATCGCTACCTGGACCTTTTCACGGCGGCTCGGGACGTGCTGGGTCGCCGTGGCTTTGACAAGGCGCCGTCAGATCTCGCCATCGTCGCGGTCGGCTATGCGGGCACTGACGAGCAGGAAGAGGTGGCGCGGGGTACCGTCACGACGCTGCGCTACAAGGACTTCACGCCACCGCTCACCAGCGGCACGGCCCCTGAGGGGACGGGCGGTGGTGAAGATTTTCTCGCCTATCTGACCCAGGCTCTGCCGTCTGAACTGGCCTCACGCTATCCGCTCGATCTCGAGCGACCTGCGCTGGTCGGTCACTCGCTTGGTGGCCTGTTCGCACTCCATGCCCAGCAGAAGGTGCCCGAGGCCTTCGGCGCCATCTTCGCGATCAGTCCTTCGCTGTGGTGGCTGCAGGAAAATGACCAGGCCAACTGGCCGCTGCGTCTTGCCTGTACCGAGGCGGCGGGTCCGGTATTGATTGCCGCTGGCGGACGCGAGCAATCGCCGCAGCCACAGCGCAATGACCCGAAGCGGGACAGACTGCGTGTCCAGCGCGCGATGATCGACAACGCCCATGCCTATGCCCGCCAGCTGGGCGAGCGCTGCCCGCAGATCGAGGTGCAATGGCGGCGTTATGCAGGCGAAGATCATGGCAGCGTGATGTGGCCCGCCGCGCGCTCGGTGATGGAAATGTTGTTGGAGGCACGCTGATCAGGCTTGCCTGCGTGAGAGCGTGCATGTGAAAGGAAGCAGTCAGGCAGTAACAAGACGACGGCGGCATCAGCATGGGACATGTAGCGTCCTGACTGATGCCGCCGTCGTCTTGTTTCAGCGCCGCTTGTTCAGAGCGGTTCGTGTCATAGCCTCTCGTGTCAGAGCGATGCTTACATCACCGCACGCACCGCGAGGAACAGCACCGTCGGGGCGAGCAGAATGCCCAGGCCGGTGTAGAAGGTGGCCGTCATCGCGCCGTAGGGCACCAGACGGGCGTCGGTGGCGGCGAGACCGGCCGCGACGCCGCTGGTGGTGCCGATCAGGCCGCCGAAGATCATCGCGGAGCGGGGGTTGTCGAGCCCGATCAGGCGCGCCGTCATCGGCGTGGCCACCATGGTCAGGATTGATTTCACCAGCCCGGCGGCAATCGACAGCGCGACCACTTCGGAGCTGGCCCCGAGCGTTGCCCCGGTGACCGGGCCGACGATATAGGTGACTGCGCCCGCGCCGATAGTAGTGATATCGACAGGATCGGTATAGCCGAAGGCGATGGCGACACCACCACCGGCGACGAAGGAGATCAGCACGCCGACGAACAGCGCCACGACACCCCGAAAGCCGGTCTGACGGATTTCGCGCAGGTTGACCCCGTAGGCGGTGGCGATGATCGCGAGATCGCGCAGCATGCCGCCACCCATCAGGCCAAGCCCCGAGAACAGCGTGACATCCGAGAGCCCCTTGCTGCCGCCGGTGGTCGCACCGCCCACATAGGCGAGCACCAGGCCGAGGATGATGGCGATGGCGGAGCCGTGCAGCTTGCCGTGGGTCAGATTGTTGCTGATCCAGTAGGCGACATACATCGCCAGGCCGATCACGGCGAAGGCAGCGACCAGATGATACTTGTCGAACAGTTGGACGAGTGAATCGATCATGGTTCAGCCCTCAGAGTTTGTGCGCAGGCGTGGAGGAAGCGTGGCGGTTGCGGTCCAGCACCGGGGCACCCGTCGTCACTGAGGTTCTGGTCGGCGTGTAGCGGGTCTCGCCGGCCAGCGGGTCATCTTCCAGCGCATTCTCGGGGCGCTTGCCGGTCAGCAGCGGCACGAGGGCCAGCCCCAGCACCACGGCCAGCACGCCCGCGACCAGCGCGACCATGCCACCACTGAAGGCCGCGACCACGTTCTGGCTGGCGGCCATCGCGACCACGATGGGGATGTACATCGCGTTCCAGAAATTGATGCCGCTGGCGGTGCTGTCGGCCATCTTGCCGCGGTCCTTCAGCACGCCGGTGATGAAGATGAGCAGCAGCATGGCGATGCCGACACCGCCGAGATTGGAATCGATATTGAGCATTTCTCCGAGCAGGTCCCCGATCACGAGACCGGCCATCATGCACCCTGCGAGCAGGGCAACTCCGTAGATCACCATGGCGTAATACCTTCTTGTTGTTGTGGTTAAGTGGTGGTGAATCAGTGTGGCGTCTTGTCGTCTATCCGACTTGTCTCTTTATCCAGGTTGGCTGGCCTGGCGTTGAGTGTCTTGTGTCTGACTATTGCGCGTCCTTTGTCTGTCCTTGGCTGGGCTTGAGGGTGAGTGAGTCCACCGGCATGACGTAATGGCGTCACGCCATGCCGATGGCACGAATGTATCGAGTATCAGGCCTGTCAGGGGTGGCTCAGCCGTGTGAACGGGCCGGCTCAGGGGCGAACAGCTCCGCATACTCCTCGCGCAGCTGTTTCTTCTGCACCTTGCCCATCACGTTGCGTGGCAGGCTGTCGATGAAGAATACGCGCTTGGGCTGCTTGTAGCGGGCCAGCGTGTCGCTGAGGGCGGCGAGCACCGCTGCTTCATCGAGACTGCCCTGGTGGCCGGCCTGCATGACCACCACTGCACAGACACCTTCGCCGAAGTCTGGATGCGGTACGCCGAACACCGCCGATTCGTTGACGCCGGGCATGTCATCGATCAGCAGCTCCACCTCCTTCGGGTAGATGTTGTAGCCGCCGGAGATGATCAGGTCCTTGTCGCGACCGCTGATGCACAGATAGCCATCGGCATCGATATGGCCGAGATCGCCGGTGATGAAGAAGCCATCCTCGCGGAATTCGCTGGCGGTCTTTTCCGGCATCTTCCAGTAGCCCTTGAAGACATTGGCACCGCGCACCTCGATCAGGCCTGTCTCGCCACGCGGCAGGATGGCACCTGTCTCGCGGTCGGTGATGCGGACTTCGCTGCCGGGCAGCGCCATGCCCACCGTGCCCGGACGGCGTTCGCCATCGTAGGGGTTGGAGGTGTTCATGTTGGTCTCGGTCATGCCGTAGCGTTCGAGAATCGCGTGGCCGGTGCGTGCGCTGAATTCGCTGTGGGTCTCGCTGAGCAGCGGTGCGGAACCGGAGACGAACAGACGCATGCCGGCGGTCGTCTCGCGATTGAGGCGCTCGGACTCCAGCAGGCGGGTGTAGAAGGTTGGCACGCCCATCAGCACGCTGGCGCGCGGCATCAGGTCCAGAATCTGCTCGGCATCGAACTTCGGCAGGAAGGTCATCGAGGCGCCCACCGTCAGCACGATGTTGCAGGCTACGAACAGGCCGTGGGTGTGGAAGATGGGCAGGGCATGGATCAGATGGTCATCGGCAGTGAAGCGCCAGGTCTCGGCCAGCGCCTGGCAGTTGGAGGCCAGATTGGCGTGGGTCAGCATAGCGCCCTTGCTGCGCCCGGTGGTGCCGGAGGTATAGAGGATGGCGGCGAGATCATCGGCGGCGCGCGGCTCGATTTCACTGCTTGCGCTGCACTGGCGCGCTTGCTCCATCAGACTGCCGTCCTGCTCGGTGCCCAGACTCTCAACACGCGGCACACCACATTCCTTGCCCAGTGCGCGCGCCGTCTCCAGCACCCTGGGCTGGCAGACATACAGGTGCGGACCGGCGTCGCCCAGGAAGTAGCGGATTTCCTCGCCGGTATAGGCGGTATTCAGCGGCAGATAGACCGCACCGACCTGCAGGCAGGCCAGATACAGGATGACCGTCTCGCAGCTCTTGTCGATCTGCACCGCGACGCGGTCGCCCGGTGCCACGCCCAGCTCGCGCAGGGCAGTGGCCATCTGGCCGGCGGCGGTGCGTGCCTCGGCGAAGGTGTAGCCGTGGCCTTCGACGGTGTCGAGGAGGGTGGCATCCGGGCGCTCATCGAAGTTGCGCGCGAATTGCAGATAGAGGTTGTCGTTGTCGGCGTGAGGCATCGTTGGCTCCAATGGCGTTGTTGTTGTAGTGAGGCGTGCTCCGGCAGGCGGCGTGCCTGACGGGCGAATCATTTTTCGAGCGGCTCATTCTTCCAAAGACTCAGGCGCTGGCTTGCTGTCATTGGCATCAGCAGCCGACTTCGGCGCGGGCGGCTGCTCGTCTGTTTTGGGTGGCAAGGAATCGCTTTCCTTTCTGGCTTCGCGCTTCGGCGCCCTGGCCAGCTCCTTGTTGGCTTTCGACTCCTTCTTGACCTCGCTGCTGCACACCACGCTGTCGTTGCGGCTGAAGGCCTCGTGGTTCTGCTCGATGCGGTGCGGCTCGTAGAGGTAATTCACCATCAGGCCGTGGGCTTGCTGGCGGCCATTGGGCGAGGTATCGCCGGGCCAGTTGAGGCGATGCAGGCTGGCACCGTTGCCGAGGTGGAAGCGGGCGACCGGGTCCATCGGCTGGCCGCTGCGGTGCTTGACGTTGACCAGATAGTGGGCGGCGAGGGCGCGCAGTTCCGGCGCCATCTTCTGCTGGGCCTCCTCGTCATTCATCCAGTCATCGTGCTCAAGGTGATGGGCCAGCAGGTCGGAGACTTCCAGGCCTTCGTCATCACGTGCACGGGCCAGCCACTGACTGAAGCCTGGCACCGGCGAGAGAGTGACGAAGCGGCTGAGGTTGGGCAGTTCGCGTTGCAGCTCCTGCACCACCTGCTTGATCAGGAAATTGCCGAACGAGATGCCTTTCAGGCCCTTCTGGCAATTGCTGATGCTGTAGAAGACGGCGGTGTCCGCCTCGCGTTCGGTGGTCTGGCCGCTGTTGGCGAGCAGATGCTGGATGTTGTTGGGCACGCCCTTGCACAGCGCCACTTCAACGAAGATCAGCGGCTCGTCGCCGATGGCCGGGTGGAAGAAGGCGTAGCAGCGGCGGTCCTCGGGATCGAGACGGCCGCGCAGGTCGCTCCAGTCCTGTATGGCATGCACTGCCTCGTAGCGGATGATCTTCTCCAGTACCGCGGCGGGGGTGTTCCAGTCGATGGCCTCCAGCATCAGGAAGCCACGATTGAACCAGGAGGCAAACAGATGCGCGAAGTCGGCATCCAGCGGCTTGAGCTCCGGGTGCTGCTTGATGAGCTTGAGCAGGTCGGCGCGCATGCGCACGATTTCATAGGTGCCGCCGGGGCACAGGTTCAGACGGCGCAGCAGCGATTGGCGCCTGGGTTCGCTGGCGTCGAACAGTGCACTGAGATTGGCGTTGTCCGGGGAGTCGCGATAGGCGGCGTAGGCGGCGTGAATGCGGCCTTCATCGGCGGCGTAGTGCTCGGCCAGCACGCGGAAGAAGGCGAGGCGCTGTTCGTGGTCCAGCTGCTGATAATCCTCCAGCGCACGCTGGGCCATCATGATGCGTGAGGCTTCACCGCTGCTCTCGGTGAGGTTGTGGCAGCTCTCGGTCAGGCGGGCGAGGGCAGTGTCTTCATTGCCGGCGCCGGGCGAGAGGCCGACCTGCTGGCGGGCACGCTGGCCGACGTGGGTCAGCAGGTCCTGCAGAAAACTCAGATTTATGTTCATAGCGGTCTTCCTCAAGGCGCGAGACGCGAAGCTGTGGTGGCTGATTCCTGTCCATTGCTCAGTATGGCGTCTGAGACTTGAATATTTGGCTTCGTCTTGTTGTATACAACAGATAGGCGTCTGATGTGTTAGCGTCAAGTCTTGGCATGCCAGACACGACTAAAGTCAGTTTCCTGTGCGGCCGCATCCCCTGTTCAATGAGGGCAGGGAGCAAAGCCTGAAGCGCGTGGTGGTGGGCGTGACAGCGGTGAATCGATTTCTTCTTTAAAAGCAAAGGCGCAACAATAAGAAGGTCGCTTTCAGAATCACCGCTGCTGACACGTTCATGGTGACTGACAAGGCCACAGCGACTGACAAGCGATGCCCCATCAAGACCGCTTCAACGAGAACAGCCGCCAGGCCACAGCACAAGGACGCCGATGATGATCAAGATGTCTCATGCGCAACGCCTGCGAGACCTGCTGGAAGACGCCATCGTCGAAGGGCGCTTCCCGCCGGGCACCAAGCTCGATCCCGAAGCGCTGGGCCGCGAGTATCAGTGTTCCCGCACCCCGATTCGCGAGGCGCTGCAGCAGCTCGCCGCCTCCGGCATGGTGAAGGTAGTGCCCAAGCGCGGCACCTTCGTGACGCAGCTAGGGGTGTCGGAGCTGGTGGAACGCTTTGAAGTCATGGCGGAACTGGAAGCCATGTGTGGCCGACTCGCCGCGCGACGCATCACCCCGCAGGAACTTTCTGAACTCAAGGACGCCCACGCCGCCTGCCGTGAACGCCTGGAAGCCGACGACGCCAATGGCTACTACTACGAGAACGGCCTCTTTCATCACTGTCTCTACCGCGCCAGCCACAATGCCTTCCTCACCGAAGAAGCCACGCGCCTGCACGCCATCCTCAAGCCTTACCGCCGCCTGCAACTTCACGTCCGCCACCGCATGCACAGCTCCTACGCTGAACACGAAGCCATCGTCGCCGCCATCGAAGCCGGCGATGCTGCTGCTGCCGAGCAGGCGCTGAAGGATCACGTGCATATCCAGGGGGAGAGGTTTACGGACCTGGTGGCGAATTTTGAGCGTTTGCATGAAGTTGGGTAATTAACTTTAACTTACGTAAGCTTTTGCTTTATTTTTATACAGTTTAAATCTTACTCATTTTGATATTTCAGGGATTCTATATGATATTCAATAACAGCTCTGAGGCGAAAGAGTATGTTGTTCTAAAAACGAATAGGTTACTGAATAAAAAGGAACTTGAAGGTGTGATAAGTGACTGTAGAGATAAGGTCAATGAAGCTTGTACTGAAGAATCTAGAGAGCTGTGGGCTGAGGAGCTCGAAAAATTTAAGGAGTTAAGTGTTAATCAAGACTATGTTGATGGTCTTCTCCCTCAGGGGATTGATGAATTGATAATTGAGATGATTGAGTGGAGAGCCATGATATATGCTTTGCAGAGAGTAGAAACTAAAAGAAATGCTTTTGAAGAAAGTGCTTTCTTTGCACAATGGTATCTAGGAGCTATTTACGGTGTGTTTTCTATTTTTGGGAAATTGTTAAGTAAAGATTCTCGAGACAATTCATTACGAAAACTATGGCAATTGATCTCCCCGATTATGCTAGAGGATGGAGCTTGTTTAAAGCAAGAGACTGACTATATCAATGGATGCTTAAGTGTTAAGACGGGGTTGTTTACTAACGACAAGTCTAAGGCTATGTTGTTCCGCAATAAATTTGTTTCGCATAATGAAGCTACTCCAAAAGTTGTATGGGAAGATATAGATAGGGATATTTCAGTCTTAATAAGAATGTGGTCTTTGTTAGTATCTTGGAGTTCTTTTGGAATAGTTCACCCTTTTCGTGATGATAGCTGTATATTTCTAGGTACTGAAGCCATGTTTGATGATCTTGAGGTAAAGACATTACTCAGGGCTAGGCAAGAGTACTTAGACATGGTTGCTGCATGGTCGAAGACTTATGCACATTCAGGAGAAGTAGATGTCGGGTTCCGTCTGATTGACTATAGCTTGCGTAAACAGCTCAGGTCGTTCGATCTGCCACTCCTTCATTGCTGCTATAGGCGCTTTGTGGTGTAGTGCCTTCTGAGGAATGTGGTGGTTATAGAGCCAGCAATAACGCTCGAGTGTCTGTTCTAAATCCTCACTTGAGTCATAACGCCGAGTCGCCAGAACATCGCTGATACGCCCATTGAAGCGCTCCACCATCCCGTTCGTTTGGGGTCTGCCTGGCCTGATCAATCGATGCTCAATACCATGGTTCTGACATTCCTGGTCGAAAAGATGATTTCCACTGGGCTTACGTTCGCCACCCACGGTGAAGCGATCGGTAAAGGATTTACCATTGTCCGTGAGCACGGTTCGAATCGTGAAGGGAGCCTCCTCTTCCACACGCTTCATGAACGCCTGGGCGTCCTTTGCAGATTGACTTGATCTGACCTCCAGATACACCCACCGAGTGGCACGATCAATCGCGACGTAGAGATAACGCTTATGATCTTCGTCAGGCATTTGGGGCAGGTGCTTGATATCAATGTGCACATACCCGGGCTCATAATCCTTGAAAGGCCGATGCTTGGGCTTCTCGTCCTCCTTCGCATCTTGACGCGCCAGCTTGGCGAGAGTCGGTACATCACGTCGTTTGAGCATGCGCTGAAGTGCGGAACGCGACAAATTGGGGTTCAGGAATTCCCGAGCAACGACAAGTAGATCATCGAGCCCCAGGCGAAGCAGTTCACGTGCGGCGATGACGATCTCTTCCTGTTCTGAGGTCAGAGTCGCGAGTAGGTTATGACGTGTGTGGGAACGATCCAGGACATCATCACGATAGCGCCAGCGCTGTATAGTTGAGGCGCTGACCCCGAACTGACGAGCGAGATCTTTGTTCGTCATGCTGGAGGGAGCTGCTTGGATGTCGGCACGGATTTTCGGTGTCGTCGTCGCTTGCTTATGCAGCTTGATGTCCATGAAGCTTTTCCTGAATCAATTGCTTGATGAGCTCACGAGAGGCTAACAAAGGATAGCTTCGTTGTGAAATCCGATCATCCGGCACCCTACAAGTAGATAAAGGTAGAGGAGCATTTGCAAATCTCAAGGTCAAAATAAAAAGTATATAATAGTATTGGGTTTCTGATTTCAAATATTCTTTTTATAGTTTAATTTTTACTAATAGTTAGATGAGTTGGTGTCGCCTTTTAGGAGGCGATTATTCAGATTGTTGACTTGTATGTAGAGAGTGCTCTTCCGCTATAAACTATTCACTCAACCCTTATACAACTGATTGAAGCCTTTGACGCTGAACCCCTTCAGGTACTGATCGCCGATCTTCAGGACCGGCACGCTGCGAAAGCCGGTCTTGGCGAATTCCTTTTGGCCCGCGGGGGATCTGACATCCACCAGGCGGAAGCCGATCTTCTGTTGCTCCAGATACTGCTTGGCTGTCTTGCAGTGCGGGCAGTTTGCCATGGTGAAGAGTGACACCCGTTTCATTGCTGTTGCTCCCGTGTTGATCGATCCCGCGTGTTGTAGGCACGTGGCCTGAGTTGCTGGCCTGAGGCGCTGGCGGGCAATCATACCAGCCGTCGCTTTCTCTCTACACCAGCACTCTCTATCCCAGCACCTCCCTCATCAGCTCCCCACATTGCGCACCCTGAAAATCAGCCCTTGCGCGGGATATGGCTCATCGCATGTTCCGCCAGTGCCGTGATGGTCAGGCTGGGATTGACGCCCAGATTGGCGGCGAGCATCGAGCTGTCGCAGATCAGCATGTTGCGGTAATGAAAGACCCGGTTTTGCCCATCGCAGACGCCGTCCTCGGGGGAGGCCGCCATGGCCGCGCCGCCCATGCAGTGCGCCGTGGTGGGGATGTTGAAGAGTATCTCGGGGATGCTGCTGCCGGGGATGGCGCCGATGGCCTTGGCGCCACGCGTGACGAAGTCATTCGCCTCGGGGATGAAGGTGGGAATGCGCTTGCCCTCGGTGACCAGCGCCTTGCGAAATGGCCAGTACCACAGGCGTTTGAGCGTCATGTCGAGGTGGCCCTCCGCCGTCTGCATGCACAGAAAGATGATGGTCTCCTTCGCGAAGCCCCACGGCAGCTGGAATCTCAGCGCGCGCAGTGGATTGGCGAGGAAGAGCTTCGCCATCGCGCTCAGCCAGGAAAAAGGGCGTGTCCAGCCGGGCTTGCCCCTAGCCATCGCGGTGAAGAGCAGCCCCATGAAATCGGAGCCCGCGGGATAGCGCGTGGCTTCGATATGGGTGTGCTCATCGATATGGATGCCGGAGCCGATGGCGATGCCCTTGGACATGTCATCGTGACTTCCCGGCATGCGGCAGCTGATCAAGGACTCCGCATTGGTGCGCACCCGCTTGCCCAGCGCGTCCGAGAGGTTCGGCAATGAGCCCTTGTCCCTGAGGTGGAACAGCAACTCCTGGGTGCCGAGCGACGAGCCTGCGAAGACGATGGACTGACAGGTGACACGGCGCTGTCCTAGCCCAAGATAGAGCCCGGCGAAGGTGGAGGGCACCGTCGTTACCACATAGCCATCGGCACCATCCGCCTTGCCATTGAGCGGTACGACATCGATCACCTTGGTCTCGGCGTGCACCTTGGCGCCGTGCTTCTCGGCCAGATAGAGATAGTTTCTGTCGAGTGTGTTCTTGGCGCCATGACGGCAGCCCATCATGCAGCCGCCACAGCCGATACAGCTTTTTCGTTCAGGCCCTTCGCCAGCGAAATAGGGGTCTGGATGGGTGCTACCGGCGGCAGGCGTGCCGCTTTCGCCCTCGGGGCCGAAGAAGATGCCGACCTCGGTGGGGTACCAGGTGTCTTCGCAGCCGGCGACTTCCGCCATGCGTTTCAGGGCGTCATCCGCCGGCGCGATGATCCGGTTGGTCGTCACGCCGAGCATCCGCTGCGCCGTGGCGTAGTGCTCTGGCATCACCGCATGCCAGTCATTGAGTCCTGCCCATTGGCCGTTGTCCCAGATCCTTGCAGGCGGCACCAGCAGTGTCTGCGCATAGGTGATGGAGCCGCCACCCACCGCGTTGCCGTGCAGCACGATGACATGGCGGAAGAAGCTCATGGTGAAGAAGCCGCGCAGCCCCAGCATCGGTCGCCACAGCCAGCGGCGAAGACGCCAGTTGGAGCGGGGCATGTTGTCCGGCGTCCAGCGCTTGCCCTGTTCCATGACCGCCACGCGATAGCCTTTCTCGGTCAGGCGATGCGCGCACACCGAGCCGCCAAAGCCCGAGCCCACGATCAGGTAGTCGTGGTCGTGGCCGTGGTCGTGCTCTTGTGGCGCAGTGGCACTGGCGTGGCGATCAGCGGTAGTCATCGATAGTCATCGGTAGTCATTGATAGCGCTTGAGTTGCTGCGCGATCAGGTCAACGAAACCCTGGCGGTCAATATCGAACAATACCCTGGCATTGTGCGGCTTGCCGGTGAGCTGGTAACGGTCGACCACCGTCATGCCCTGGGTATGCTCGCCCTGTGTCTCGACCCCGACCCAGCAATCGACAGCGGTGAACAGCTCAGGCTTCAGCAGCCAGGCGATGGTGCAGGGGTCATGCAATGGCGCACCGCTGAAGCCCCACTTGGGGTCACGGTGGTAGATCATGAAGAAGTCGAGCAGCTCGGCGACACACTGGGCGACGGGATTGTCGATGGCGCGGATACGCTCGATGTCCTCATCCATGATCTGCGCCTGATGGGTGACATCCAGCCCGCACATCACGATGGGCAGCCCGGACTTGAACACCATGTCGGCGGCTTCGGGGTCGACGAAGATGTTGAACTCGGCGGCGGGGGTCCAGTTGCCGACACCTGCCGCGCCCCCCATCAGCACGATGCTGTCGATCTTGTGGTGAAGCTCCGGATGGGCTGAGAGAAACAGCGCGATATTGGTCAGCGGGCCGGAGGGCACCAGCGTGACCTTCTGCTCACAGGCACGGACCTTCTCGGCCATCAGCTCGATGGCGCTCTGGGTGACGGGAGCGAAGGCGGGGTCCGGCAGCTTGGGGCCATCCAGGCCACTTTCCCCATGCACGTTGTCGGCGATGATCAGCTCACGCGCCAGCGGCTTGGGCGCGCCACCGGCGACCGGAATGTCATGCCGTCCCAGCAGGGTGAGCACGCGCAGCGCATTGTTGAGGGTCTTGTCAGGCGTCTGGTTGCCGGCACTGGTGGTGACGGCCAGTACGTCGAGCGCCTCTGAACTCAGGGCCAGAATCAGCGAGATGGCATCGTCGTGGCCGGGATCACAATCGAGAATGATGGGGCGCGGCATGCAGCAGTCCTTGTCGTGAGTCGTATTGTTGTCGTGACTTGCCTCAATCAGCCTTTCCTTTATGCCTGAACGCAAAACGACACGCCATCCTTGCGAAGGGCGTGTCGTCTGTCCGTTCATGGCATTCGCGCTTGGTGTCAGCGCTTGGTGTCAGCGCTTGGTGTCAGTGCTTGGTGTCAGTGCTTGGTGACAGTGCGTGGCAGATCAATCCGTCTGCTGGGCACGCGCCTCATTGAGCATCTGCACCAGCACTTCCACCGGCTGGGCGCCGGGCACGTAGTACTGACCGACGATGGTGCTGGGCACCGACTGGATACCGGCGTTGCGCAGCGCTTCCTGCTGGGCGACGACTTCCTGCTCGCCCTCGCCGGATTCGAGGAAGGCCAGCGCCTGTTCGACGCTCAGATTCTCATCGTGCTGGCTTGCGATCTCTGCCAGCACCTGGCGGTCGCCCACGTCCTTGCCATCGTGGAAGTAGGCGCTGAACAGCGCTTCCAGCAACGGGCGCTCCGCCAGGCCCGTGGATTGCTGGCGCCAGACGATGCGCTGGGCGTCCGTGGAGTTGGGCGTGCGCTTCATCAGGGCATGACGGAAGGTGACGCCGCTCTGCGCGCCGGACTGTGCCACCTGCGCATCCAGCTCCGCGCCACGCTCGACACTGCCGAACTTCTGCGCGCGATAGTCGGCGCGCGCCATGCCTTCACGTGGCACCCACGGATTGAGCTGGAAGGGCAGGTAGCTGACGCGCACCTCATCCTTGAAGTCGAGTTGCGCGATGGCGTCATCAAGATGGCGCTTGCCGATCCAGCACCAGGGGCAGACCACATCGTAGGCGACCTGGATATCGAGCTGTGACATGGGGTTCTCCTGCTGATCTCTCATGCGCTCTTCAATACAGCGTGAAGGGCGCTGTGAGAGCACGTCGAAATGATTTTGAGCAATCGCTCATCAGTGTCCTGCCATCCTAGCGATTTGGGGCGCGGGACGCTACCGAAAACGCCCTGACCGATCATGCGACATGACCGGACAGGGCGTTCGTGTTCAGTGCTTGGAGTTCAACACTTCGAGTTCAGTACTTGGAGCTCAGTGCTGCGTATTCACTGCGGCGTACTCAGCGTTCGTACTAGCCCCGTGCCTCAATCAACTCAGCGCCTTGCGCAGATCCGCCAGGGCGCGGATGTCGTCCGGGCCGGTGCGGCAGCAGCCACCGATGGCCGTGGCGCCGGCGGCCAGCCAGCGTGGTGTCCAGCCGGCGAGGTCATGATCGTGTTCATAGCCGTGACCATCGGCATCTGAGACGGCACAGGCGGCAGACCAGGTCTTGGTGACTGGGTCATAGACCTCGCCGGAGTTCGGGTAGATGACGATGTCCTTGTCGGTCTCGCCACGAATCTCACGCACCAGCGATTCGATGTGCTCAAGCGCGGTGCAGTTGACGCCGATGGCGACCACCTGCTCGTAGTTGGCGATGGCGCGCACGGCCTCACGGATCGGCGTGCCGTCGCTCAATTCGGTGGCATTGCGCGCGCTGAAGGCGATCCAGGCACGCGCCGTGGGGAAGTCATCGCGCAGCAGATCACACACGGCCAGTGCTTCCTCGGCACACGGCAGCGTCTCCACGGCGAGAATGTCGGGCTTGGCATCGAGCAGCGTGGCGAGACGGGCACGGTGGAAGTCGCGCAGGCCGGCGCGGTCCAGCGTGTAGCCGCCACGGTATTCGCTGCCATCGGCGAGATATGCGCCATAGGGGCCGACGGAGGCCGCGACCAGCGGCGGGCAGTCCAGACGCTCCGGGTGCGCGGCCAGGTACTCGCTGCGGGCCTGGGCGGCCAGGGTGACGGAGCGCTGGATCAGCGCGCTGGCCTGGGTCTCGCTCAGGCTGCGCGCCATCAGGCCCTCGAGCGTGGCCTGATAGCTGGCGGTGGTGGCGACATCGGCACCGGCCTCGAAGTAGGCGCGGTGCACATCGACGATCGCCTGTGGCTCATCGGCCAGCACCCTGGCCGACCACAGCGAGTCGTTGAGATCGAATCCGGCACGCTCAAGCTCGGTGGCCAGGGCGCCATCGACGATCAGGAAGGGCTGGCGCGCGGTGATGGCGCTCAGCGGATTGCGGGTGGCATCAGCGGGCATCGAGGGCCTCCTGCGGGGTCGGAGTCGGGGAATTGGCGGCGTCGGTAGACGAGCGATGGGTCAGAAAGTGCACCAGATAGCACAGCGCCACGAAGGGCACGCCGAAGTAGAGCGCGATGCGCTGGTTGGGGTCAAAGGCGATGCCGATGCAGGCCAGCGCGCAGAACAGGAAGGCGGCAATCGGCACGACGGGGTACAGCGGCGCGCGGTAGGTCAGCTCGCTGGCGCTGTGGCCGGCCTTCAGCCATTGACGGCGAAAGCTGAACTGGCTGGCGGCGATCGCCATCCACACCAGCACCACGGCAAGCCCGGAAATCGACACCAGCGCCAGATACAGGGTGTCTTCGGCATAGACGCTCGAGAGCAGCGACAGCAGGCCGCCGAGCATGGTGATCAGCAGTGCGGGCACCGGAATGCCACGCTGATTGACGCGACTGAACACGCGGGGCAGCGTCTTCTGGTCCGCCAAGGTCCACAGCATGCGCGAGGCGGCGTAGAGACCGGAATTGGCCGCCGACAGCAGTGCGGTGATGATCACGAAGTTCATGATATCCGCCGCGTAGGGGATGCCGGTGAGCTGGAAGACCGCCACGAAGGGGCTTTCCTTGAGACCGGCGCTGTCCTGGGGCAACAGGGCGGCGATGACGATGATGGTGCCGATGAAGAAGATGATCAGTCGCCACAGGGTGGCGCGGATCGCCAGGGGCACGTTCTTCTCGGGATTCTCGCTTTCGCCCGCGGCGATGCCGATCAGTTCGGTGCCGGAGAAGGCGAAGCTGACGGCCAGCAGTGTCATCAGGATCGGCATCACGCCGTGATCGAACACCCCCTCCTGCAGGATGCGCGTGACGCCCGGCGCCTCGGTATTGCCCGAGAGTGACGTGAAGCCGAACATGGCGGCGGCGCCCACGGCGATGAACACGATCACCGCGGCGACCTTGATCAACGACAGCCAGAATTCGGATTCGGCGAAGAAGCGTGCCGAGACGAGGTTCATGCCGAACACGATCAGCGAGAAGAGCCCGCACCAGATCCAGGGTTCGACACTGGGGAACCAGCGGCCCATGAACACGGCGGATGCGGTGAATTCCGAGCCCAGTGCCACGGCCCAGGTCAGCCAGTAGAGCCAGGCGACGGTGTAGCCGGTGGCCGGGCCAAGATAGCGGGTGGCGTGGGCGCTGAAGGCGCCGGGTTCCGGGTGGTGCACGGCCAGCTCGCCGAGACACATCATTACCAGATAGACCACCAGGCCGCCGATCAGATAGGCGAGTACCGCCCCCGCCGGACCGGCCTGTTGAATGGTATAGCCGGAGCTGAGAAACAGGCCGGTGCCGATGACACCGCCGAGGGACAACATCACCAGGTGGCGCTGCTGCATGCTGCGTTTGAAGTCGTGGGCGTTGCTGTCAGTCATGGTCGGGGTCACTCGAGGGGCTGCCGATGAGAAAGGCCTTTCTCTGGCAGCCGTCGTTCACGATGGCGTGTGGCATGGCGAGAATCGGTCGGGAATACGCAGAAATGCAGCGAATATCATAATTTAATCAATTAGTTGCCACAAAAGGCTGCTTGGGTTGATTGGCTATATGGTTAGATGGGTAATGAGCTTGCGACTCATTTCTTGGCCCAGGGTTTCCCTCCAGCGCAGCGAGTGGCGCTGGAAACGACAACGGCCACCCGAAGGTGGCCGTTCTGTTACAGGTGTGTCGGAAAAGGCAACCGATCAGACGAGGCTTTCCAGCGCCTTCTCGACGATGTCGAGACCTTCTTCCAGCACTTCGGGCTCGACCGTCAGCGGCACCAGCACGCGAATGGAGTTGGAGTAGAAGCCACAGGACAGCAGGATCAGCCCCAGCTCCTTGGCCTTGGCACATACGGCCGCCGTCGCGGCGGGGTCCGGCTTGCCATCGGCATCCACCAGCTCGAAGGCCGCCATGGAACCCTGGTTGCGTGAGTGCGCGACATGCGCGAAGCGTTCTTCCCATTGGGCGAAACGCGCGGCCAGTTGCTCGCCCATCTGGGTGCTGCGCTCCAGGATATTCTCTTCGCGGATGACGTCGATGACGGCCAGGGCCGCGGCGCAGGACAGCGGGTTGCCGCTGTAGGTGCCGCCCAGCGATCCCGGGCCGGAGGCATCCATCACCTCGGCGGTACCGACGACGGCCGACAGCGGCATGCCGTTGGCCAGACTCTTGGCCATGGTCATGATGTCGGCTTCGACGCCGCTGTGCTCCATCGCGAACAGCTTGCCGGTACGCGCGAAGCCGGACTGCACTTCATCGGCGATCAGCAGGATGCCGTGCTCGTCACACAGCTCACGCAGGGCGGTCAGGAAGCTCGGCGAGGCGATGTAGAAGCCGCCTTCGCCCTGCACCGGCTCGATGACGATGGCGGCGGTGCGGTGCGGTGCGATGTCAGTCTTGAACAGGGTACGGATGGCGTTCAGGGACTGCTCTTCGCTGATGCCGTGAATCGGGTTCGGGTAGGGCGCACGGAAGATATCACCCGGCATCGGACCGAAGTCGTTCTTGTACGGCAGCACCTTGCCGGTCATCGCCAGGGTCATCATGGTGCGGCCGTGGAAGGCGCCGTCGAAGGTGATGACGCCGCTGCGTCCGGTGGCGGCACGTGCGATCTTGATGGCGTTCTCGACCGCTTCCGCGCCGGAGTTGACCAGCAGGGTCTTGCGTTCCGGGCCACGTACCGGCGTCAGCTCGGCCAGCTTCTGGCTCAGTTGCACATACGGCGCGTAGGAGATGACGCCCGCGGCGGTGTGCATGACCTTGTCGAGCTGTGCCTTGACGGCGGCGACGACCTTGGGGTGGCGGTGACCCAGGTTGAGCACGCCGATACCACCGGCGAAGTCGATCCAGCGGTTGCCGTCCGCATCCCAGATTTCCGCGTTCAGCGCGGTGTCGGCGAACTGCGGTGTGGCAGTGACGGCACCCTTGGCGACGTACTTGTGCTTGAGGACGTCGAGTTGTTCGTTGCTCAGCTGAGAGTGGCTCATGTCAGGTTCCTTTTCTTGTTGTCGGTGGCATGGCACGGGCCATGCCACCGATGTGCAGTAAACGTAGTGGGATACCGTTGTGGGACGTCCTCTCGAGGCATCGGCGCGATGCGTCGTCGCGAGGCGCCCTCGCAGGATCAGAGGCCGCCGATGCAGACGTACTTCAGCTCGGTGAACTCTTCCAGACCGTGGTGAGATCCTTCCCGACCCAGACCGGATTCCTTGATGCCACCGAAGGGCGCGAGTTCTGTCGAGATCAGGCCTTCATTGACGCCGACCATGCCGTATTCCAGCGCTTCCAGCGTGTGCCAGATGCGGCGGTAATCGTTGGCGTAGAAATACGCGGCCAGCCCGAACGGGGTGTCGTTGGCCATCGCGATGGCTTCCTCGTCCTTGCCAAAGCGGAACACCGGCGCCAGCGGGCCGAAGGTTTCTTCAGCCGCGACGACCATTTCCGTGGTGACATCGGCCAGTACGGTCGGCTCGAAGAAGCTGTGACCGAGAGCGTGCTTCTTGCCGCCGGTGACCAGGCGCGCGCCCTTGCTGACGGCGTCATCGACGTGGCTCTGCACCTTGCTGACCGCCGCATCATTGATCAGCGGGCCGATGGTGTTGCCTTCGACCAGACCATCACCGACCTGCATGCTTTCAACGCGTGCCGCGAGCTTCTCGACGAAGGCGTCGTAGACACCGTCCTGGACGAGGAAGCGGTTGGTGCACACGCAGGTCTGGCCGGCATTGCGGAACTTGGAGGCGATGGCGCCATCGACGGCCGCATCCAGATCGGCATCATCGAAGACGATGAAGGGCGCATTGCCGCCCAGCTCCATCGCGGTCTTCTTGACGGTGGAGGCACACTGCGCCATCAACGTCTTGCCCACCGGCGTGGAGCCGGTGAAGGACACCTTGCGGATGCGCGGATCGGTGGTCAGCACTTCGCCGATGGCGATCGGCTTCATGGCGGTGACGACACTGATCAGCCCCTTCGGCAGGCCGGCTTCCAGCGCCAGGTCCGCCAGTGCCAATGCGGTCAGCGGCGTGGCTTCAGCCGGTTTGATGACCACGGCACAACCTGCGGCGATCGCCGGGGCGCACTTGCGGGTGATCATCGCCAGCGGGAAGTTCCACGGCGTGATCGCGGCCACTACTCCGATCGGCTCGCGCAGTACCATCAGACGCTTGTCGGCACCGTGGGACGGCAGGGTCTCTCCGGCCATGCGCTTGGCTTCTTCGGCGAAGAATTCGATGAAGGAGGCGCCATAGGTCACCTCGCCACGCGACTCCGCCATCGGCTTGCCTTGTTCCAGCGTCATCAGCTGGGCGAGATCCTCACGATGCGCCAGCACCAGATCGAACCAGCGACGCAGCAGTGCGGATCGCTCCTTCACCGGCACCTTCTTCCAGGCGTTGCCGGCGGCCTCGGCCGCGGCGACGGCGTCACGGGTGTCATCGGCGCTGACCTCGGCGACACGGGCCAGCTGCTCGCCGGTGGCCGGATTGGTCACGTTGAAGGTGGTGCCGGTCTCGCGGTGCTCGGTACCGATGAGCGCCGGGACGAAGACGTCGCTGCTGGTTTCCGAGTTGACGTAGCGCTTCAGGAAGTCGCTGATCGGGAGGGCGGAACGGGACATGTGAAGCTCCTGCTGCTGACGATGGTCGTTGGACACGAATACGGGCTGCGGAGATTGGTTGCGCTACCCGCCTGATTGATGAAACACACGCTATCAGCGCCCACTGTTCAGGCGAATAGACCAATTGCGCGTTTGACTGGACCAATCAGCTGAGGCTGCGGATAATCAGGGCTGAATGGGCGTTGCGCACCGGCCTTGAAGCGCGTGGCTGACGGGAGTGGGACAGCCTCGAGGAGCTGCGTGACACCATATCGACAAAGACAAAGACAAAGACAAAGACAAAGACAGCGACAACGGGAGACCGGGATGGAACTGGCCGCGCTGGAGCCGCTGATCGAATGTTACCGCCGCCAGTCCGAGACGCTGGGCAAGCAGGTGAGGCTGGAGCAGGCGTTGCTCGAGATGATTCGTGACCAGTGGCCGGTGGGGGTACGGCTGCCTCCGCATCGCAAGCTATGCGAGGCCCTGGGTGTAGCGCGCAATACGCTGGCCTTGGCGATCAAGTCGCTGATCGAGGAGGGCTATCTGCACACCGGGCAGGGCCAGGGCACCTGGACGCGCCGCCCGCATGCCGCGAGACCCGGCAGCGCCTCGCCCGAGGCACCTGCGCCACTGCCGCTCTCCACTCGCGCACGTCGGGTGCTGGGCGGGCAGGGTGCCAGCCTGATCCAGAGTGGCGCCTTCGTGCCGGGCATTCCGGATATCGCGCGCTTTCCGATGCGCAAGTGGCGTCAGCTATATGCCAGCGTCACGGTGCCCCACAACGCGCTCCTGCTGTCGTATTCCAGCGGTGGCTATGGCCCGCTCAAGCGGGAGATTCGGGACTTTCTGCGCCGTTGGCGCAACATCGATTGCGATACTCAGCAGATCATCATCACCGAGGGCACCCACCACGGCATCGAGCTGTGCGCGCTGGCGCTGGCGGACGCCGGCCAGCAGGTGGTGATGGAGTCTCCCTGCTACTGGGGGGCACGCAATGTCTTTCTGGCTGCCGGACTCGAGACCCGGCAGATTCCCTGGCGGCCGGTGAACGACACGACGAGTGATACGACTAATGAGTCAGGACACGACCTCACCTCGCTTGGCGAGGGGCCGGTGCAGATCGCCTATTTCACCGGCTCGCATCACTATCCGCTGAGTGTGCCCACCTCGCGGCGTGACAAGCTGGCGCTCTGCGAGGCCTGTCAGCCCGCCTATATCCTCGAGGATGATTACGAGTTCAGCGGTGATGATCATGGCGAGTTGCTGTTTGATCCCGATTCCGGCAATCGCCTGCTGGTGGGCTCGTTCTCCAAACTGATGTTTCCCGGGCTGCGGCTGGGCTACCTGGTGGTACCGCGCGCGCTGGCCGGGCCGATGAACCGTCTGCGCAGTGAGGTGTTCCGCGAGGGGCGAATGCTCGATCAGGCGGTGTTGGCGCAGTTCATCGCCGATGGGGATCTCGATGCCTGGTATCAGCGCATCCAGCGCGATTATCTGGGCCGGCAGCAGGTGGTGCATGACCAGCTGTGTCAGGTGAAGGGCGTGATCAGTGTCTCGCCGCCATCACGCGCTATCAGCCTGTGCGTGCAGTTTGCCCCCGAGGTCGACGACAAGCGCGTCGCGCAACTGATGGTCAAGGAGCATCTGATCGTGCGGCCGTTAAGTCCGGTGTGTAGTGCCAATGATTCGCGTCGTGGCCTGGTGCTCGGAGTGGGTATGTTGGCGGGAGATAGCCTTGTCAACGAGGTGGCGCGCCTACGGCGCACGCTGGAGAGCATCCTGAGCATGCGCGACATCCGTTTGGGCGGCACTCCGCTGGGCGGCACTCCGCTGGGCGGCACCCCGCTGGGCGGCACCCCGCTGGGCGGCACCCCGCTACGCTAGCCCTGACGAGTGTGACGACACTCGCTGTCGTGATCCTGTGGCCTGCGGACGGGCGTGATTGCTGACCACAGGATAGGCACGCCCGGCTTCAGCGAGGTTCGGCCTTGCCGTGATCGGGACGCATGCGCGCGACATCCTCGGCACTCAGCGTCGCCTCGAGCTGGTTGCCGAAATGGCTACGCAGGTGATTCACCACATCGGCGATCTGCTTGTCACTCAATGTGTCGCCGAAGCCAGGCATGCCGCGCAGGCCATTGAGCACCACATCAACGGCATAGTAGGGCGTGCGCAGTCGTTCATTGCCGACGAAGGACGGGAAGGTGCCGGCGCTCTGAGCGCCCTGACCATCTGCCATGTGGCAGGCCTGACACAAGGTCTCATAGACTGCCTTGCCGCTGCTGGCGGAATACCCCTTGGTGTCGGCAAACCACTCCTCCCAGCGCGGGTCTACCTCCTGGCTGCCGGACGTGACGGGCGCACTGATAGTGCCTGTCTTCCCCGTTGCCTCGCCGGTGGCTTTCAGGGTGCCCTTGCTGGCGCCTGGCCTGGAGCTGTCCTCGGCGGTCTTGTCAGTCGAGTTGCTGGCGCCTTCTCGGGAAGGCCCGCCAGCACCGCTTTCGGGTGTCTTTTTCGCCCCTTGTTCAGGCTTCTGGTCCGGGGGTGCCGTGGTGTCCTGGCGGGAGTCTGCCTGACTCACTACCCACGGCGGCGTGAGACGGTGATGTTGCATGCTGTCGTTCGTCGCTGCGGCGGCCGATACCGTCAGGGCCGTGGTGGTCAGACTCACCGCGCCCAGAGCACAGGCCATCACGCTACTACGCCATCCCATGGTGGCGAATTTCGTTGCTTGCCTGGTTGCGCCCTTCGCCGATGAACCGGTGTCGTGGAAGATCAACTTGGCCCCCCTCAGGCGCTTGCCTTGTGCTTGGTGGCTTTCTCGTGCAGACGTTGGCTGGCATCCATGCCCGACAGAATGGCGCCTTCCTGCCAGGCAGGGATGTAGGAGCAGTGCTCGCCGGCCAGCACCAGTCGATGATCGATCTCGCACAGTGTCTCGTAGTGTGCCGCACGCAGTTCATCGGTCCACAGGCCGTAGCAGCCCAGCGACCAGGGGCTGCGATGCCAGGACCACGAGACCCCGCTCAAGAATTCCTCTTCATACTGGGGGTGGATCTGTTTGCCGTAGGCCAGCGCTGCCTTGATGCGTTCCCTGGCGGTCAGCGTGGACATCGTGTAGCTGTTGGGATCATCGAAGGTGTAGGCAGCCAGCAGGACCGCCGGGCCATCACTGAAGTAGTCGTAGGCCGGATAGGAGATGGTGGTGATTGGCAGGTCGGTGAAGGTAATACCCCCGAAGATGCTCTCGTCCTGTTCCCAGAAGCGACGCTTGAACTCGAGACCTGTCTTGGTGGAGCTGCCATAGGGCACTGCGGCGATGGCCTGACGCAAGGCCGGCGAGGCATCCACCGGAATCTGGCTGAGGATCGACAGCGGAATGTTGCACACGCACCAGTCGGCGCTGCGCGTCTTGATGTCGTACGGCCGGCTCGGGTCGATGTAGTGCACGGTGACCTGAGTCTCGGACTGTTCGATGCGCACCACCTGGGCGCGATATTCAATCAGGTCCCCGACCTCGCGCGCGAAGCCCTTGGCGATCTGATCCATGCCGCCCACCGGCTCGAAGATGGTGTGCTGGTACTCGTTGTTGAAGTAATCCAGCAGCAGTCCCCACAGCCCGGAGTGCAGCAGCTCCTTGAAATCCAGTGGCTTGCTGGGCGACGGCCTTGGCATCAGGCCGCCGGCAGGCCAATGCTCGTAGCCTCGGAAGCGGCTGGCCTTGAGACTTTGCTGATACTGGTGATCGCCGGTCAGGCGCCCCCAGTCATCCAGCTGGTCGAGCAGAGCCTCGCAGTCTTCCTTCGTCAGTACTTCGTCCAGTGCACGTTGGTCGGTGGCCTTGGCCAGCAGCTCCGAGGTGTAGCCGTGGATGTCGGTCAGCACTTCCCGTATCCGCTGTGGCTTGCCCTCAAAAGCGTTCTGCGCGTGCACATAGGCGTTGTAGTTGAGCTGGATGAAGGGTTCTAGCTTGACCCCGAATTTCTTGCAGTAATGCAGCACACCGTAGTGGTGATAAGGCACCCGCCACGGGCCGACATTGATGTAGTTGCCAGGCGAGAAGTTGCAGTGCTGTGTCTCGCCGGAAAGATCAGTGACCGTATCCCCGGCGTGGAGCGTGAAGCAGCGCCCGCCGGCCCGCTCGCTGTATTCCAGTACGCTGACGTCGTAACCCGCCTTGCGCAATTCGTAGGCCGCCGTCATGCCCCCGAGGCCGGCCCCCAGCACCAGAACGCTGTCACCCTTGGGGGCCTGTGAGAGATTCAATTCACCGATGAAGGTCGAGGCCTTGGCAAGGCCCATGGAGGACATGGCGGAATACAGTGCGCTCGCACCAGCGGTTCTGCCGATCATGGTCAGCAGGTCGCGACGTGTCATGAAAGGAGGCGTAGGCATGAGAACACCCTTATGGCGAGTGATGGGTATTGGACGTGGCACTGGCGGGCTGGCGGCGATCATGGCGCCGCCATAGCCACCAACCCGCGAGGCCCGCCAGTGTCACGGCCACGATAATGCCCAGCCAGGCGAGGGTACCGGCGTGGCGTATCAGTGCCGGCACCGGGCGCTCGCCCGTGATCAGCTCATTGACGTCCTGCGCCGTGAGCTGACTCTCGTTGTGCCCGCCAAACTCGGTTCTGACATGGTTGGCCACCTTGGCGATCTCGGCATGGCTCAACACTTCAGCAAAGCCCGGCATCTGAGGCAGTGGCGTCGCGCCTTGATAGGCGACACCCTGGGTGATCACCGCGATGAGGTTGCGCGGGTCGGCGCGCCGCAGGGTGGTGTTCCCGTTCAGACTCGGGTAGAAGGAGACCGGCTGACCATTGCCATCTGCCGCGTGGCAGGCTGCACAATGGGTGAGGTAGAGCCCCTGTCCGGTGTCTGGTTGCGCGATATCGTCTGGCCTGAGGCCTTGCGTTGCCAGCGTGTCTTCGCGGTGGCGGGTGGCGGGGCTCACCACCGGCTCATGGCCGAGCAGTGCCTGATTGGCCATCTGATCGAACACGGGCTGTTGCTGGGCGTCATCCTCAATTGCTGGCACCGTCTTCAGATAAGCGGCGATCGCCAGACGATCCTTCTCACTCAGATATTGCAGGCTCTGATGGACAGCCTCGCCCATGGGGCCGGCTGCCTGGGCGACATAGCCTGCCATGCCATGTTTGAAATAATCCGCCAGTTGCTGGTCTTGCCAGGCACCGATACCCGACGTCTCATCGGAGGTTATGTTGGGGGCCGACCAGATTCCCAACCGTGCACCACTCAGATAACGCGTCGAGTCACTGGCCATGAAATCATCGCGAGGGGTATGGCAGGTACCACAATGTGCCAGATGATCCACGAGGTATTGCCCACGACTCACCGCCCCATCCTGTCCCTGTGAGGCAGGATCATCTTCAAGTTCGAGCGTATTCCACATCGCCATCAATATCCGGAAATTGAATGGGAAGTCCATGTCGGTGTGGGCCTCGGGTTCGCGATCCACTGCGGGAATACTTTGCAGATAGGCGTATAGTGCCGCGATATCGTCTTGCTTCATGCCACGATAGGAAGGGTAAGGCATGGCGGGATACAGATGGCTGCCGTCGGGCGTCTTGCCATGGCGCAACACGTTGGTGAGGTCTTCCAGCGAATAATCGCCGATACCGTATTCCTTTGATGATGTGATATTGGTGGCGACCACGTCGCCCATCGGCGTGCTGATCGGCCGGCCCCCAGCGTAGGGCGTGCCATCAGGGCCCATGTGACAAGCCGCGCAGTCAGCCGCCAGGGCGATGTATTTCCCATGCTCGATCTCGGCCCTGGGAGATGTGGTCTCGGTTGCTTCACTGGCATGAGCGGTGGCGATCCCTACCACACTGCCCAGTACCAGCAGTCCCGTTGTCCGTAACGATTGCTTGCGCATGAGTCACGTCCTGTCATGGGTAACGAAGGCAAATCGTGGCGTCCTGACCTGGATAATGACTATCAATCTTCCGGTCAAAGGACTGACATTCCTGTGTGATTCCTCTGAACAAGCCTTGTCGCTCTTCAATCCGGCTATCCAGGGTCAAGAACGTATTTCTCATCAGGTGATGTTCTGCCACCTGCTAGTCTGACATGTTTTCATGTTAGTTCAGGTTCTTCGATTATTCTAAAGTTTAGAGATTTTCCGCAAGTTAATGGTGGGCGTCTCGAGAGCAGGGGCCACTGAAGCTGGAGTTGGATAGTTGAATTAACGGAAAACCTCTACCGTCAAGAGCAGTCTTCAAGAGTAATCAGAAAGAGCAGTCGCGAGGAGGAGGTCAGGCGAAGTCGCCAAGGGAAGATTGACAGAGGATACGGGGACGGCCTGAGTGAGAGGGTACAGCGGAAAGCAGGGCTGAGAGCAGAAGAGACTCTCATCAGGATGGAATGATCAGGTTGGAATAAAGGGGGAGTCAGGAACGAAACGGGCAGCGGTGTGATTCGCGAAGTGCAGTGGGAGCAGCGAGCGAAACAGCGTGAATCTCAAGCTTCGTGCCTGAAGCCCTGTTTCTCAAGTGCTAGATCTCAAGTGCTACATCTCAAGTGCCATGTCTCAGGTTGTATATCTTCTCAGTCTGTATGTCTCAAGCCCATAGAGGTGGACGATAACTGAAAGCCGTGCGCAACCTGTCTAAGAGAGACGATAAATGCCCTCTAAACCATGCTTCCTGCATCTGGTTCAGAGGGACGTGGACTGCTAGCGCATGCGCTCGGTCAGCTTGCGGAATTCCTCGCGCATGGCGCTGTTCTCGAAGCTGGTGGCGACCGGCACCTGCAGTCCGGCGAGGGTGTCGAAGGTCTTGACACCCTGGCGGATCAGGTCGGCAACGTGAGCGCTGAGCTTGACGGTGCGATAGGTATTGGTCGCCACCGCAAGCTCGCGCTGGCTCTTGGTCAGAGAGGTCGTGACGCGGTCGCGCTGCTCGGTGACCAGCGAGCGATACAGGTTGATCGTCTTGAGCGTCAGCGCATTGGCGCGGATGTTGTTCTCCAGGCTCTCGCGTGACCCGCCTTGCTTGATCAGCGTGCGGGCTTCTCGCGTGGTGGCCTCGGCTTCGTCGGCGAAGCCTTGCAGTTGCGGCAATACCTCATCATTCACGCGCGTGATGAAGTCCTGCTGCATGGTCACGATCATGCGGTGAAGCATGACGACCATGCCGTAATAACGACGCGCGTAGTCGAGGTTCTCGCCGCTGTCGCGGGTCAGCTCCGCGAGCTGCTGGGCCACCGACTTGATGCTGGCGAACACGACACTCATGGTCAGCACATCATCGCCGACCACCGAGGACAGCCATACCTGGACCTGGTCTGGCGTCAGGGTGATGCCGATCTCCTCGAGTCGCGCGGCCAGCTTGCCTTCCAGCGTGGTCAGCTCGCCCTGATAGGCGGCGATGTTCTTCTCATGCGCGGCGATCAGCAGATCATAATCGCCGCGCGTACTGGCGGTGAATTCGCGCAGGGTGTCGGTGGGCGTGAGGCGCGTCAGCGTCGAGACATCGGTGTCAGGCGCAAGGATGCGCTTTTCCTTCAGCTCGGAAATTTCGCTACGCGACTCGCGTATCTTGTCCTCGACCTGGCGATAGGTGCTGCGCAATGTCGAGAGCTGCGGGACGTCGAGGGCCTGCATGGCTTCCTCTATCATCTCGTCCATATCGCTGCGCGCCGACGCTTGATCGCGGCTGATCCATGCCTCTTCCGGCAAGGTGTCCATTTCATCGAAATAGCTGACCGCCTTCTTCAGGGTGGCGAAGGCTTCCGGCTGGTCAAAGCGCATATCGTCGTCTGACTGCGCTGTAGTGGGTACGAGAATCGCCAGAGATAAAGTGAGAGTCACCAGCATTCGCCATGTTGAGTTGGCGGGGCGAATGCGAGTGTCTTGCGGTGTGCCATGTGTCATTGAATGAACTCGGGTCGGCGTGAAGCACGGCAGCGCAGAGTAGCAAAATCGCTGACAGACGTCTCCGAGTGCAATGTGGGGAAGGCTTGCTCAGTGCGGTTGATAGGCTTGCGGCCGGCCGGTGAGGGGATCGATGCGGTCAAGCGAGGGCCCTTGGTAGCGGTCGGTGATCAGGGCCACCACAGCGTCACCATATTGCTCGAACCAGAAATCGCCCATGGCCTTCAGATGCTTGATGTTGGTGGTGCTGATGTCGTCCATCGCGTCATCAGGCGCCTTGAGCATTCCCGGTTGCGGGCGCATCTCGGCATTGACGCGGATATAGCTGCCCGGCGGCGAGATGGTGATGGCCTGATAGCCGACCACCTTCTCATCGGAGAGCACGTCGATCAGGCTGCCTTCCAGCACCCACTGCACTGCGCCCCAGTGCTGCGAATCCGGGCCATTGATCTTGCGCGTGCGTGTTCCGGTGCCGATCGACAGCACGCGACGCGGCTCATGCGGCCACAGGCGACAGGCTTCGGCGATGGCGCACATGGTGGGGTTGTTGGCGATGACGCCGCCATCGATCAGCCAGGTCTGCTCGTTGTCCGGCCCGAGCTTCATGTCGCGGGTCGGGAAGTAGGTCGGCGCCGCGCTGGAGGCGTCCGCGGCCTGCCAGGCCAGCAGCTTGTGATGCTCGCGCTTGCTCGACTTCAGGACATGCGGGCGGCGTCTCTCGATGCCGTAGGTGACGACAAGCACCTGCTTGCCAGCGGGGACATCCCTGAGCCTGGCCTGGCCGAGGTGCTTCTTGAGCATCGTGCTCTTGCCCTTGGCCTCGTACTTGGGCGCATTGATGCCATCGAGTTCGAACCAGCCGCGGTTGTCGGCGAAGATCTGCCTGGCGCTGGTCGCGCTGTAGAGCCCATTGATGTCCTCGAGGCTCATGTCGGTGGTGGCCAGCGCCAGCGCGATCAGACTGCCGGTGCTGGTGCCCGCATAGAAATCGACCCGCTCACGTAGGCTGGTCTGGTGGTCATTTCTGAGTGTCGCATCGACACGCATCAGGAACTGCGCGGTGGCCGCCCCGCGTATTCCGCCGCCATCCAGTGAAAGAATCAGCTTGGACATGCTTGCCTCCTGCAGAGCGGGTAATGCTCAGTCCTGTCCACGGCAACGTCTGTGGCTGCTACCAGAATAGAGAGGCCACTGGCTTTCAGCCGACTGAAAAGACTGATACGGACAGACAGGAGGACCTGATACTTCCAGGGAGAGTAAAGGCGGCATGAACGCGGAGCAGGCGCTGAGGTGCGGCGCATCTTCCATGAACCGTCCCCTATGCAAGAAGGCCACCCGGATCGGGTGGCCTTGCGTTTTCTGCGCGGTTGTTCCTCGCCGTTTGCAGCGGTACTGCCCTCAAGCATCAGGCGCAGTGGGCGCCTGAAAAAGCAGGGCGATCAGGTGTTGAGCACGACGCCGCCGTTGAGGTGAATCGTCTGGCCTGTCATGTAGCTTGAATCTTCGCTGGCCAGATAGACGTAGGCCGGGCCCATCTCGCTAGGCTGACCGGGGCGCTCCATCGGTACTTGCTGGCCGAAGTTGGCGACCTTTTCGTCCTCGAAGCTGGCGGGGATCAAGGGAGTCCAGACCGGGCCGGGTGCAACCGCATTGACGCGAATGCCGCGGTCCATCAGCGTGCCGGAAAGTGAGCGTACCAGCCCCTGGATGGCGCCCTTGGTGGCGCTGTAATCGATCAGGCTGTCGTTGCCCTTGAAGGCGTTGACGGACGAGGTGGCGATGATGGAATCGCCTTTGGAGAGATGCGGCACGGCGGCCTTGATCATGTAGAAGTGGCTGAACAGATTGGTCTTGAAGGTGCGCTCGATCTGTTCGTCATCGATCTCGGTGACGTCGTCCCAGTCGTACTGTTCTGCAGCATTGTTGACCAGGATATTCAGCTGACCGAATTCCTCCAGCGCGCCCTCGACAACCTTGCGGCAGAAGGCCGGGTCACCGATATCCCCTGCGATGCGGCGTCCGCGTCTGCCTTCGGCTTCGATCAGACGGATGGTCTCCTGCGCATCGACTTCTTCACTGCCCAGGTGCGTGATCAGACAATCGGCTCCCTCGCGTGCGAAGTGCACGGCGGCGGCGCGGCCGATACCGCTGTCACCACCGGTGATGACTGCCACCTTGCCCAGGAGCTTGCCGCTGCCGCGATAGCTCTCGCGGATATATTCGGGCTTGGGGTCCATGCGATGTTCATCGCCCGGTTGCTGGTTCTGATGCTGTGGGGGCTGTTGCTGAGTCATGCCGTCACCTCCGGTTCGTTGATCGTGAATGCGCTGATGCGCCTTCAGACGCTGAACGTCTGCCAATGGACCTGTGGACGATCCCGTCGGATTAAACCCCTCCATCATAATTTTCTTGTTTAGTAATGTTAAAACGCCCAGTCCTGCATGAGCAGAACTGGGCGTCGGGTTGTCTCGTTTCGGTACGCCTGGCGGTGGTCAGGAGAGCGCATCCTCATGCTTGTCATGCACGGTGGCTGGCGTACTGGCACCCGCTGCCATGGACTGGGCAAGCGGAACACGCGGCTCACTTTCCTTGGTCTGTTCTATGCCATGCAGGCTTGGCAGATTGGCAGGGGCATGCCCGGGGCCGTTTTCGAGGCTGGGCAGGGCCTTGCGAATGATGCTCGCGCATAGCACACGATGTTCATGCAAAATCAGACCTTCCCGCTCGAGGAATTGCAGCAGCCGAGTGGCAGAAACCAATGCCACGATGGGATGGAGATCGCGAAAGTGTTCCTCGACCTGGCTGGCGCTGATCGTCGCGAGTCGCTCCGGATGAGTATGCGGCATCGAAATATCCTCTTTTCGGGTTCCGATGAGTCGGAATCTTGAGTGATTCTCTAGGTGTCACGCTGCTTCGTCGGCGGTGAGGCTAGCCCATCTGCCGGCGAGACCCACGCGCTTTTCATTGCGCGCCAGCCATCAGGCAAGTGACAGTTGCTACTGAGAGTGTTCGTTCTGAGTGTGTCTGGTTTACGACGGTGTTGCGTTCTACAAAAACTAGTATTAGAGAATTCGCGAATATCTTCCAGCCTTGATGCGCGCATGCTCTCATTTTTCTCGTGCTTTCGCGAAACTTCATGCCTTCGCGCAGGCGGATACCTGCCATGGGGTTCTGACTGTTAGACTAACGCTCCCCCCATGTCGTACAGATGTCCGTCATGTTGAATATAGTCAGGATGGCCACGAAGCCACCTGACAGATGATCATTTTTCCTTCTATGGATGTGCCATGAAACGCTTTGTGCTGCTCGATACCGCGCCGATCCCCGGCACGTCGGATTCGTTGTGTCTGTTCGAGTATGGCGAGGACTTTGTCATCAAGATCGAGAGCGGCAAGGGCGGGCAGCTGATGAACACCCGCATGCATGGCTCGGAAGATGCGCTGGCCGAGATTCCTGCCGGCCTGCTCAATAGTCGCGGCACGTCGGCGGCGCCACAGCGCGTTCTGATCGGCGGCCTGGGGATGGGCTTCACGCTGGCTGCCGCGCTCAAGCACTTCAAGCCAGATGCCGAGGTGGTCGTCGCCGAGCTGGTGCCGGGAGTGGTGGCCTGGAATGACGGCCCGCTGGGGGCCAAGGCGGGCTATCCGATTCGGGACCCGCGCACGACAGTCGAGAATCGCGATGTCGCCGAGGTGCTGCGTGAAGCGCCTGGCGGCTTCGATGCCATCATGCTGGATGTGGACAATGGCCCGGAAGGCCTGACCGCGGATGACAACGACTGGCTCTACAGTGCGGAGGGGCTGGTGGTATGCGCCAGGGCGTTGCGCCCGGCCGGCATTCTGGCGGTGTGGTCGGCCACGGCCGATGCGCGTTTCTCGCAGCGCCTGTCGCGGGCCGGTTTCAAGGCCGAAGCGCGTCAGGTCTACGCACATGGCACCTCCGGGGCCAAGCACACCATCTGGATCGCGCGTTACGTGGGGCGCTCCGAGGCACTTGATGCCAGGCCGAAGGCTGGGAAAGGCAAGGGCAAGCGCTCAGGCAGCCCAAGTAGAAAGCCGGCAGCGAAAGGTACCGCACGGCCATCGCGCCGCAAGTAACCCGAGTGCGTCGTGGCTGATGACGTGATGGATGACTCTTCGCCTCATTCGCTATGACACACGCTGTGAGAGACAGCAGCGCCTTCGCGGCTAGTTGAACGCATGACAAAACGGGCTGGCCACATGATGTGGTCAGCCCGTTTTGGTGTACGTCATCGGCGGCTATCGATAGCGTTCAGCCTGTTGAAGCGCCAAGCGCTTTCGGCCTGAATTCTGGCTCAGGCCGCTTCGCGCGCCTTCATGTCCTGATGATATTCCTCGGCGAGGCGTTTCTTGGTGGCGTCATCGAAGACGCGGCCTGCCAGCTGGAAGACTTCCTGCTCTTCCTCATCCAGATGGTGGGTCACCAGGTGCTCGAGCTGCTTGGCGGTGGCCAGCCAGCCCGGCGAGCTGTAGTCGGTCGCCTCGAGCTTCTCGACCAGCTCATCGATCTCATGGTGCTCGGCGACACTGTGACGCGCCTTCTCCTGCGTCATGTCGTGCTCCATCATCGGCATGTAGAGCGCGCGTTCCTCAGCACCGGCGTGATTGGTCAGCGATTCCTTGAGACGCTTGAACAGGTCATCGCGCGGCTCGCTGTCACCTTCGGTCTGCAGCAGCATGTCCAGCAGGCGGCGTTGTTCGTCGTGGGTCTCGCGCAGGGCTTCAAATACGGTCATGTTCCAGCTCCTCATCATGTCTGGCGTGTTGAGTGGCGGGTCTGCTTGTGTGGTCTTGCTCAAGTGCGATCTTGCTTGTGTCAGGTCTGTACAACTCTGGTGGCGGATCGGCGGAAGTTCAAGTGCGCAACGGCGATCGGCCTTGAAAAAGGCTTGGCGCGAGTCAAGGAAGCAAGGGTGACCCTTGAATTCTTTGTTCGGTGGCGTGCCCGCAGCGGTGTCTGATCTATGCCAGCCGCCGGCCGCCACCGTCAGGAGCCCCGACATGTCCCAAGACCAGACCACGCCAGTCGATTCCTTCAGCCCCAAGGGGTCCCACGCGCCGGCGTTATCGGCGTCGCTGTCAGGCAGTCAGCTGGACCGGCCGCCGGGCGGTGGCTGGCCGTCGATCAAGGCGGTCGAGAAGTTCATCTGGCAGGAGCATCTACCCATCGAGGGCCATCGCAGCCTGATGAAGATGAACAAGCCCGATGGCTTCTACTGCCCGAGCTGCGCCTGGCCGAATGGTGACAAACCCAAGGGGGCCAACTTCTGCGAAAACGGTGCCAAGGCGCTGGCGTGGGAGGCGACACGTGAACGTGTCAGTGATGAGCTGTTCGCCAACAATACGCTCAGCGAGTTGCGTGAATGGTCGGATCACCATCTGGAGAAGGAAGGGCGCTTGACGCGCCCCCTGCGCTACAACGCCCAGACGGACCGCTACGAGATCACCAGTTGGGAAGCGGCCTACGCCGAGATCGGCCAGCGCCTCAAACGCTATGAGGACCCGAATCAGGTCGAGTTCTACACCTCGGGGCGTACCTCCAACGAGGCGGCGTTCCTGTTTTCCCTGTTCGGGCGCATGTACGGCACCAACAACTTCCCGGACTGCTCGAACATGTGCCACGAGACCACCTCGCGGGCGCTGCCGGAGTCCATCGGCATCGGCAAGGCGACGGTCAATCTCGAGGACTTCAAGCAGGCCGATGCCATCTTCATCTTCGGCCAGAACAGCGGTACCAACAGCCCGCGCATGATGGGGGATCTCCACGAGGCGCGTGGCCGCGGGGCCGAAGTGGTCAGCTTCAACCCGCTGCGCGAGCGGGCGCTGGTCAGCTTTGCCGATCCGCAGTCGCCCAAGGACATGCTGAGCGGCAAGGGCGTCGAGATCAGCAGTCAGTATCATCAGCTGCGCATCGGCGGGGACCTCGCCGCCGTGCAGGCGATGTGCAAGTACGTGATCGAGGCCGACGATGCGCTGCGCGAGCGCAATCCGCATGCGGTGGGCTATCTGGATCACGACTTCATCGCCCAGCATACCCACGGCTTTGATGCCTTCGCCGAGCATTGCCGCAAGCTCGAGTGGCAGGACCTGGTCGCCATGTCCGGCCTGTCACGCGAATCGCTGGAACAGGCGGGGCAGACCTATCTGGAGGCTGAGCGCGTGATCTGCTGCTGGGGCATGGGCATCACCCAGCATGCGCGCGGCGGCGACACCATCCAGCAGATCATCAATCTGTTGCTGCTGCGCGGCAATATCGGCAAGCCCGGCGCGGGCGCCTGCCCGATACGCGGCCATTCCAATGTGCAGGGCGACCGCACCGTCGGCATCGAGAACCTGCCCAATGACGCGATGCTGGATGCCTTCGATCGGGTCTTCGATATCAAGTGCCCGCGCGAGAATGGCCATGATGTCGCCGAATGCTGCGAGGCGATTCTGCGCGGCGAGGTCCGCGCCTTCATCGGCATGGGGGGCAACTTCTTCCGCGCGATTCCTGATCAGAAGCGCGTGGTCGAGAAGGTGCACGATCTCGACATGACGGTGCATGTCGCCACCAAGCTCAATCGCAGTCACCTGCACCCCGGCAAGCATGGTTGGGTGCTGCCCACGATTGGCCACAGTGAACGTGACCTGCAGGCGGGCGCCGATGGCAAGGGCGCGGAGCAGGTCTCCAGTGCCGAGGACGGTATGTGCAACGTGGCGCCGTCGCGCGGCGTGATGGCACCGGCGGACCCAAGCCTGCACTCCGAGATCGCCATCACCTGTCAGCTGGCCAAGGCGACGTTGCCGCCGCACCCCACCGTGGATTGGGATTGGCTGCAGGCGGATTACGCACGGATTCGTGACCGCATCGAAGAGGTCTTTCCGCAGATCTTCCCCGACTACAATGCGCGCCTGGCTCAGGGCGGCTTCCACATCCGCATCGCGCCGCGCGAGCGTATCTGGCATACCGACTCGGGGCGTGCCAACTTCCTGTTCCCCGAGGGGTTGGGCACGGATGAGGAGGGTCTCGACAAGGTGACCCACGAGACACTGAACATGGATAGCACCTTCCTGCTCATCACCATGCGCGGGCATGACCAGTTCAATACCACCGTCTACTCCAATGATGATCGCTATCGCGACGTCTATGGCACGCGCATGGTGGTGATGATCAGCCCGCAGGATCTCGAGACGCTGGGGCTTAGCGAGGGGCAGCGCGTGACGCTGGAAACGGTCAGCGAAGACGGCGTCGAGCGCAGCATGGCGGGCTTCAAGCTCAAGGAATACGACATCCCGACCGGCTGTCTGGCAGCGTACTACCCGGAAACCAATGACCTGATTCCGCTGGATCACCGCGATGCGCGCAGCAATACGCCCGCCTCGAAATCGGTGCCGGTCAGACTGCGCCTGATGGACACTGAAGAGGTCAATGCCAGCGAAGGGGTGTTGGCGAGCAGCTGAAGGGTTCAGCATGAACCGCTAAACAAGGAAAGGCTGAAAAAAATTGCATCCTGTGCTCGGCGTCAGGTTTCGATGTCAGTGCAGGACGCCTCGAGCCACGCCACGCGCTGCACTGAAAGAGTGCGCTGCGGGGCGTTCTGGTGTCTGGCGCTCAAGTTGATGCCAACGTCGGCGTAATTGAGGGGTTTGTAGGTACTGCGCCGGACTAGCCGCGAAATCATTTCTGGAGGCGGTCTTGCGCCCGATCGCGTCTGCTGACAGGCCAGATTCTGACGCCTGTGTCAGCTTCATGAGGCAGACGACGAGCTGGCGTCTTGCACGGTTTGAGGATGGGTGGCGTGAATCTTGCGTGGTGGTAGGGTAGCGACCGCCGCTCTGACCACCACCTTGCGCGCAGGGGGCGGTGGTCGGCGTTCAGGCAGGCTGACACCACCACAAGACTCGACGACTCACGACCGAGCTCCAGGAAGGCACTCATGGCAGAACACTCCTCACCGCACGCCTCAGACCGCACCTCAGATCAGCAATCGATGACAGGCGAATCCGGCAATGACTATCCCTTGAGCGAAGTCCCCGCTTCGGCACGACGTGGGCTGCTTTCCACCTCGATGGTGCTGCTCGGCTTCACCTTCTTTACCGCCACCATGTGGGCGGGTGGGTCATTGGGTGCCGCGTTCGCGCTCAATGAACTGCTGTGGATCATCATGATCGGCAATCTGCTGCTCGGCGGTTACGCCGCTGCCTTGGCCTATATCGCCTGCAAGAGTGGTCTGAATTCAGTGCTGATGGGACGGCTGTGCTTTGGCGAGAAGGGCAGTCGCCTGTCTGACTTCGTGCTCGGGTTCACCCAGATCGGCTGGTACGCCTGGGGCACCGCGACCATCGCCATCGTGCTGGTCAAGACACTCGGCTTGCCCGAGTGGCTGACCACGCCGCTGATGATCATCTTCGGTTTCGCCTTCTGTCTGACGGCGATGATCGGCTATCGCGGGCTGGACATTCTCTCGCGCATCGCCGTGCCGGCCATGCTGCTGTTCATCCTGTTCAGTCTCTACACCGGCATGGTCGATGTCGGTGGCGTGGCAGGCCTTGCGTCACTGACGCCGAAGGATTCCATGAGCTGGACGGCCGCCATCACCGCGGTGATCGGCACCTTCATCAGCGGTGGCACCCAGGCAACCAATTGGAGCCGCTTCGCGCGTTCGCCGAAGATCGCCGTCATTGCCACCCTGGCGGCCTTCTTCGTTGGCAATGGCCTGATGGTGCTCACCGGCGCGCTCGGCGCGATGATCTACCAGCAAGCCGATATCGTTGACGTGATGATCGCCCAGGGGCTGGTCAGCCTCGCCGTCCTGATGCTGTTCCTCAATATCTGGACTACCCAGGACAACACCATCTACAACTTCGCGATCGCCGGCTGCAATCTGCTGCGTACCCCGCATCGTCAGCGTGTCACCCTGGGGGGCGCGGCCATCGGCACAGTGCTGGCGGTACTCGGCATGTATGAGTGGCTGATTCCGTTCCTGATTCTGCTCGGTACCTTCATCCCGCCGATCGGCGGCGTGATCATGGCCAACTTCTGGCTAGGCCACAAAGGACAGTATCCGCGCCTCGCCGAGATGCCCAAGGTGGATTACCACTGGCCGGGGCTCGCCGCCTACGCCATCGCCTGCCTGTGCGCCTGGAGCTCACCCTTCATGCCGCCGGTCGTGGGTGTCGTGGTCGCCTTCGTCGTCTACGGCGGGCTGATCAAGCTTGCCAAGGTAGAACTGGCCAGCAAGACGGCGGCGTGAGTGGTTGAGCGTCTGGTGTGAAGGGCAGAGGAATATGAAACGCCCAACGAGTCCTGGACTCGTTGGGCGTTTTTCCTGGGGGGTAGCGTCAGGGGAGAACCACTTGATGCACAACGTGGTTGTGCATAGAATGAGGAAAAAAGGTGCTGCCATGGCGGTGGAATTCAGGGATGTGTGGCTCGAGCGCTTCTATGAGCATGATGTTGGCCACCGCAAGATACCTGCGGCGCTCTCCAGTTCGCTCTACCGAAAGTTGCAGATTCTCGATGCCGCAAGTCAGGAGTCTGATCTGAGGGTTCCACCGAGCAATCGGTTCGAGCATCTGCAGGGCAATCTCGCAGGTTATTGCTCGATTCGTGTCAACAAGCAGTATCGACTCATCTTCCGGTGGGAGGCGGGGGTCGCCCATCAAACATATCTAGACCCGCATGCTTACAAGGGCTAGAGGAGGTAGCAGTGATGAGAAACACCCAGCGACGCCCGCTGACGGTAGGAGAGATGTTGACGGCAGAGTTTCTGGAGCCGATGAACATCGATATCCGCACCCTGGCCGAGGCGATGGGAGTGCACAGAAATACCCTGAGCCGTATCGTGCATGACAAGGGCACCTTGACGGCACCGATGGCCATCAAGCTGGCGGCTGCGCTAGGCAATACGCCGGAGTTCTGGCTCAACATCCAGCATGCCGTGGAGCTTTGGGATGTGCGACATCGTGCCTACGCGCAGGATGCCAAGGGCGTACGTCGGATAACACCGCAAGTGGATGCCGGCGAGCTTGCCTCGCATTGACGGCGCGCGCTCTTCACGGCGAGTGATTGAGATGGCGTGAGCCCGAGAGCTTATGCCCAGCAATGCAAAGCCCCAGCCTGAAACTCAGGCTGGGGCTTTGTGCTTTGCGCATTTGGTAACGCCTCGTCGTGCCGCTCACATTGATCAAGCGGTCGCTGGCTTCACCTGAATTACTAGACAGACGGCGATCAGCGCCATGCCGAGCCAGCCGAGCGGAGCAATATGTTCCCCGACGATGGTGACGGCGAGCAGGGCGGCGACCAGCGGTTCGAACAGGGTGAGCAGGGTGGCCTTGCTGGCGGCAACGGTCTTCAGGCCGTAGCCGAATGCAATATAGCCAAGGAACATCGGTACCAGCGCCATGTAGAGTGCGACCGATGTGTTGCCGGGGGTGGCGAACAGGCGCGGGTCGGCCACCAGCATGCTGAGACCCAGGCCGGCGATCAGCGCGATACCGGCGACGCCGAACAGGCTGCCCATGGCAGCGCGGGCGTGGGTGCCGTGGTCCATCATGCGCCGGGCGATCAGCGAATAGGCGGCGTAGGTCGTGCCGGCGATGATGCCCAGCAAGATGCCGGTCAGGCGTTGCCAGTGAGCGTCAGACACGCTCCCTGACCCTGTCCCCATCGTGTCGCCGCCGGCGCTGATGGCGGCAATATCTCCTCCATGAGTGGCCGTTTCGCCCACCGCCATCATCACCACACCGGCAATGCCCAGCGCGAGGCTGAGATACCAGCTCAGCGTGAGTCGGTGGTGGCCGAACAGGCGCTCCAGAATCGCCGCTGCCAGTGGCGACGTGGCGATGGTGATCACCGTGCCGATGGCGACACCGGCCAGATGCAACGAGGAGTAGAAAGCCAGCGGGTAGATGACGACACACACGGCACCGAGCAATACCCAGCGCTTCTGCGCCAACAGCAGGCTCAGACAGCCCATGATATTGGGTCGTGCGATCATTGCCTGAAGCAGGCCGCCGATACCCATGGCGAAGGCGCCGGTTGCCAGCGGACTGACATCCTGGTTGAAGTGGGCCGCCGTGCCGGTGGTGCCCCACAGCAGCGCGGCAAACAGCACGGCCAGGCTACCCATGTCGGTCGACAGTGAAGAGGCCGCGATATCAGAGCGATTGGTTGTCATGGTGATGTCCTTGCGTGTCTTGCCAATCCCGCGGCCTATTTCAGTCGCAGCATGAGTCCTGCGAAAGTGTGCTGAAACCACTTTCGGTCAAGTGAGTCGCCGTTGCCGGCTGACTACCGCTCAGGGCGCGCACTCCAACTTGCCAACAATTCGCTCATGGCCGTCAGGCGTCGTGATGCTGCCATGGCGCCAACCCTTGCTCAGCCCCTTGCTCCGACCCTTGCTTGGCATCGCGGCCATGCTCGGTTCCGCTCCACGGGTCACGCCACGAATCACGCTCACCCCAATGGGCAGCGTCGTCTTGTGGCTCAACCAGAGCGTCGGAGGCCGTGTCGGGCGTCGTCCAGGCCGCGAGGTCTGCCTGCGGGCTGGCCATCGGCGCCTGCGTTGCCTGCGGCCGCAATTGCAGCATCAGACAGGTCATGATCAGCACCATGCCGATGGCGCCCATCAGCGTGAACTGCTCGCCGACCACGATGACGGCCAACAGTCCCGCCACCAGTGGCTCGAACATGGTCAGGACTGTCACCCGGCTGATGGGCGCGCTGGCGAGCCCGCGTCCGAAGATGAGGCTGGCCAGCAGCATCGGGATCAGCGCCATGTAGATGGCGACCGCCGAATTCACCGGCGTGGCAAACAGGCGCGGATCGAGGAACAGGCAGCTGATGGCCAGGCCGATCAACAGTATGACGCCGGCACAGCCGAACATTGTCCCCATGGCTGCACGGCGATGCACGCCCAGCAGCATCATGCGTCTGGCAAGCAGCGAATAGGTGGCGTAGCTCGCGCCGGCCAGCACGCCCAGCCCGATACCGATGAGCTTGCGGCTTTCGCTGGCAACGCCGCTGGCAGTGGCTTGCGCTGCCGTATCCGCCAGACGTGTCTCGCCCACTGCCATCAGCCCCACGCCAGCCATGCCCAGCATCAGCGCTGCGTACCAGCGCACACTGACGCGCTTGCGGTCCAGCACATATTCCAGCACCGCTGCCGCCAACGGCGCCGTGGCGATGGTGATCACGGTGCCCATCGCCACGCCGGTGTATTCCATGGCCGAATAGAATGCCAGCGGGTAGACGATGATGAACAGCGCTGCCCACAGCACGAGATGCTTGTGAACCAGCAGGGCGGCCAGCTCCTCATGAAGGATTCGTCGCGACAGCACTGCCTGCAGAATGCCGCCAAAGCCCATGGCGAAGGCGCCGGTGGCCAGCGGACTGACATCCTGATTGAAGTGGGCGGCGGTGCCGGTCGTGCCCCATAGCAGGGCGGCCGTGAGGACGGAAAGGTTGCCGATCTGGCGTTCCAGCGCTGGGCGGAAGGGCGTCCGGGAGAAGGAGTGCTGCATGGTGGATGGCTCGCAATGAAGTGTGTCTCGGTGTGCACGAGATTACGCCTCATCGCGAGAAATATATTGTGCTGAAACTACGCTCTGATCTGCCAGGAGAAGCAAAACGTCATATACCGCCAGAGTGCGGTGGTGGACTGCTGGTTCGGATGCTCAATCGGTTGTTCAGATGATCGAATCAGTCGGTCATTCAGTCATTCAGTCATTCGGGGGAGTGAGGCTCGAATACTGGCGCGTCATCTCGCGTGGCGACTGGCCGAAGTAGCAGGAAAAGCGCCGCGAGAAGGCGGAGAGGTTCTGATAGCCGACGGCCTCGGCGACCTGCTGGACGCTGAGATCGGTATGGATCAACTGCGCCCGCGCGCGCTCCATGCGTCTGGCAGTCAGGTACTGCTTGACGCTGACGCCCAGATTGTCGCGGAACACCTTGTGAAACTGGGTCGGGCTCAGGTGGGCGAGTCGGGCCAGTGATGCCACGTCGTGGGGCTGCTCAAGCTGCGCGTTCATGACATCGAGCACCCTGAGCAGACGACGGTCGACGCGTTGATCACAGGTCTGCTTCTCCAGCAGGCCGAGAAACAGCGCGATGGAGAGCTGATCGATGTGCTTGTCGACCTCACCTTGCAGCTGCGCTTCGAGAAACAGCAGGTAGTTCATCAGCAGGGTGCTGATCGAGAACACCACGCGTTGCGACGCCGTAAGGTTGTCGGGCAGGTAGTCCAGGTCAGCGACGATGAAGCGCGCGGCGTCCTTGGCATGAAACAGATGTGACTCCCCGGGGCGAATGATGACGCACTCGCCGGTGACCACGGTGCCGTGATGGTTGCCGACCTGGATATCGAGATGGCCGCGGATCGGCAGCACCAGCTGGTGGTGGTCGTGATCATGGACCGTCGCCTGTGGCGTATAGGCGCGCAGCGAGAGTGTCGTCATGGTGCGGTGGCCATCATCCGGCGATGCAAGGGCAGCATGGAGAGCAAGAGAGACATGCGCCTGTCATCGGCTCAGCTCGATGCTGCGGGTCTGGCCACGGCCGACCTGAACCTGACTGAGGATCAACGGGCTGCGTGTGCCGTCCGGCAACTGGACGACACCGGCGACATAGAAGGTGCCGGATGGCAGGCCAGTGGCATTGAAGTAGCCATTGCTGTCAGTGCGCACGCTGTGGGTGTAGGCCTGGGCGCGCGGGTCGGCGCGAGACGCCGTCTTGCCTGCCAGTGCCAGTTCCGCGGCTTCCGCGGAGTAGGTGGTGACCGGGGCGATCGAGATGCCCGCCCGGTTGGCGTAGATCGTCTGGCCCTGCCACTCATAGGACATGCGGCCCTTGATCACCGAGGTGCCGGTCTTGTCGAGCCTGGCGTACTCCGCCTCCGGGAAGGCGACGGTACGCTGGACGCGCTGCTCGCCCTGTTCGGGCTGTGAAGAGCCGAAGTCCGGCAGCGAAATGCTGTCGGCCATGCGCGAGGCGCTTTCACACCCGGCAAGAACGGCGGTACACATGAGCAGAGCGAGCGGAGTACGCAAGTGACGAAGCATGGCGAGTCTTCCCTGAAGTCGAGTGATGGGTGGCGCGTGCGGCTTGAGAGCGAATCAGTCTGACCACATCTATTGCTCTTGCCCCACATCCTACTGCGCTGAGCACGGCCAGGGAACTGCCGGTGGGCGGGAGGCAGGCGAGGGTGACTCCCCCGTCAGGCATCGGCATTCGCTGGCATCCGCTGGTAACTCTCGCGGTTTCGACCGACCCTTGTCGGTAGGCCAGCAGCAAGCGTTTGCCCGCTAGCGGGCTGGGTTGCGCAAAGCACGCCTCTGGAGTTGCTTAAACAGGAACTCCTTGTTCATTATACGTTTGTCTATAACGTGATGGCGCTTGTTACCATGCTGCTCATCAAACCCTGTGCAAGGGCTACGCAAGAGCTGTTCGAAACCGCTCGAGGTCTGCTTGTGTGCTGTTAGAGCGCTATTCGAGTGCAGCACACAGGCGTCAATACTGCCTTGTGCACTGGCGTCGGGTGAACCATTCATTGTCCGGGAGGGCCGCATGTCGACATCCCAGAGTGCTACTGATCCTTCACGTCGCCAGCTATTGAAGCTGGGACTCGGTGGAGCAGGCATGGCCGTGTTCGGCGGCCTGTCCCTTCAGGCCCTGGCCGAGACGGTCGCTGACGATCAACAGACGCAGGATGACAGTGCCTTCGCGACGTTCATGGTCCTGTCGCGCTGGCTGCTCAGCGACAAGACCCTGGATGAGTGGCTGGGCCAGCGCTACTTCGAGGCGCTGGCGAGAATTCCGGCCGAGGGTGTACCCGGCGTCGGCAGCTTGCCAGCCCTCAAGACCCGCCTGCTGGCCCTGGGCGAGTCGCGAGAGTACGTGACAAAGGAAGACCTGAGCGACGGTGAGATGGCGCTGGTGCGCCGTCTGCTGCAGGCCTGGATGCTCGGCACGGTCGGCAAGTCGATCAGTGACCCTGACGCCGAGGTCATCGCCTTCGAGCGCGCTGGCATGTATGCCGGGCCGCGCGATGTGCAGGTGGTGCGTACCTATTGCCCCAACCGTCCGGGGTTCTGGGCTGAGGCACCCAAGGCCTGACTGGTCACGCCTTCTTCAGATCTGCGCGTGACGGATGGTAGGGCCTCGGGTTCGTGCTGAGACCTCCGCTTCTGATATCGCCCGCGTGCCAGACCTTCCAGGGGCGTCCTGACCGCTCCTGTTGCTGTTTCCAATTTCCCGAGGAGAATCCTGCATGGCCGAGGAATCCCGTTCGTATGATGCCGATGTGATCGTGGTCGGGTCTGGTGTCGCCGGCGCCCTGATCGCACATCGCCTGGCCGAGGCCGGCAAGTCGGTCATCATGCTGGAAGCAGGCCCGCGCATGCAGCGCTGGCAGATCGTCGAGCGCTTCCGCAACCAGGCCAACAAGATGGACTTCATGGGGCCTTATCCTGCCAGCAACGCAGCGCCCCATCCGATGCTCTACGGCGAGAATGCCGACTATCTGGTACAGAAGGGGGAGCAACCCTACGACGCCCAGTACATTCGTGCCGTCGGCGGCACTACCTGGCACTGGGCGGCGTCTGCCTGGCGTTTTCTGCCCAGCGATTTCGTGCTCAAGAGCGAGTATGGCGTCGGGCGCGACTGGCCGATCGGCTATGACGAACTGGAAGACTATTACTTCCGTGCCGAGGTCGCGCTGGGTGTCTGGGGGCCGAATGATGTCGATCTGGGCAGCCCGCGCAGCGCCGAGTATCCGATGGCACCGCTGCCGCTGTCGTGGAACGAGCGGCGGGTCAGCGAGCGTATCAATCCCCATGGATTTGACATGGTCACCGAGCCGGTGGCGCGCAACAGCCGCCCCTATGATGAGCGCCCGACCTGCTGCGGCAACAACAACTGCATGCCCATCTGCCCGATCGGTGCGATGTATTCCGGCATCATCCATGTCGAGAAGGCCGAACGTGCCGGTGCCAGATTGATCGACAATGCCATCGTGCATCATCTGGAAAGCGACGCCAGCGGCAAGATTCGCGAGGTGCGCTATCTGGACCCCGACGGCAAGCAGCATCGCCTGAGTGCGGCGCGGGTGGTGCTGGCGGCCAATGGCATCGAGACCCCCAAGCTGATGCAGATGTCGGTCAACGCCCATACCCCCGATGGGGTGGGTAACCAGAACGACATGGTCGGCCGGCATCTCATGGATCACCCCGGTACCGGGGTGAGCTTTCTGGCCGATGAGCCGCTGTGGGCGGGGCGTGGCCCTCAGGAGATGACCTCGATCATCACCTGGCGTGACGGCGACTTCCGCAAGGGCTTCGCATCCAAGAAGCTGCATCTGTCCAACATTGCCCGCACGCAGCAGATGACCACGGAGGTGCTGTCGGAAACACCGCTCAGGCTCGGCGCGGATCTGCAGGCGCAAATCGATAATCGGGCCAGCCGCTATGTGCAGTTCGACAGCTTCCACGAGCTGTTGCCAGAGGCCGCCAATCGCATCACGCCGTCAAAAAAACGTGACGCTCTCGGCCTGCCGCGCCCGGAATTCCGTTATGCTATCGATGATTACGTCAAGCGCAGCGCCGCGCATACCCGTGAACAATATGCGCGTATCGCTCAGCTGATGGGAGGCACCGACATCGCGTTCCGTGATGAGTTCTCCAACAACCAGCATATCTGCGGTACGACCCTGATGGGAGACAACCCCAAAGACTCCGTGGTGGATCGCGATTGCCGAGTGCATGGCCATGACAACCTGTTTGTCGCCAGCTCCGGCAGCATGCCCACCGTCGGGTCGGTCAATTGCACCCTGACCATCGCGGCGTTGTCTCTGCGTATTGCCGATCTGCTCGAACAGGAAATATAAGCATGGTCCCGCACGTCCGTACTGCTGGCACCCGTGATGCCATTGATGAGAAAGGTCGCGGTGCCCGCCCGACCCTTCGCCCCGCACGCCTGACCCGTGCCGTCCGCCTGGCCGCCATTGCGGGCACCAGTGCCATGTTGCTCAGCGCCTGCGGCAGCGGCGAGGATGAGCACGCCAGACAGGTACAAGCCGACAAGGCCGCCACCGATGACCCCGCGCTGATCGAGAAGGGCCTGTACATGGCGCGCGCCAGTGATTGCGCGGCCTGTCACAGCACCGAGGACGGCGATGAATATGCCGGTGGCCTCGGCTTCGAGACCCCGGTGGGCGAGATATACGCCACCAACATCACCCCGGACACCGAGCACGGCATCGGCAACTACACCCTCGAGGAGTACACCCGTGTGCTGCGCGAGGGCGAGGCTGCCGATGGTCACAACCTCTATCCGGCGATGCCGTTCCCGTCCTACGCTCGTCTGACGGATGAGGACATCAAGGCGCTCTATGCCTGGAACATGCATGAGGTGACGCCGAGCAGCACGCCCAACCGCGAAAGCGAGATTCCGTTCCCGCTCAACATGCGTTGGCCGATGGCGCTGTGGGAAGAGATCTTCTCGCCGCTGGAGCCGTGGCAGGACCACGAGGACAAGAGTGCCGACTGGAACCGTGGCGCCTATCTCGTCCAGGGGCCGGGCCACTGTGGCAGCTGTCACACCGAGCGTGGCTTCGCCTTCCAGGAAACGGCGCTGACCGGTGATGAAGAAGGCTATCTGGGCGGGGCGATGATCGAAGGCTGGCGCGCCTTCAACCTCACGCCGGACATGCAGGATGGTCTGGGCAGCTGGAGCGAGCAGGATATCCAGACCTATCTGGCGACCGGCAACCTCAAGGGCAAGGCGCAGGCTGGCGGCCCGATGGCGGATGTGGTCGAGCACTCCATGCGTTACATGAGTGAAGACGACCTGCGCGCCATCGCGGTCTATCTGAAGTCGATTCCGGCGGTGGATGGCAAGGGCGAGCAGGGCGAGGCGGTCAATGATGGTGATCGCGAGGCCGAAAGCGAGCCGCAGGTCGCCACGCGCTTCAATCAGGGGGCACCGGCCGATGATGTGCTGTTGCTGCGCGGTCAGCCGCTGGACAAGCGTCCCGACGATGAAGATCTGATCGGCCAGCTGACCGATGCCACGCCGGGCGTGCGTCTGTATCTGGGCCACTGCGCCATGTGTCACGGCGCGGATGGTGCCGGCACCCAGGATGGCTACTACCCATCGCTGTTCCACAACAGCGTGACCGGCAGTGTCTATCCGGACAATCTGGCCCAGGCGATCCTCAATGGCGTGCAGCGTGAGAACAATGGTCACAGTGTCTTCATGCCGGCCTTCGATGACAGCCTGACCGATGATGAGCTGATCAATCTGATGGACTATCTCGAGAATCGCTTCGGGGAAGGCCATCAATCCGAGACGCTGGCATCGCCCGAAGCACGTCGTCAGCAGCTGAGCGACAAGCTCGAGGACTGGCGCAAGCACTGAGTCCGGTGCAGGCTCTGAGATCTGTGCTGACAGGCCTGCGCAAGTGCTGGGTCGCCGAGTAAAAAGACAGCCCATGAAAGCGGGCTGTCTTTTCCGTGACCTGCGCCACGGCGCCGACATGCGATTGTCGTGTGCGTTCAGTGCCGTCTCATCCCGCGCTCGGTATCCTCCACGACTGGATCGTCCACGACTGGATCGTCCATGACTGGATCGTCCATGACTGGTTCATCCGTGGCTGGCGATGTCACACAGTTGGGGTAATATTGCCCCATGCAGGCCCCCCGATTCACATTCATCCCGCTCGGGTTGCGCTCAAATGCAGCACAAACTGAAGAACTGCGGTAGAATGTGCGCCCAGACTTTAGCTCTTTATCAATTATTCGAGGCAACATAGCAGTATGACCGACGCTAATCTTGACGACCAGCTTGCATCCCTGTTTCAGGAGCAGGACACCAAGCAGGACCAGAACGCCCGCATCAAGGAGCTGGAGCGTCAGCTGCGTGAAGCCAGCAAAGAAGCCGACAAGCTCCGCAATGCCCGTGACAAGGCAAAGAAGGAAGTCGAAGACCTGCGCGCTCGCAACGAACGCCTGAGCGAGAAAGCCGCAGCCTCTGACAAGCACCGCAAGCAGGTCGAACACGAGTTCAACCAGAAGCTGGTGCAGTACAAAGCACGTCTGGCACGCGAACAGGCCATCGCCCAGTCTCGCATGATGCCGATGGGCGCAGCCGTCGAGGAAGCGACCGAAGAAGCCGATGCGACCTCTCTGGAAGACCTCGGCCTCAACGCTGCCGCTATCCGTGCCCTGACTGACGCTGGCTACGACGATGTTGCCAAGGTTCGCAAGGCTCACGCTGATGGCGTGATCTCTGAAGTCAAGGGCATCGGCCCGAAGGCTCAGTCCCAGATCGCTGAAGCCCTCGACGCCTGATCGTTGCCCTTGATCGAAAAAACCCGCCAATCGGCGGGTTTTTTTGTGTCTGTCATTTGCCCTGTGGCGGGCATGACTGTTGGGCCTACAGCCGGGTCTTCACCTGGGTCTACTGCTGTAGCTACTTCTGAATAGCAGGCCAGCTGACCGCTGACTGCTGCTCGCCCAGCCAGTCCTTGAGGGCGGTGCGCATGTCGGCGCTCGGGATAGCGCGCCCGTTCAGCGCATGCACCACCTTGGGGAGACTCGGCGCCTCACCGGCATCCGCCGGCCAGGCCTGCTTGAGCGTGAAGGCGAGCTTCATCGGCTCCTCGCCGTGCAGGCTCTGTTGCATACGAGCGTGCTCAACGGCCAGCAACTCGAGCTCGGCCTCAAGGCTCGCATCCTCGATATCGGCACGACTGACCAGCAGCATGCGCGGCAAGTCGAGCATGTTGGCGCGCGGCAGCCAGTCCTTGGACAGCGGATGCAGCGCCACCAGACGCGTCGCGTCATCGCCGTTGAGGAAGGCGGCGTGCATCTTGCGGCTGTTGATCAGTGCCTGAGGCGCATCCCCGACATATTCATCGCCTTCCAGCTCTTCCAGCGAGCGCGGGCTGACCAGCTGCATGCTGGAGCCGACCTTGACCTCGACCCACTGCTTCAGCGCCAGATGCGAGCGTGCATCGTCATGGCGCATCACCACTCGCACGGCACGCGTGGTGTCATTGAGGAAGCGGATCAGTAGCTCCTGCGGCTCGAACAATTCGGTGTAGCGGATCAGTTCATCGCGCGCGACCAGGCTGACATCGTCGAGATCCGCGCCGTCCAGCACTCGCAGTGACATGCCGCTGTCGGCCAGTGCCTTGAGCATCTGCGGTGTCAGGTAGGCGGCGTCGAGGCTGCCATCGCTCAGCCCTTGCTCCACGGCTTCGTAGCTTGAGAACTGCTTGAGCATCAGCGGGCTGCTCAGTTGGTCGTCGAGGGTGCCCTCGGCCTCGAGCATCACGGCGGGACTGACGCTGACGCCGCCATCGGCAGGCATGCCGATCTCCAGCGCGCTGGCGTGCTGGGCAAGGGTCAGGCTGGCAGTGGTGAGCGACAGGGTGGCGAACATGCGTGCCAGACGCGGGCGAGATATCGGTAGCGATATCAAACGACAGGACAGTGCAGGGGAAAGCAGGAACATCTGGCACTCCGACAACGGTAACAGGGTGATGGCGTACGGCAGCAATGACAGCTCGCGCGCGCCAATGGTAGCTGTTTGGTCTGTGGGTGTCAGGCACGGCGCGGCGTCATGTCTCACCTCGCTGCTAGGCACGCCATCCTGCGGGGTGGCTGAGAGGATGATCGCGAGCACGACCGTGAGGAAGACCGTGGAGACGATCGTAAGGTTGCATGCGGGCATGAAAAAAGCCCCGTCTCCGAGAGAAGACGGGGCTTTTGACGACTATCCGCGCAGGTGGCTCAGTCCAATTCAGCGCACGGCTGAGCACAACGGCAGCTCACGGCTCAGCACATATGGAAGCTCACGGCTGTGAGCGTGCCACCGGTGCTTCGCCGGTCGCGGCAGCTGGCCCCGGCGTAGCCACCACACCATCGCGGCGTGCGAAGTGATCGACCCACAGCGCGATCACGCCATCGCCGGTGACGTTGGTGGCGGTGCCGAAGCTGTCCTGGGCCAGATATAGCGCGATCATCAGGCCGAGTTCCGCCTCTCCAAAGCCGAGCATGCTGCCCAGCACGCCAAGTGCCGCCATCACCGCACCACCCGGCGCCCCGGGCGCAGCGATCATGGTCAGGCCCAGCATGATCAAGAACGGAATCACTTCGCCGAGGCTTGCCAGCGCCAGATTTGGGCTCATCATCATCACGGCAGTAGCACAGGTGACGATGGTGATGGTTGAACCGGAAAGGTGGATGGTGGCGCACAGCGGCACGCTGAAGTTGGCCACTTCATCGCTGACGCCGTTGGCCTTGGTCTGACGCAGGCTGACCGGGATTGTCGCCGCCGACGACATGGTGCCCAGCGCCGTCAAGTAGGCCGGCAGCATGTTGCGCAACAGGCCCAACGGAGAACGACGCTGGATCAGACCGGTGATCATGTAGGCCGTGCTGAGCCAGATCCAGTGCATCACGATCGCCAGCACCAGCACCTTCCAGAAGGTATCCAGTGTCGACAGCGCCTTGCCCTCGTAGGCCATCTCGGCAAAGGTGCCGGCGATGAACAGTGGCAGCAGCGGGATGATGACGCGATTGAGGAACACCTCGACCACTTCACGCGATTCGAAGACGGCGCTTTTCAGGGTCGGCAGTTCGCGGCGGCTGATGACCACACCGAAGACGAAGGCCAGCACCAATGCCGTCATCACCGGCAGTGCCGCGGGGATTTCGAGATCGAGAAAGGGAGTCAGGGCATCGCGGCCTTCAGTGACCGGCGCCATGCCGGACAGCATGCCGGGCAGCAGGTTGCTGGCCACCAGGAAGGCGAAGATGCCGGCCAGAATCGTCGACCCGTAGGCCATGCCGACGGTGCGACCCAGCATGGCGCCGGAATTCTTCGGCAGCGACGCGATGCCGCTCATGACGTAGAACAGGATGATCAACGGGATGGTGAAGTTGATCAGCTGGCCGATGATGACCTTGGCGGTCAGCGCGGCACGTACGAGGGCATCCGGGGCCATCAGGCCGATCAGCAGGCCGGCAATGATGCCGAGGATAAGTTTGACGATGAGCTTCATGTGGATCTCGAGGGTTTGACGGGTTCTTGCCCCGATAACGGGTCGTGAATCGCGTACCACCTCGGCGACGCACCGAAATGGCGCGCAGAGTTTACCTGAATTGCGCCACCATTTCAGGCGCCTGGCCAGCTGCCGTGGCATGGGGTGTGAATGCCCATGACTCGACGTGTTGACCAGGCGCCATCTCAGGCTCTCAGCCGTTCATCGCTTCGCTTTCATCACTTTCGCGTTGTCTCTCTTTCGCGCCTCGCTTGCCCACCCAACGCTTCGCTTGCGCTCTCGTTTCACTGTCCTGGTCTCACTGTCCTGATCTCACTGTGATGAAGAGGCCGAGCGACGCTGCTTTACACCATGATGCACCAGTGCCACCGCTGCCAGTACCAGCCCGAACAGCGACATGCCCTGCCAGCCGTAGACGCTCATCATCTTGACGCCGATGGCGGAACCGGCTGCCGCACCGAGGTAGTAGCACAGCATGTAGACGGCGTTCATGCGGCTCTGTGCCTTGGGGTCGATCGAGAACACGCGCACCTGGTTGGGAATCTGGGCCGCGAAGACGCCCAGGTCCAGCAGGATGATGCCGATGATCAGTCCGGCCAGGCTGTTTCCCCAGAGGCCGAGCACCGCGAAGGACGCCAGCACCATCACCAGGGCGAAGCTGATCAGGCGCCCTGCGCCGACACGATTGACCAGACGGCCCGCCGCCTTGGCCCCGAAGATGCCGGCCAGCCCGATGATACCGAACAGCCCCGCCTGCTGGACGCTGTAGTCAAACGGCGCATCGGTGACGTGAATGGCCAGCGTCGCCCACATGGCATTGAAGGCCGCGAACCACAGTGCGCCGGTCAGTGCTGACTCTCGCAGCAGGGCATGTTGCTTGAACAGCGTGCCCATCGAGAGGATCAGTCTGGGGTAGGCCATCTGCACGGCAGGCGCGCGACTGGGCAGGTGACGATGCAGCAGCGCACCGATGATGACGGCGAGGATGGCCGCGACCAGGAAGACGCTGCGCCAGCCCCAGTATTCGCCGATGCTGCCGCTCAGGGTGCGTGACAGCAGTATGCCGATGGTCAACCCCGTCATCAGGGTGGCGATGTTCTTGCCGCGCGCCTCGGGGGTGGACAGCGAGGCGGTCAGCGGAATCAGTTGCTGGGTGATGTTGGCGCCCAGCCCGGCCACGAAGCTTGCCAGCAACAGCGGCCAGAAGCTGGGGGCCAGGAAGATGCCCAGTGAGGCCAGTGCCAGGGTGATGGACAGATTGCGGATAAGTTGGCGCCTGTCCATGGTGTCGCCCAGCGGCGAGATCAGCAGGATGGCGGCGGCGTAGCCGAATTGGGTCGCGGAGGGAATCAGGCCGATCATGCCCTGGCTCACGCCCAGTGAGCGGGCCATCTCTGCCAGCAGCGGCTGGTTGTAGTACAGATTGGCGGCAGTTGCAGCGACCGCGATCGCCATCAGCAACAGCAGACCACGCCCAATGGCGGGCGTGCTGTCGGCGTCCGATGTCGATGTCGGTGAGGCTGTGCCTGACTGGACAGTATCTGATCGGCCAGTATCTGACTGGACAGTAACTGATCGGACTGTGTCCGATCGGGAAGTGCTGGAAGGGGGAGTGCCTGTCACCTGGGTGTCCTCATGTGCGTGCTGCCAGCCGTGGCAGCGGTGATTCACGAGGGGCAGGGTAGGCAGTGTTCACCTATAAGAGAAATGTTGGTGTTTGATATGTTTGATGCTCTACCGGTATAGATCTGTGATCTATCCTGGAGGCGCTCAATACTTACTGTGCTCAAGCGTGGCTGTGCTCAAACACGGCTGCGCTCAAGCCTGGCCCTGAAGGCGCTGGTCTGGCCGCGCGACACTGTCGCGTTCCACCAACCTCGGGGCCAGTTGGGTCTGGCCCGGGAAGGGGGTGCCCTCCAGGCGCGCGATCAGCTGATCGACGGCCGTGGTGCCCAGCGCATAGATCGGCTGGCGGATGGTGGTCAGGGCGGGTGAGAGGTAGGCACTGATCTCGATATCGTCGTAGCCGATGATCGAGAGCTGCGTGGGTACCTCAAGGCCCAGGTCCCGAGCGGCGCGCAGACAGCCCAGTGCCAGCAGATCATTGAAGGCAAAGATGGCATCGGGCCTGTCGGCCGGATCGGCCAGCAGCAGATGGGCTGCGCGATGACCGTCGGCCAGCATCAGCTGGGTCTCGATCTGCCAGTCCTCGGCAAGCCCCAGGCCGGCGGCGTGCAGAGCGTCCAGTGCTCCGCTCAGTCGCTCGCGGGAACGGGCATGATCGCGAGGCCCGGTCAGCAGGGCGATGCGTTCGATCCCCTGCGTCAGCAGGTGTTCGATGGCGAGCCTGCCCCCCAGGCGTGAATCATCATTGACCACCGTCATGTCCCAGCCAGGCTGGGGCTCGGCGTCCATCATCACCGTGGGCAGTGGCAGGGCGCTGAGCGCCTCGAGAAAGCCGGCACCGTTCTCGGCGGTCATCACCACCAGTCCATCGATGCGTCGGTCCCGCAGTGTCTCGAGATAGCTGAGCTGCTTGGCGTCGATATCGTCGCTGTTGCACAGAATCAAGCTGTAGCCTGCCTGGTAGCAGCGGTCCTCGACGCCGCGGATCACCTCGGCGAAGAAGGGGTTGTGCGCATTGGTGACGATCATCCCGAGGGTGTGGCTACGGTTGGATTTCAGCGCGCGGGCGACGCTGTCCGGTCGATAGCCGAGTGCGGCGATTGATTCGCGTACTCGGGCCTCGGTCGCACTGGCCACCGGGCGGGTGGCATTCACGACATGCGACACCGTGGTCACGGAAACTCCGGCGTGTGCCGCCACATCCTTGAGTCGAATCACATCTCTGTCCCTGGTGGTGAAAGTCGAGCGGGCGTCACTGGCCCTGCGAGGCAAGCAATACACGCCATTGAAGGAAAGACGGAAAAACGCCGGCCAGTGGCCGGCGTCCTATCTTGCGATGAAGAGGGTGCGAGCCGTGCGGTCGCTTATTCGGTGATCAGCTTGAGTGGCACGGAAATGGTCTTCTCGACGTCTTCATCCTTGAGCAGCTTGTCGGCGGTATCGACACCGAGGCTACCGATCAGTGCCGGTTGCTGGGCGACGGTGGCGTCCATCTTGCCGGCCTGCACGGCCTTGATGCCTTCGTCGGTACCATCGAAGCCGACCAGCAGAATGTCCTTGCCGGCGGCCTGCAGGGCACGCTGTGCGCCGAGCGCCATCTCATCGTTCTGGGCAAAGACGGCATTCACGCCCGGGTGCGCCTGCAGCAGGTTCTCCATCACGTTCAGCCCCTGGGTGCGGTTGAAGTTGGCCGGCTGAGTGGCCACCAGGCTTAGGCCTGACTGGCCGTCGATGGCCTTCATGAAGCCTTCACCGCGATCGCGCGTGGCCGAGGCGCCGGCGACACCTTCCAGCTGCACGATCTCACCCTTGCCTGCGAGCTTTTCGGCGATGAAATTGCCCGCCAGTTCACCACCGGCGACGTTGTCGGAGGCGACGTGCGCCGCGACCCGACCGCCGTTGGCGCTGCGATCCAGTGTCACCACCGGCACATCACGGCCATTGGCGGTGCGCACGCTGGAGACCACGGCATCGGAGTCGGTCGGGTTGATCAGCAGCAGATCGACACCGCGGGACAGAGCATCCTCGACGTTGGACAGCTCACGCGCGGCGTCATCACCGGAATCCAGCACGATCAGCTCGTGGCCCAGTTCCTCGGCCTTGTCCTTGGCGCCCTGCTGGAGGCTGACGAAGAACGGGTTGTTCAGCGTCGAGACCACCAGCGCGATCTTGTCGGCCATGGCGGATTGCACCGGCATCAAGCTCAGGCCTGCGGCAGTGATGGCAGTGGTCAGCGTGGAGGTGAGCAGTTTTCCGTTCTTCTTCATGGCGATGGTCCTTTCATTGTTGTCGGCGACCCGCTGGAGGGCCCCCGTGGTTGGCGCACGGGGGCGAGGGTCTTCGATGCTGCAGGGAATGAAATCGTGTCGTGTCTTACGAACTTGCGCTTCTATTTCTGCGCACGGCTGTCGATCAGTACCGCAAGCAGTATGACAGCGCCCTTGGCGATCATCTGGTAGTAGCTGGAGACGCCCATGATGTTCAGCGCATTGTTCAGCACGCCGATCACCAGTGCCCCGATTAAGGTGCCGAAGATGCGCCCGCGGCCACCCATCAGGCTGGTGCCGCCGATGACGACTGCCGCGATGGCGTCCAGCTCGTAACCGGTGCCGGCATTCGGCTGTGCCGAACCCAGGCGAGCGGCGAGTATGGCACCGGCCAGTGCCGCGAAGGCACCCGCGATGGCATAGACGCTGATCTTGATGCGATTGACGTTGATGCCGGACAGGCGCGCGACCTTCTCACCACCCCCGACCGCATAGACGTGGCGTCCGAAGCGGGTGTGATGCAGCACGCCCCAGCACAGCACGTAGACGAAGAACATCATGTAGATCGGAATCGGCACGCCGAGCCAGTAACCGCCGCCCAGATTCCAGAAGCTGTCCGCGGCTTCGCTGACGCCGATGGAGACCGGACGGCCATCGGTGTAGACGAGCGTGGCACCGCGCAGCACCGTCATCGCCACCAGCGTGACGATGAAGGCCTGGATGCGACCGAAGGCGACGAACAGGCCGGAAATGGCGCCCAGGCCGGCACCGGCGATGATGGTGCCCGGCACGCTCAGCCAGGGGGAGAGGCCGGCGGCGGTCATCGAGGCCGCGAAGGCGCCGGTCAGCGCCAGTACCGCGCCAACGGACAGATCGATGCCCGCGGTGAGAATGACGAAGGTCACGCCCATGGCGATGATGGCATTGATGCTGGTCTGGCGGAGCACGTTGAGCAGGTTGTCGGAAGACAGGAAGTTGTCGGACAGGCCGGCACTCACGGCGATCAACAGGGCCAGCGCGATCAGCGCCTTGTTGTCGACCAGCAGGCGCATGACGTCGAGGCGGCGGCCGCTGGCGGCAGAGGAAGAAGGAGTAGACATCAGTTCGGCATCTCGTGGCGGGAAGCGGAGGAATCGGGGGTAGAAGACGGGCGGGTGGCGCCGCGTGATGCAGCGCTGGACGTTGACGTGCCGTTCGCGGCGTCGTTGCCACTGCTGAGGGGGCTCTCGAGGCCGGAGGCCGCGGTCATGATCGCTTCCTGGGTCGCGTTCTCTCGGCTGAACTCGCCGGAGATGCGCCCGTCGGCGACCACCAGAATGCGATCGGCCAGGCCGAGCAGTTCGGGCATCTCCGAGGAGATCAGCAGTACGCACTTGCCCTGGCGCTTGAGCTCGTTGATCAGCAGGTAGATCTCGCGCTTGGCGCCGACATCCACGCCACGGGTCGGTTCATCGAGAATCACCAGCTCCGGCGCCGGCATCAATGCCTTGGCCAGCGACACCTTCTGCTGGTTGCCGCCGGACAGTGTATCGACCGGCTGGTCGGTATTGCTGACCTTGATCTGCATGCTCTTGACGAAGCTTTCGACGGCGGCGGCTTCCTCGCCATGGCGAATACGCCCGAACGCGCCACAGAAGCTGGGCAGGGCGCTCAACGACATGTTGCTGGCCACCGAGTGAGGGAGAATCAGGCCCGCCTGCTTGCGGTCTTCCGGCACATACACCAGACCCGCGGCCAATGCCTCGGCCGGCGAGGCGAAGCGCACCGGCTGGCCATGCAGCTTCACGCTGCCGGCGCTGATACGGGTATCGCCACACAGGGCGCGGGCCAGTTCGGTACGCCCGGCGCCCATCAGGCCGCCAAAGCCGAGCACTTCCCCACGACGGGCCGAGAAGCTGATGCCCTTGACACCCGGCGCCTCGAGATCCTCGACCTCGAGCATCGCTTCGCCATCAGGGGTGGCGGGCGTATAAGGGTAGCGCTCGGCCAGCTCGCGGCCGACCATCAGGCGAATCAGGCCATCCTCATCCAGTTCCGCCGTCGGGCCCTGGTGGATCATCTGGCCATCGCGCAGCACGGCGACTTCATCGCACATGCTGAAGATCTCGTTCAGGCGGTGGGTGATCAGGACCAGCGAGCGGCCCTCGGCGCGCAGTTCGGCCACGACCTCGGCGAGAATCTCGGTCTCGATGTCGGTCAGCGCATCGGTGGGCTCGTCCATGATGATGATCTCGGCGTCCAGCGACAGCGCACGCGCGATCTCGACCATCTGCTGCTGACCGATGCTCAGCTCGCTGACGGCGGTGCGGGAATCCAGCGATTGACGCAGGCGGTCGAGCAGCTGGCGGGCATCGCGATGCAGACGCTTCCAGTCGACGGTGCCTAGCGTGGTGCGTGGCTCACGGCCGAGGAAGATGTTCTCGCCGGCGGACAGGCCCGGCACCAGATTGAGTTCCTGGTGGATGATGGCGATGCGGCTGTCCATCGCCTGACGTGGAGTGGTGAAGACCACTTCCTCGTCACGCAGCCACAGCGTGCCGGCGTCATAGCGATAGACGCCGGAGAGAATCTTCATCAGCGTCGACTTACCCGCGCCATTCTCACCGGCCAGCGCATGCACGCGCCCCGCGCGTAGGGTCAGATCGACACCCTTGAGCACGCTGACCCCTGAGAAGCCCTTGTCGATGCCCTTGAGCGCCATCAGCACTCTCGGTTGTGCATGGCTCTGCATCAGAAGGGCACCCCACAGTGCAGGATCACGTTGGCGTACGGCGTGCACTCGCCCGTGCGCACGATGACGCTCGCCTCGGGTAGCGCCGCCTTGAAGGCTTCATGACTGAGTTGCTGGCGAGCGATCGGCGTGAGTGACAGACGATCCAGTGTATCCAGACGTTCGACGATGGCGTCATGGAAGGAGGGGCTCTTGACCGGCAGCTCCTCGGCCAGGGTCGTGGCCTCGATGCACAGCTCGGCCAGCAGGGCGTCCAGTACCGGCAGCATGGCGGGCAGGCCGGGAACCACCGCGAGGTCGACACAGGGCACGCCCTCGGGAATCGGCAGGCCTGCGTCGGCGATCACCACGGTGTGGGTATGGCCGAGACGGGCGAGGTGGCCACTGAGAGGTCCGTTCAAGATGCCGTGTCGTTTCACGTCGCAGTCCTTGGGTAAAGCAGGAATGAGTCGATCCAGTATCTGAATCCGCTGGTTCACAATGGCGCCAATTATGAACCGCAAACGTTTGCGGTGCGGTAAGCGATACGTCGTAGGCGCTGTAGGGTGACTACCTTTCTGTAGTCTGAGGTCTAGTGCGGGGTGCGCTCGGAAGGTGAGCTTAAAAGAGAAGGCGATCCAAAAAGAGGGGAATCGAAAGAAGCGGGTGACCATGAAAAGACGGCGCTCACACAAGAGAACATCTGAACAAGAAAGCCCTCAAGTTCACCAGGCCCGTGCCGATAGCCCCAACACTCAGACAGACAAATACGCCCGGTATGCGTGCTTTTTCGCCTGATGGCGGCTCAGCGGGCATGTGAAAATACCTTCACCCTATCGAGAGGTGCATATGGCGACGATTTCATCGCTGGGGATTGGCTCTGGGCTCGACCTCAACAGTCTGCTGACGGATCTGGAGACGGCAGAGCGTCAGAAGCTCACGCCGATCGAGAACCAGCAGGCAAGTTACGAAGCCGAGTTGTCGGCCTGGGGCACGATTCAAAGTCGCCTGGAATCCCTGGATACCGCTGCCGCGGCGCTGGCCGATGCCGAGACCTATGCCGGCATGACGACCACCGCCAGTGGCTCGGGCGTCAGTGCCACGGCAACCTCGGAAGTGAGTGCGGGCAGTTATTCGGTGGCTGTCACCCAGCTGGCACAGGCGCAGAGTCTGGCGACGGCGGGGCAGGCGAGCCGCGATGAGGCCATCGGTGATGGCACCGCGACCACGCTGACGCTGTCATTGGGCACGCTGGCCACTGACGGCAGCTATGCGGCGGATGCCGAGCGCAGCGCCAGCATCGTCATCGACGAGAGCAACAACACCCTGGAAGGCATTCGTGATGCCATCAATGAGGCGGGCCTCGGGGTCACGGCCTCGATCGTCAATGATGGCTCCGACACGCCGTATCGCCTGGTGATGACCTCGGATGAGACGGGCAACGAGGCGGTGATGAGCCTCGCGACCAGCGGCGAGGTGGCAGAGCTCGAGAGCCTGCTCAGCCATGACCCGGCGAGCTATGACGCGACAAGCAGTGACCCGGCCGCCAGCGGGATGGAGCAAGTCGTCGCGGCGCGCAATGCCGAATTCAGCGTCAACGGCATCAGCATGCAAGCCACCTCCAATGTCATCGATGATGCCGTGGATGGTTTGACCCTGACGCTGAGCGAGACCAATACGACTGCGAGCGTGGTCACCGTCAAGGAGAACGCCGAGTCGGTGAGCAAGGCGATGGAGACCTTCGTCAATGCCTACAACGATCTTCAGGACACCATCGACAATTACACCGCCTTCAATGCCGATGAAGGGACCGCGGGGGAATTGCTGGGGGACTCGACGCTGCGCACCATCGAGAGCCGCCTGACCTCGGCGCTGAATTTCACCAGTGAGGGCGATTTCTATGCGCTCTCCTCGCTGGGAGTGAGCCGTACCAACGATGGCAAGCTCGAATTCGACAGCGCCGTGATCGAGGCCGCCGACAGTGAGCAGCTGGCGGCGATGTCGGGATTCTTCATCTCCGATGATAAGGCGGGTACCAGTGGTTTCGCCAGCCAGATGTCCAGTCTGCTGGAAGAGGTGGTCGGGGAAGATGGCACGCTGGAAAGCACTAAGGAAGGCATCGAAGGGTCGCTGGAGAGTCTCGCCAGCCAGTATGAGCAGACCGAAGACACCATCGAGGCCACCATCGAGCGCTATCGTGAGCAGTTCACGGAACTCGACATTCTGGTGGCCAACCTGACATCCACCAGTGATTACCTGACCAGTCAGCTGGAAACGCTGGAAAACAGCTGGGACATGACGGGCTGATCGGCGGCTGATGCCCTGAGACATTGGTCTTTGGCCACTGGGCCCAGGCCCGGACCATCCGCCATGCGCCTGCGAGATTCGATGAGTCCGGCCATGCCCGCAGTCGAGGCCACGTGCCGCCGACGGCTCCACATCTGACAGAGATACTGACAAACGTCATGAACAAGGGAACCCAATCACCATGAGTCGCTATCGTGGCGCCAATGCCTATGCCCGTGTCGGCGTGGAATCCGGTGTGCTTTCCGCCAGCCCGCACCAGTTGATCGTGATGTTGTTCGAAGGAGCAGACCGCGCGCTGGCGGCGGCGCGTCTGCAGATGGAGGCCGGCGACGTGGCCGCCAAGGGGCAGTCGCTGGCCAAGGCGACCAGCATCGTCACCGAAGGCCTGCGTGCCTGCCTGGATCATGAGCAGGGCAACGAGGTCGCGACCAATCTCGATCGCATGTATGACTACATCGCGCGCCTGATCATGCAGGCCAATCTGGGCAACGACCTAGAAAAGCTCGACGAGGCACGTCGCCTGCTCAACGAGCTGGGAGACGCCTGGCGTCAGATTGCCGTACACGACAAGGGAATGGGCTGACCATGGACAGCAATGCAATGCTCGCCGATGACACCTTCCAGCAATGCGATGAGCTGTTGGAGCAGATGAATGCCATGCTGCGCTCAGCGCGCCTGGGTGACTGGCCCGCGGTACTCGGCGGGCAGGCCAGCTATATCGAGAAGATGCAGCAGCTGCGCATGCCGCGAGGTGGCAACGCCGAGACGCGCAGGGCGCTGGAACAACGCCTGCGCACGCTGACTACGCTGGAGTCAGAGCTGACCGTCCAGCTCAAGGCGCGTCAGAGCCAGTTGCAGGAAGTGCTCGGGGACGTGAGTACGCGCCGCAAGCTGGCCCGCAGCTATGGCCAGGGCAGCTGAAGCCAGCACAGAAAAGCCCGAGGAAGCTGCGATCAGGGCCGGGTCGCCGAGGCTGCGCGCATGGCTCCCAGACGTCCCACTTGGGCAATGAGGACTGCACGACATGAGCGGCATCAATCCCTTGATCGATAGTCTGCTCCATCAGGTGTTGGGCAGGGCGGCACAACGCCCGCCGCCGGCGGACGCCGGTGTCGTCTTCCCGACCTCCGCTCTCCAGTCGCGTCAAGGGCTGGGGGCGGAAGATGGCAAGGGCAGCAGGGGTCAGGATGGCACCCAACAGCTTTTCCAGACAGGCACAGGAGCAGGCGCAAGGCCTGCGTCTTCGTCATCGAATGCCAGCGCAGCATTGCTGTCAGCCTCGCAAGCTTCCACTTCTCCAATCGGCGTCCCCGCGTCATCTTCCTCTTCTCTTGCATCGTCTGGTGCTTCCGTCGAACTGACGACGCAGACTCAGATGATATCGCGTTTGCTCGACGCCCTGTCGCAGCTGGTAGCCAGCGGCTCAGCCTCTGCGCGGGTCGGGTTGGCGCTGCCGGAAGGGCAGACGCTAGCTTCTCTACTTGCCAGCGGCCATCCCTTGCCCGGCTTTCTGGCCCCCATTGCGCTGCCCAACGCATCGCTTCTGAGCCTGTCGGCGGCCTTGAGCCAGCAGATGCACCAGAGCGGGCTCTTCTACGAGGCGGACCTGCTCGCCTGGGTCGACAATCGCCTGGGTTTGGCTGACCTCGCCGGGCACCCTCAGCTTGCCAATGCCAGGTTGGAGGCTCTGTTGGCCTGGCGGCAATGGCCGGTGCTTGCGGAGGCGCGCTTCACCCCCTGGGAAGAGACGCGCGAGGACGCCTTTGTCTGGCGCATGCGAGACATGCGAGAAGAGCTGCGCCGTGAGGCGCGCGCAGGCATGGCACGGCCGCGCAGTGACATGCTGTTGCCGCCAGGTAGTGTGGACGTGGCCCGACAGGGCGTCAGCGCCCATGAAGCCAGTGCGCTGGGTGCCTATCGCGCCAACATGCAATTGGGCGTCGCTCAACCTGCCGCCTCTGAAGTGTCTCGTTCGGATGCGCTCGCCAGCGGGCTGGTGCAGCAACAGCTGTTGTTGATTCTGGGTCAGCCCTTCAATTGGCAGGGCTTGTTGATGCCCGGCCTGCATGTCTTCTTCAGTCTCTATTTCCCGGGGCCGCCTTATCGGCATCGCTCGCGGGATGAGGAGGAGCGACGTACAGCGCCATTGGCCGTGACGCCCATGTCTGCGCATGACGCCACACCCGACAGCCGCCGCAGTGATCACGGCGAGGCTCAACAGTGGAAGATGTTGCTGACATTGGTGGCAGGCGGCAGCGATGACGAGGAGAGCAGCGATCGCAAGCCACAGGTGACTTCCGAGCAGGAAAACCTTGCCGCGAAGGACAATGCAGAACAGGGCGAAGGGCAGGCGCCAGCGTCCGGTAGTGCGGAAAGTGAGGGTGGTGAGGAGAGCAAGAGCAGTGAGAGCGGTGATACTGCCGCGCGGGCAACGCTCGCACTGAACCTGACCTGGTATCAGCTCGCTGCGCCTGTGGCATTGGTGGTCGAGATCGAGCGACTGACGCAACCTTCCAGCAACGCTGGCGATCATGAAGCCACCTTGCGCGAGATGCAGCATGTGCTCGCGCAAGGTCTGGCCGGGATGGCGCCCAGGGTGCACGTGCGTCCCATCGATTCAGTGCGTGATCATGACTCGCCCGCGCCTTCTGATGACACTCCTGTCGATGCCCCCCGGGCCACAGCAGAGCAAGCGATGGATTTCATGCATACCCAGGGTGAGAGGCTGGGGCAGCGCATCCAGCAGCGGGCCAGGGCGCTGGGTCTGAGCGTGCATGAAATGCCCGAGCTGGTCGAAATGCTGGCCACCGGCCTGCCGGCACGCAAGGAATTGCCTACAGCCTTGATGCAGGTCGTCGTCAAGATCGCCGAGCTATGGGCAGAGGGGCATCGCTCACGGAAGACGCCTTCCGAGTGAAATCCTCGAATGTCCTGCCCTGCAGGATGATGTTCATCCTTGTACGATTCTTGCTCATTGAGCCTTGGCGAATGTTTTTTTGGCATGCCCCAGCATGATGACTATGGGGGTATGAAATGACATTTCAGGCGTCATGCCATAGTCCATGATATCGAGAAATATAATTTATTTATAATATTTAAATAAATCGTCACTCAGGCGCACTGCTTGCGTGGAGGCAGTATTGTAACTCCGCCGAGAGTCAGCATGGAGATACGGCTCGATCCTGCAGGTTGTTTGTGTCATGACCCTCATATCCTGTGTTTTTATTCTGTTCAAGCGGCGAGAGAAGCCCATTTCGGTGAGTCGCTGGTGGGGCCTCTCATTGCGTTGAAATAGCAGTTGGCCCGTCTTGGTCAAGTGCTGCCATTTCATTATCTCTCGCTTTTACGCAGGGATAACTTGCTGCCTGTTGCCGGCCCGTTCGGGGCCATTGCTCGATATTGTACAAGGTATGCCCTCGGTGTCGGGTAAGAGGCAGGGCTGCCTTTCACGAAAATGCCACACACTGTGCGCACTATCCGCTTGCTATTGCTTTGTATGACAAATCTGGTGCATCGTGATTATGCAAGTCGTCTTGAAGACAAGATTGAGAGCTTTTCTGACACACCTTGCTGCCATTTCGGCGGCTTGATGCAGTTTTTGTGCATATAGCGTAGCGGTATGTAAAAAAATGTTGATGAAGAGTCTGGTCCATTACGTGATTAAGTATTAGAATCGCCATCTTAATGTGGGTGGCTCATCTGGTCATGAAGTCACTGCCCCGCATGGCGCCACTGGTCCGGCGCCGTGAGTATTGCGTTTCATCACATCAAAACCATAAGGAATGACGGTCGAGCGCCAGGGTTGGCGGTAGCTCGGGACGATCAGACCACTCAGGGAATCATGATGTCCTCACTGCTCAATGATATACAGAGTGTCAATCTGTCGTATCTTCTGCTTGTGCAGCGCTTGTTGGTCGAAGATACGGAAATGGCGCTGGTACGCCTGGGTCTCGATCAAGAGATGGCGGATCTTTTGTCTGGCATGAGTGTCAGTCAGCTGGTGTCGTTATCGTCCTGTAATCAACTGTTGTGCGAGCTGGCATTGGATGATGCCTCACAGCTCAAGGGAGTCTTGCAGGGCGGGCGCGACCAGGATTTCAGTGCGATGCACACTGCCATGTTGCTGAACGCGCGCCAGAACGACGCTGGACTCCGGCAGGGGGGAGTCAGCGGATGACCCAGAAAAGTCTCGTCGATGAACTGCAGCAGCTGCAGTTGGCAGTAGAGTTGATCGAACTGGGTGCCCGCCTGCAGGTGCTCGAGACGGAAACGGAGATCAGCCGCGCGCGTCTGGTCAAGCTGTACAAGGAAGTTCGGGGCGTCTCGCCGCCCAAGGGCATGCTGCCGTTTTCCACCGACTGGTTCATGACCTGGCAGCCCAATCTGCATGCATCGCTGTTCCACGGTTTCTATCGTCGACTAAAGGCGCAGGGCGCGTCGCGCATGAATGCCTTCGTCAAGGCCTATCGCTTCTATCTGGAGCATGTCGGCGAAGATGAGCCGGTGCTGGCGCTGACGCGCGCCTGGACACTGGTGCGCTTTTTCGAAAGCGATCTGCTGGAAGTGGCCAGCTGCAAGACCTGCAGCGGCCATTTCGTGGTGCACGCCCATACGCCATCACATGATTACGTGTGTGGCATCTGTCAGCCGCCATCGCGTGCCGGCAAGACGGCCGCCCGTCGCAAGGCTCGTGAAGAAATGGCATTGGAGCAGTCGGCAGCCGTCGCCAGTCTCGGCTGATAGCTGTCTCGTGTCAGTGAAGGCGCTGAGATTGCGTCAGGCGAACGAGCAAGACGAGCGTGCAAAGACCAGAAGGCTTGCCCATCCCCGGGCAAGCCTTCTTGCGTTGTGCACCATTGATCGCTCGCCTGTCTCGATGCCGACTGTTTCGACCATGACTGTTTCGATCATGACTGTTTCGATCATGACTGTTTCAACAACGGCCCTTGCTACAGCGGCGGCCTCAACGAATATTCCGCCGTGACCCTAAAGACATGCTCAGCGACGCCGATAGTCAGATTCAAGCGACGTTGACCGAATGCCAAGGGGGTTATTGTGTTGTTGTTCATAGGCTATCTAGTGGTCATCGGGTCCACCCTGGGCGGGTATCTGATGGTGGGCGGGCACCTGGCGGTGCTGTTGCAGCCAGCGGAATTGCTCATCATCTGTGGCTCTGCCGTCGGCGCCTTTCTGGCCGGCAACAACGGCAAGGCCATCAAGGCCACCGGCAAGGCATTCTCGAAGTTGAAACGCACGCGTGGCTACAACAAGTCCCTGTACATGGAAGTCATCGGGCTGCTGTATCTGCTGCTGTCGCGTGCCCGTCAGCAGGGCATGCTGGCGATCGAGCAGGACATCGACAACCCGCAGGAAAGCGCCTTGTTCGCCGAGTATCCTCGCCTGCTCTCCGACCCCATTCTGATGAATTTCATCACCGACTACCTGCGCCTGATGGTAAGCGGCAACATGGACCCCTTCGAGCTCGAGTCGCTGATGGAGCACGAGATCGAGACCTTCAAGCATGAGACCGAGATTCCGGTGCATTCTCTCTCGGCGGTGGCCGATGGCCTGCCGGCCTTCGGTATCGTCGCTGCCGTGATGGGGGTGGTGCATGCGCTGGCCTCGGCAGACCAGGGCGCCGCCCAGCTGGGCGTGTTGATCGCCAATGCCATGGTCGGCACCTTCCTCGGCATCCTGCTGGCCTATGGCTTCGTCACGCCGGTCGCCAACAAGATCCAGCACGAGGTGCATGAGGCCGTGAAGATGATGCAGTGCATTCGCGTCATCCTGATGGCTTCGCTCAATGGCTATGCCCCGCAGGTCGCGGTGGAATTCGGCCGCAAGGCGTTGTTCACCGCCGAGCGTCCCAGTTTCAACGAGCTGGAAGAGCATGTGCGCGAGATCAAGAACAAGGGTGCGGGCTGATATGACGTTGCTGTTTCTCGCAAGTGCGTCAGTCGCAAGTGCGTCTCTCGCGAGTGTGTCCGTCACCTGCGTGTCAGTGGCACAGGTGTCGCAGGCCGTCGTGCTAGAGCCGGTGGGTGTCTCTGGATTGAAGACCGGAGGTCTCGATGAGTGAAGAGCGCAGACCCATCGTCATCAAGCGGCCGCGTATCGTCAAAGGCCATCATGGCGGTGGCTGGAAGATCGCCTACGCCGACTTCATGACCGCGATGATGGCCTTCTTCCTGGTCATGTGGGTGATCTCGAATGCCTCGGATGAGGACCTGCGGGAAATCTCCGATTATTTCGGTGCGCCGCTGGAAGTCTCGCTGCTGGGGGGCGATCGCAGTTCGGCCTCCAGCAGTGCCATTCCCGGCGGCGGCTTCATGGCCGAGCAGACCCAGGGCGAGAAGGGCGCTGATCTGCAACGCCTGCAGCGTCAGGCGCTGGCCGATGATTCTCGCATGGCCGCCCTTCGCGACGAGATCGACACCACCATGGCGCAGCGCATGGCCGATGACGCGGACCTTGCCGAACTGCGAGAACAGCTGCAGATCGAGCTGACCTCCGAAGGCTTGCGTATCCAGATCACCGATAGCGATCAGCACCCGATGTTCGCGTTGGGCAGCAAGCAACCTTCGCCACAGCTTTCGCAGCTGCTTGGCTTGCTGGCGCCGATTCTCAAGCGGCTGCCCAATCATCTGAGCATCACCGGGCATACCGACAATCGCCCCTTCGTCGGCGAAGGCGGCTACGGCAACTGGGAGCTCTCCACCGATCGCGCCAATGCCGCCCGCCGCGTGCTCGGCAACAGTGGGCTGCCCTATGAGCGCATCGTGCGCGTGGTCGGCATGGGCTCGCGCATCAGCCTCGACAGCCAGAATCCCGAGGCCGCCATCAATCGTCGCATCAGCCTGATGGTGCTCAGCCAGTCGGCCTATCGCGATATCACCGACAGCAACGGCGTCAATCCACAGCCCGCCGAGGACATCAACAGCCTGCGCGAGCGTCTCGAGCAACTGGCAAGCCCGGTGCGCGTGACGAATCCCGTCGCTGGCAGTCCAGTCATCGACAGCCCCGTCGCCTCCGGGCTGGACAGCTGAGTGCGCTCAAGGCGGCTGACGTAAGAACCGACGCGGCGCCGCTTCCCGTGTGATAGCGCAATGACAGCCAGCGAGAACATGCATGGATATCAGTGAGTTTTACGACACCTTCTTCGAGGAGGCGCAGGAGCTGCTGGCCGAGATGGAGCGCCTGCTGCTGGCGCTGGATGTCGAGGCGCCGGATGCCGAGCAGCTCAACGCCATCTTTCGTGCGGCCCACTCCATCAAGGGCGGGGCCGCGACCTTCGGCTTCACGGTCTTGCAGGACACCACCCATCACCTCGAGAACCTGCTGGACCGTGCCCGCCGTGGCGAGTTGCGGTTGAGCATTCAGCATATCGATCGCTTTCTGGAGACAAAGGACATGCTCGACGACCAGTTGGCGGCCTATCGCAATGCCCAGTCCCCCGACCCTGAGGCCTACGCGCATATCGTCGCGGTGCTCAAGCAGCTGGGCGAGGAGTCGTCGATGATGGATGCCCCGAGCGCACCAGTGCCGTCAGGCGAAGCGTCTGGACCCGTCGTCGATGTGGAAATGCCACCTACGGTCGAGTCACAGGCCGGTGTCGAGGCAAGTGTGCCGTTGCTTTCGGTCACTCTGATGTTCGTCGCCGACCGCGAGCGTGAACTGTTGATCGAAGAACTGGCCAACCTAGGTGAGGTCATCTCCAGCAGCGGTGATGAGCAGGTATGTCGCGTCATCGTGAGTACCACGGTCAGCGCAGAGGATATCGAAGCGGTGCTGTGCTTCGTTATCGAGCCGGAGCAGATTCTGATCGAGCCCGCGACACCTGCTCTATCAGCGGGGGGTGATGGCGTAATGGGAGACGGCGTCGCTGATGGGCAGGTTGAAGCGCTGTCTGAAGCGCTGGTCAAAGAGCAGGCCGAGGGAGTCGCCAATGGCATGTCTGCCGATGCGGCAAGCGATCTTGCCGATCAGACAGCACCTGCTGAAGCGATAGTCGACACAGGCTCTTCGGCAGATGTCCCTTCCGCTGCCCCGGCGAGTGGTGAGCGACGCAGTCAATCGGGGCGGCGCACCACAGATGCGCCTGCCGAGCAGGGCTCCATCCGCGTCGGCGTCGACAAGGTCGATACCATCATCAATCTGGTCGGTGAGCTGATCATCACCCAGTCGATGCTGGAGCAAACGGCATCGGCGACCACACCGCCGGATCAGGCAGCACTGGTCAGTGGCATCAGTCAGCTGCAGCGCAATGCACGAGATCTGCAGGAAGCGGTGATGTCGGTGCGCATGATGCCGATGGACTACGTGTTCTCGCGGTTTCCGCGTCTGATTCGCGACCTTGCCTCGCGGCTGGGCAAGCAGGTCGAGCTGGTCAGTCAGGGGCATGACACCGAGCTGGACAAGAGCCTGATCGAGCGGATCATCGATCCGCTGACCCATCTGGTGCGCAACAGCCTCGACCATGGCATCGAATCGCCCGGCGTGCGTGAGGCAAGCGGCAAGAGCGCCCACGGCACCCTGACGCTGTCTGCCCGTCATCAGGGTGGCAATATCGTCATCGAGGTAACGGATGACGGCGCCGGGCTCGATCGTGCGCGCATTCTGGCCAAGGCGCGCAGCAACGGCCTGGCGGTCAGCGATGGCATGAGTGACGACGAGGTCTGGCAGCTGATCTTCGCTCCTGGCTTCTCGACGGCCGAGCAGGTCAGTGACGTCTCGGGGCGTGGAGTCGGCATGGATGTGGTCAAGCGCAACATCCAGGCGCTGGGCGGGCAGGTGGAGCTTGCCTCCGTGACCGGGCAGGGCACCACCACGCGTATCGTGCTGCCGCTGACGCTGGCGATTCTCGAGGGCATGGCCATTCGCGTCGGCGAGGAAATCTACATCCTGCCGCTGTCGGTGGTGGTGGAATCGTTGCAGCCGCAGGCCGACATGCTGTTCAGCATGGTCGGCAATGATCGCTTGCTGAAGGTGCGAGATGAATACCTGAGCCTGGTCGCCTTGCATGAGGTGTTCGCGGTACCCGGTGCCCAGACGCAGCCCGAGCAGGGCATCGTGGTGGTGGTGCAGGGCAAGGGGCGCCACTACGCCTTACTGGTGGATGAGCTGATCGGTCAGCAGCAGGTGGTGGTCAAGAATCTCGAAAGGAATTATCGCAAGGTGCCGGGCGTCTCTTCGGCGACGATCCTGGGCGATGGGCGGGTATCGCTGATTCTCGATGTCTCGGACCTGCATCGCCTCGCCAACCTGATGCCAGCGGTGCAGAGGCAGGCAGAGGGCGGCACTGAGTCCGCCATGCCCCAGGACGCCATTTTCAGCTGAGGCGATCGCCATTCACCGGCCGCATCCTCGCCCCTTGCGCCTCGGCGCGAAGCGTTACCCCATCACAGACAGGAGATGAGCATGTCTCACACTCAAGTTGCCGCGGCGCAGACGTCCAATGTCGGCCTGGCGCAGGACCACGCCTCCAAGACCAGTGACGGCGGCGAATACCTGGTATTCAGCCTCGGCGAGGAGCACTACGCCGTGGATATCCTCAAGGTGCAGGAGATTCGCGGTTACGAGAACGTCACGCGCATCGCCAATGCACCGGCCTTCATCAAGGGCGTGACCAACCTGCGTGGCGTCATCGTGCCGATCGTCGATCTGCGGCTGAAGTTTCAACTGGGCCAGGCCGAATACACGGCGCAGACGGTGGTGATCGTGATCAATATCGGTGAGCGCGTGGTCGGCATCGTCGTCGATGGCGTCTCCGACGTGATCAGCCTTGCGGCCGATCAGGTGCTGCCGCCGCCGGAATTCGGTGCGCGCATGAACAGTGACTTCCTGGCGGGGCTGGCGACCGTCAATGATCACATGCTGCTGATAATGGATATCGAGCACATGATGACCAGTGATGAAATGGCGCTGATGGAGCCCGCGGCGCAGCCGGCATGACCTGCTGTCTCGCGGCATGAACCAGACGCAAGGCGCGGCATGTTGCCTGCAGTGTGCGCCCGTCTGATCCCGCGAACATTTACCCCCGTTTCGTCTCGAGCGCCGCTAGCCTTCTGGTCAGCGGCGTTCTTGCGTTCAAGAACTGCCGACAGCGGCCGATAAGGTGTGCACCACAAGGTCGTGGGCGGCTGTACCGGGCAATGACGGTCATGCTGCCGGTCAGTGGTCTCGCCGGGTCAATGACGATCACGCTGTGACGAGTACGAGGCTAAGCAAGGGCAATGCGAAACAATCAGCCGGTGACGGCAAGGGAATACCCCATTGGTGAGCATGACTACCTGATCTCGCGTACCGATCTCAAGGGACGCATCACCTACGCCAACTCTGTCTTCATCGAGGTCAGTGGCTTCACGCGTGATGCCTTGATCGGTGCGCCGCACAATCTGGTGCGCCACCCCGACATGCCAGAAGCCGCCTTCGAGAATCTGTGGTCGACGCTCAAGCAAGGCGAGAGCTGGCAGGGACTGGTCAAGAATCGACGCGAGAATGGCGACTATTACTGGGTCGACGCCTGTGTGACGCCGCTGATCGAGCAGGGCGAGGTGATGGGATTTGCCTCGGTGCGCGTCAAGGCCAGTCGCGAGCAGATCGCCCAGGCCGAGCAGGTCTACGCGGGCCTCAAGCAGGGCAAGCGCGACTATCGCTTGATCAAGGGTCGCATCGTGCGTGCTGGCCTCACGGGGGCCTTCAAGCGCCTCACCCAGTGGCGCATGGCGCCGCGTATCGCGCTGCTGGCCGCACTACCGCTGGTGGCCGGAGCCATAATGGGCAGCGAGCTGCTGCAGGTGCTGGCCGATAGCCAGGCGCATGCGCGTGCCGTGCTGACCCAACTTGCCGCCGAGCTGCCCGCGGCGCAGCTGGCGACGCTCGAGCAGCGGCAACAAGCGCTTGAGGCAAGTCATGCGCGTCTGCAGTGGGAATTGTGGGCCGCCTTCGCTGGTGTGGGCGTGGCATCGCTGTGGTTGGCGCTGCTGACCTACCGCAGTCTGGTTCGGCCGCTGCGCAGCACCCTGGATTTCGCGCGCCAGATCGCCGCGGGCAATCTTTCCCAGTCGATGACGCTGGCGGGCAATGATGAGATGGCACGCCTGGTACGAGCACTGGACAGCATGCGCAAGTCGCTGGTCGGCATCGTCAGCGAGGTCAATGCGGGTATCAATGTGGTCAGGCCTGCCGCTGGCGACATGGCACACGGCAATCAGGAATTCTCGGCGCGGGTCGAGCAGCAGGCGGCATCGCTTGAGGAGACGGCGGCCAGCATGGAGCAGATGACCGGCACCGTGCGCCAGAATGCCGACAATGCCATCCAGGTCTCGCAACTGGCTGATCAGGCCACGCGCTCCTCCAATGAAGGTGGTGAGGCGATGCAGGCGGTGGTGGAGCGCATGCAGGGGATTACCGCCACCTCTGAAAAGATGGCCGACATCGTCAAGGTGATCGACTCGATCGCCTTCCAGACCAACCTGCTGGCCCTCAACGCCTCGGTGGAGGCCGCACGCGCCGGTGAACATGGTCGCGGCTTTGCCGTGGTGGCCGGTGAGGTGCGCAATCTGGCCTCTCGCAGTGCCGAGGCGGCGCGCGAGATCAAGACCCTGATCGACACCACCCAGCGGGAGATCAGCGATGGCGGTGATCAGGTCGAGGCGGCGCGCGGCACCATGGAGGCGATCGTGACCGGCATCTCGCGGGTCAATGACCTGATCGCCGAGATCTCCTCGGCCTCGCGTGAGCAGAGTGGCGGCATCGAGCAGATCAACACCGCCATCAACGAGATGGACCAGGCCACCCAGCAGAACGCCCAACGTGTGATGAGCAGCGCCCATCTGGCGCAGGATCTCGAGCGGTCGGTCGCGGGTCTGTCGCATGCGGTCAACGTCTTCCGCTTTGGCGGCGAAGGTCCGGAGCAGATTCCCGAGCGCCTGCCAGAGGGTGCATCAGCCCAGCAGTCTTCTTCTGTGCACGCTCAGGCCGCGGCCCGAGCGCAGGTGCCTGGCGGCTCACAGGGTCCGCGACGGTGACAGACCTCACGCCGCCACGCGTCTCCTCCACCTCGTCATCGGCCTCCCATGCCCTCGGACGGGACCTGGTGATGACCGATGACGACTTCGAGCGCATCGCGCGCCTCATCTATCAGCGGGCCGGAATCGTCTTGGCGCGTCACAAGCGTGAGATGGTCTACAGCCGTCTGTCGCGCCGACTCAGAGTGCATGGCCTGACACGTTTCCATGACTATCTGACCATGCTGGAGGCCACCCTGAGCCGCAGTGATCACGACGAGTGGCCTGCCTTCATCAATGCGCTCACCACCAACCTGACCGCGTTCTTTCGCGAACCTCATCACTTCGTCATGCTCGAGAACTTCCTGCGCGAGCGCCAGGCGTCGGGGCAGCGAGCACCGTTGCGTATCTGGTGTGCGGCTGCCTCGACCGGGGAGGAGCCCTATTCCATCGCGATGGTGCTGCGCGAGGTGCTTGGGGGCGCGGCCAATCAGGTCGAGCTGATCGCCACCGATATCGACACGGATGCGCTGCGGGAAGCCGAACTCGGTATCTACCCGTTTGAACGTATCGTCAAGCTGGGTGAGCAGCGCTGCAAGCGCTTCATGCTGCGTGGCAGCGGCAGTCGCCAGGGGCTGGTGAGAGTGCGCCCGGAGATCAGGCAGCTGGTGCGCTTTCGCCACCTGAACCTGCTGGACAGCCACTGGGATCTCGGTAGCGGCTTTGACGTGATCTTCTGTCGCAACGTGATGATCTACTTCGACAAACAGACACAGTCACGCCTGCTGGATCGCTTCGCGCTGATGCTCAAGCCCGATGGACTGCTGTTTGCCGGTCATTCCGAGAATTTCTCATGGCTCAATGATGCCTTCACGCTGCGCGGCCAGACGGTCTATACCCTGTCTCGCCGCCGGACGGAGGGCGCATGATGCGTCGTGATGGTTGGTGATGATTCCCTTTCCCTTACCCACTCTCCAGGAGTGTCTGGATGCCTACCCCCGCTTCATCGTCATGCCCGGTCTCAGGATCAAATGCTGGTTCACGCTCAGGTTACAACTCAAGTGCCGCTGCTGGCGCAGGCATGCCCCGGGGAGGGGCGGAGCGCATGATCCGCGTGCTGTGTGTCGATGACTCCGCGCTGATTCGTGAGTTGATGGCCGAGATCATCAATGCCCAGCCTGACATGCAGGTCGTGGCCACCGCGCCGGACCCGCTGGTCGCGCGAGACTTGATCAAGCGTCACGAGCCGGATGTGCTGACGCTGGATGTGGAAATGCCGCGCATGGATGGGCTGGACTTCCTCGAGCGCCTGATGCGCCTGCGACCGATGCCGGTAGTGATGGTGTCTTCGCTGACCGAGCGCGGCGGGGAAATCACGCTACGTGCGCTGGAGCTGGGTGCGGTGGATTTCGTCTCCAAGCCGCGCCTGGGAATACGTGGCGGGATGCTCGAGTATGCCGAGACGATTGCCGACAAGATTCGCGCCGCCGCGCGGGCGCGTGTGCGGCCTGCGGGTCGCACCGTGACGCCGCCATCTGCTGGTGGTGCACAGGCCGGCACGGTGCTGTCCAATTCGACCCAGTCCAGTCAGGCCCTGTCCAGTTCACCCCTGTCAAATTCGGTGCAGTCCAGCCTTTCTCAGTCCCATCCTTGTCCATCCAGTCTGGCAGACAGGCCAGTCGTCGCTGCTGCCAGCCGCCGGCCATTGCTGTCGAGCGAGAAGCTGATCGCGGTGGGGGCCTCGACCGGTGGGACCGAGGCGATACGCGCGGTGTTGCAGTCGTTGCCGGCGGATGCACCGGCCATTCTGGTGACTCAGCACATGCCGCCGGGCTTCACACGCTCGTTCGCCGAGCGCCTCAATGGGCTGTGTCGCATCGCCGTCAAGGAAGCCGTGCACGGTGAGCGCATCCTGCCCGGGCATGCTTATATCGCGCCTGGCGACGCCCACCTGACGCTGTCGCGCAGCGGGGCCAACTATGTGATCACCCTCGATCAGCGTCCGCCGGTCAATCGTCACCGCCCGTCGGTGGATGTGCTGTTCGATTCCGTGGCGCGGGTGGCCGGTCGCAATGCGGTGGGCGTGATCCTCACCGGCATGGGTCGCGACGGCGCGCGGGGGTTGTTGCAGATGCGCGAAGCCGGCGCCCACACCATCGCCCAGGATGAGCAAAGCTGTGTGGTCTACGGCATGCCGCGGGAAGCCGTCGAGCTCGGGGCCGCGGAAAACATATTGCCGTTGAGTCGCATCAGTGGGCAGCTGCTCCACCAGGTTCAGCTGGCCGGACGTTCGCAACGCGTCTAGAGCGCCTCGATCTGCCGGAGCGGGTGTTAGTGGGGTGTGAGTCGCCGACAAGGTGAAGATGGGCGCAGAGGGTAAAGTCTGCTGGCTGGTGGCCGATAACCCTCTCACAAGGCTTGAATTTTCAGCCGTTTCCTCATGTGATTCTTCAAGAGAGCCCGACCGCTGATGGCCGACAAGAACCTGCGAATCCTCGTCGTCGACGACTTCCCCACCATGCGTCGGATCGTGCGCAACCTGCTCAAGGAGCTCGGCTTCACCAATGTGGAGGAAGCCGAAGATGGACAACAGGCATTGGAGTTCCTGAATCAAGGCAGCTTCGAGCTGGTGATCTCCGACTGGAACATGCCCAACCTCGATGGGCTCGAGATGCTCAGGCGCGTGCGTGCCAATCCCGCCACGGCCACGCTGCCGGTACTGATGGTCACCGCTGAGGCCAAGAAGGAAAACATCATCGCCGCTGCCCAGGCCGGTGCCAGTGGCTATGTGGTCAAGCCCTTCACGGCCGCAGTGCTGGAAGAGAAGCTGGGCAAGGTCTTCGAGAAACACGGCCTCTGAGCCATCGGGCCACGCTAGCCGGTGCGCGGACCGATCCGCGCTGGTCAGGCAAGGCTGGCGCGCTCAGCGTGGTTGGTCACATCAAGGAGGGTGTCATGAGTCATCTGGAATCATCATCTGAACCCCAGTCATCCTCGGGCGCTGATCCTGGTGTGATGGCGCGCGATGGGGCAGACACCCCCACCAGGGCGGGTGACAGCAGCGAAGACCTGATTCGGCGTATCGGCCAGCTGACGCGCATGCTGCGCGACAACATGCGTGAGCTGGGGCTGGATCGCGAGATCGAACGTGCTGCCGAGGCGATCCCCGATGCTCGTGATCGCCTCAATTACGTGGCCAGCAAGACGGAGCAGGCGGCAGATCGTGCTCTCAACGCCTGTGAGCGGGCCCAGCCGCTGCAGGATGCTCTGGCCAGTAAGGCGAAGTCGCTCAGTGGTCGCTGGGACGCCTGGTTTGCCGAGCCGGTGGCTCTGGATCAGGCGCGTGAATTGGTGATCGACACACGGGCCTATCTGGCTGTGGTGCCTGATCAGACCAGCGCCACCAACAGCGAATTGCTCGAGATCATGATGGCTCAGGATTTCCAGGACCTTACCGGCCAGGTGATCAAGCGCATGATGGATGTCATCCAGCAGATCGAGATGCAGCTGTTGCAGTTGCTGCTCGACAATGTGCCGGAGGGCCATGCACGTTCGGCGCTGGCGTCTTCCGGGCAGGCCACTACCACAACGGCCGCTGAGGGGCTTTCGCCAATGGAGCTTTCAGCCTCGGCGCTGGATGAGCAGGCAGCATCCAGTGCCGGGGATGCCCTATCTGGCACCTTGCTCAATGGCCCCCAGGTGCGAGCCGATGCGCCGGGGGTGGTCGCCAGTCAGGACGAGGTCGATGACCTGCTGGATAGTCTCGGTTTCTAGCCGCCTTCCCTGAAGTGGCTCCTGCTGGTTCTTGTTCTTCATGCCCTGGCCTGACCGTCATGCCCTTGCCCGTCCACGTCCCGTGAGGCGGGCAAGGGCATTTTTGGGCGCTATTCCTCGCTTTGATCCCTGCTGTGTTTGCCACAATGAGCCCCATTCTCGGCATGATGCGTTCGCCGTGCGTGCCAGTGTGAGCGAGCGTCATGCTCCCCGGCGTTCAGGTAGATGCGATCCCAGGCAAGCGGAGTAGCCGGTGGCTGACGAGCAGAGCAGCGACGACAAGACAGAAGAGGCCACGCCCCACCGAATACAGAAGGCCCGCGAGGAAGGGCAGGTGCCCCGCTCGCGGGAGCTTGCGACCTTTCTGTTGCTGGGCGGAGGAGCGGCAGGTCTGTGGCTGTTGGCGGGCCCGCTTGGCGATACCCTGGAGCGTGTGCTGGGTGCCTCGTTCGGCTTTGATCGCGCTCAGGCACTCGACAGCCGCGTGATGCTTGCCAACGCGTTGATGCTGGGCCAGGAGGCCTTGCTGGCACTGTTGCCGTTGTTCGCCCTGCTGATGGTGCTGGCGCTGGTCGGCCCGGTGCTGCTGGGCGGCTGGATGTTCTCCACCAAGTCGCTGGCGCCGTCGCTGGGCAAGCTCAATCCCGTCAAGGGGCTGGGCAGGATGGTCTCCTCGCAGGCGCTGGCCGAGCTGCTCAAGACCATCGCCAAGTCGATACTGGTCGGTGGCGTGGTGGTGATGTATCTGCATGCCCAGCGCCAGGAATTGATGGCGTTGATGATGATGCCGCTGGGCAACGCCATGGCGGATGCGCTGGCGATCGTGGCGCGCTGCACGGCGCTGGCGATATTGATGCTGATCGTGCCGACGCTGATGGATGTTCCGTATCAGTTGTGGAGTCACGCCAAGAAGCTGCGCATGAGCCTCGAGGAGATCAAGCGCGAGCACAAGGAGACGGATGGAGACCCGCAGATCAAGGCACGCATCCGTCAGCAGCAACAGGCCATGGCGCGCGCGCGCATGATGAGCGCCGTGCCCACTGCCGATGTCATCGTCAACAACCCGACACACTACTCGGTGGCGCTGGTCTATCACGAGGGTGACATGCGCGCGCCGCGGGTGGTGGCCAAGGGGCGTGATGAGGTGGCGCTGCGCATTCGTGAGGTGGGCGAGGCGAACGGGGTACCGATGCTGAGTGCGCCGCCCTTGGCGCGTGCCCTGCACACCCATGTCGATCTCGAGCAGGAAATTCCCATTGCGCTCTATCAGGTGATCGCCGAGGTGCTGGCCTGGGCGATGCGACTCAAGCGGGCCCGCCAGCAGGGTGGCCTGCACCCGAGTCTGCCGCCAGATCTGTCCGTTCCCGATGAGTATCAGGTGCCCGAGGAGGCGCAAGGGGCGGCTGAGGGGACTGGCCCGCCAGGCACCGAGCGTGAGGACGGGAGGGCGGCAGCCGAACTTGAGGTTTCAGCCGTAGGCGCGCCGCCCTCTCACGCAATGTCTTCTGATCATGATTCTGATGACGCCGATGCTGGGGCGGTGTTCCAGCCCAGCGCCAAGCCAGGGGCAGACGGTGATGCGACGACGGATCCTCGTGTCGGAAGTTGATGACCGATGTGGCTGATCGAAGTTGAGGCCCGAACTTGATAACCGTGCTGCTGCCCGATGCTGCTGCCCGAACCCCATGACTGACCGCCATTTCTGCTCCCCAAGCCCGGGCCGCTGCGCCGCACGCGCAACGCCCTCCACGATCGATGAGCCGCTTGCATGAATACCTTGCTGACACTGTTTGACCGCGTGGGGCTCAACACCTCCAGCCAGCTGAAGGTGCTCGCCGGGCCGCTGCTGATCATGATGATCCTGTCGATGATGGTGTTGCCGCTGGCGCCCTTCATTCTCGATCTGCTGTTCACCTTCAATATCGCGCTGTCGATCATGATCCTGATGGTCAGCATGTTTGCGCAGAAGCCACTGGATTTCTCGGCCTTCCCCGCGGTGCTGCTGTTCTCGACCTTGCTGCGCCTGTCGCTCAATGTCGCCTCGACGCGGGTGGTGCTGATGGAGGGTCACAATGGCGGTGACTCGGCGGGCAAGGTCATCGAGGCCTTCGGTCAGTTTCTGGTCGGCGGCAACTTCGCCGTTGGCCTGGTGGTGTTCTCGATTCTGGTCATCATCAACTTCATGGTCATCACCAAGGGCGCCGGGCGTATTGCCGAGGTCGGCGCACGCTTCACGCTGGATGCCATGCCCGGCAAGCAGATGGCGATCGATGCCGACCTCAACGCCGGCCTGATCGGCGAAGATCAGGCGCGCGAGCGTCGCCGGGAAGTGTCGCAGGAATCCGATTTCTTCGGTTCGATGGACGGTGCCAGCAAGTTCGTGCGGGGCGATGCGGTGGCGGGGCTGGTGATCATGGTGGTCAATATCATCGGCGGGTTGATCATCGGGGTCGGTCAGCACGACCTGAGCATGTCCGATGCGGCGCGCACCTATACGCTGCTGACCATCGGCGATGGCCTGGTGGCCCAGATTCCGTCGCTGGTCATCTCGACCGCTGCGGGCGTGATGGTGTCGCGGGTCAACACCAATGAAGACGTCGGTCAGCAGATGATCGGCCAGCTGTTCAAGAGCTCGCAGGTACTGTGGTTGGCGGCTGGCGTGATGGGGCTGCTGGGTCTGGTACCGGGCATGCCCAATATGGTCTTCATTCTCTTCACCTTGTTGCTGGCGGGGCTTGGTTGGTGGGCCTCCCAGCGCGAGAAGGAGATCAGCAGCGAGGCGAAGGAAGAGGCGGCGCCCGGGCCTGCGGCGGCCGTGCAGGAGGTCAGCGAGGCCAGCTGGGATGACGTGCGACTGGTGGAGCCGCTGGCGATGGAGGTCGGTCACCGCCTGATCGCGATGGTCGACATGCGTCAGGGCGGTGAGTTGCTGGCGCGCATCAAGGGGGTGCGTCGCAAGTACGCCCAGGAGATCGGGTTCCTGCCGCCGGTGGTACATATCCGCGACAACCTCGAGCTTGGGCCCAATCAGTATGTCATCAGTCTCAAGGGTGCCGAGGTCGGGCGGGGCGAGGCCTATCCGGGCCGCTGGTTGGCGATCAATCCGGGCAAGGTGTCCGGCAAGCTGCCGGGCGTGGCCACCACCGAGCCGGCCTTCGGCCTGGCCGCCACCTGGATCGAACCGGAAACCCGCGAGCAGGCCCAGGTCTATGGCTACACGGTGGTCGATACTCCGACCGTGATCACGACCCACCTCAATCATCTGATGACCCGCCATGCCGATCAGCTGCTCGGGCGCAGTGAGGTCAGCAAGCTGCTCGAGAAGCTGGGCCCGCAGGATGGCGGCCTGGTGGAGGAAGTGGTGCCGGCCTTGATCAGTCAGGGCACCCTGCAGCGTATCCTGCACAACCTGCTGGATGAGGAGGTCTCGATTCGTGACATGCGTACCATCCTCGAGGCGCTTGCAGAGCATGCCCCGCACAGCAAGGACCCCAATGACCTGACTGCCATGGTGCGCGTCTCGCTCGGGCGCGCCATCACCCAGTACTGGTTCGGCGCCGAGCGCGTCTTGCGCGTGATCGGTCTGGAGGCACAGCTCGAGCAGGTGCTGATGCAGGCCTTGAGCAGCGGCAATGCGCTGGAACCCGGCCTTGCCGATACCTTGATGCAGCATGCCGAGAATGCCGTCGCCGCGCAGGATGCCAATGGCGAGCCCAGCGTATTGGTGGTCGGGCATGCGCTGCGACCCTTGGTGGGGCGCTTCCTGCGTCGTCGTTTCAAGAGCCTGGCGGTGCTGTCCCAGGCAGAGATTCCCGATGACCGCGAGCTGCGGGTCACACAGATGATCGGGGGTCGTGCGGCGTGACGCCGGGGCAGCGCGACTCCCCAATGAGCAAGACAACAACATGCCGCAAAGGCAGAAACGTGCGACAGGAAAGGCGCCGGCAAGGGGTGTGTCGAGCGTCTGCAGCAAGATGGATCTGAAGGAGTCAGCGGTGCAGAGAAGAAGACAAGTGGCGACAGGGTGGAGGACGCTCAGAGCGCGAGTCGTGTCGAGAGCGAAGCTGGGTGTGGAGCCTGGAAGCAGGACAGCACCAATGGCGGCCTTGATGACGGCAGCAGCGCTGTGGGCCGCGGCGCTGTCCACGCCGGCGCAGGCGGCCAGCGCTGCGGTGATGATGTCCGTCGAGTCGCTGACCATCGCTCAGCGGGGGCATTGGTATATGCGCCCTCTGGCGGTGGCAGATGCCGTACGTGATTCAGGGCTGATGGCGCCTGACAGGACGCGCGTCACGGCGATTCACTGGCGCTATTCGCTCACACGGGCGCCGGGGGAGTGGCAGGTCATGCTCTGCCTGGAAGAGCGCTGCGCCATGCTCGAGGCGAGGCGTGGCAAGTTGATCCTGCCCACCCGAGAGCTGGCGACGGCGCCTTTCTCGCTGAAGGTCTATCGCAATGGGCGTGGCGTACTCAAGCCGGCGGCACATCTGGATGACATCCAGCTGGTGATCGACGTCGAGAGTCTGAAAGGCGCGTGACTGGCGGCGTTGTCAGCGAAAGGGGGCTGGTTTTGAATGACTGATGATGAATGACGGCGATAAGTGGCTGGCGATCACTGGCTGATTGGCTCGCGAGTGGCGTGCAGCAGCAGTGTCTGGAGGCTCGGCAGAATGCCGGGCCTCGCGTGTTTCCGGGGCAGTAAAGGGAAAGACAGTCGGGCGTGCAGCCCGCGGGCCTCACGCCTTGGGTCTTCAAGCCAAGACGCTCAGGCCAGGACGCTCAGGCCAGGACAGTCTGGCCAGGACATTCAGGCCGAGACGTTCAGGCGTGAGGCTCCCACCGCAGGTCGTCCATCGGCGCCGTAATGGCCGGGGGAGCGTTGATGCAGGCTGTCGAGAATCTTGCTGTGCAGTGCCATGCGCTGACCGATCAGTTCACCATTTAAGCGATTGCGCGCCTGGGCGCGGCGCGTCAGCGTCACCAGATGCCACCACTGGGTGGCCAGTACCGGCTGGCTGGCGAGCACCGTATGCAGTTCCAGTGGGTCATTGGTAAGCCCGGCGTTGCTCAGCCAGCTACGTCGGCGGATCTCCAGCGCTTCCAGGCGGGCGGCGTTGGCCAGCTTGGCTTCGCGCGAGGCCTCAAGGTCCGCCGCGCTCGGCAGGCGTTGGCCCAGCAGGCGCTGTTCTTCCTCGAGCAGGGCGATGAAGTCATTCAGCTCCTGCTCGAGGCCGGAAAAGATCTCGCCCAACAAGGCCGTCGAGGCGTCATCGAGTGTCATGCGTCACCTTCGAAGGCATCGATCAGCCCTTGTGCGATGCGGTCGACATCGATCTTGATGCTGCCATCGGCGATGGCTTGCTTGAGGCTGTCGACGCGCGCCTGGTCGATGTCCTGGCTCGCATCGATCGCGCTGCTGGAAAGCTCGACCTGAGTGGAGTCGGCCGTGGAGGTCGCCGCCGTAGTGGCGGTGGTGTCCTTGGCCGTCTCGGGGCGCAGTTCGCGCGGGGCTTGAGTGTCGCTGCGCTGTATCGGGCCGCCATGTTCAATCTTCATTGACTGTCCTCTCTGGCCGTAGGGCCGGGCTCGACGACGAGCCTGTCATGGATGGGTTGCGTGCGTCATCTGCGCGCTTGAACCGACTATCGGCCATGCCAGCCCAAGCTTTACCCCACACAGGCAATATGGTCCCTCAGGAATGAGGTATCTGGTGTGGGTGGCGGCTTGCAGTACCAAGCTTGTCGGCCTTTGAGCGTCAGCATGTCTCTCCGGTGCGTCAGCGTGTCGTGGCTGGGCGTGCACAGTCAACAGGATGACTCGGGTTGGCCCGGTGCGGCTAATCTCAACTCAACTGAAGTCATCATGGCGCTACCCGTCGTGGCCCGATGATGCGGGCGCGCACCCAGTCGCCCGGAGCGAGTTCGATGCGGATGCGCTCATCGAGCCCCCCAGTCTCCAGCGCCCGCGCACTGCGCTGCATGCTGAAGCCTGTGCCGCTGACCTGATAGGTCACGGTATCGCCGAAGTCTACCAGCGGGATGGCGCGCACACTGTTGCGGGTGATGACCTCGCCGGCGCGAAGGCGGCGGCGTACCTCGAAACCTGACAGTGCCGCAGCGCTCTCGAAGCCATTGCCACGCAACTTGCCCAATGGCGTCAGTACCGGCGTCAATCTCGCGGGTGCCAGCGGGGTGCCGCTGGCAAGCGGTTGTGGCGTGCTCTGGCGCCAGGCATAGCGTTCCATGCGAACGCTGACGATGTGTTGCTGACCGTTGGCGCACAGCAGCTGCAGACGTTTGAGTCCCGGTGCATGGCGGTCACTGCGCGCGGAATTGAGGCTCAGCTGGGGCGCCGAGCAGTCTTTCAGGCGGGCGGGCAGGCGACGCAGCTCGAGTTGCACGGAGGCCTCGCTGGGCGCGCCCAGTGGTGGCTCGTCGGGCATGCGCACCCTGACGGGACCGCTGTCTTCGGCAGTGAAGAAGTCGCTCAATTGCCAGCGCAGGGCCTCGACGGCGCGTGTCTGCGAGTCTTTGGCTGAAGGCGCTGTTGTTGAGGCTCTTGCTGATGCCTGAGCAGCAGGCGACTGAATGGCAGAGCTCACCGTGTCTGAGGTGTTGGCATGGGCAACGGCGGCCACGGGCAGCAGGGCCAACAGCCCGCTGCTGGCGATGGTGCGCCACAGTCCTCTAGTCACAGACAGTCCTCTTGCCACAGACAGGCCCTTCGCTACGCAGATTTTCGGCATGCAGTCTCTCATCGCGAGTGGCGTCCGGGGCGGAAGGCGGGAACAAGCGCTCCTCGGCTCAGGGCGTAGGTTCAGGGTGCTGGATCAGTACCGCGAGAGATTGTAAGCCGCCCCCGACACCGGCATGGCCAGAAATAGCCGCGATAAAGTGGCTTGTTCTTACCTTCATCCTGGCGCTGGCTGACTATTCTCAGTCCTGCTTTCCGTCATGCTCCCCTACGCGTGAGCTGATCGATGGATGTTCCCTCGCTCACATCAGGGCGAGGTGCCGACAGCGGGGCACTTCCATGTTTGACCGACTTGATTCCCTCATGAGCTTTCACCAGCAGGCGCTGGGCCTTCGTGCCGAGCGTCAGCAGGTGCTGGCCACCAATATCGCCAATGCCGACACGCCGGGCTATCTGGCGCGCGATATCGACTTCTCTGCCACCCTGGCCAAGGCGACGGCGGGCAATGCCGCGCCAGGGCCGCTTGCGCTGAACACGACCCAGCCAGGCCACCAGGCAGCCAGCGGGGCCGGGCTGTCGCTGGGTGCGGACCTGCTTTATCGCGTGCCGACACAGCCGAGTCTGGACGGCAATACCGTCGACATGGATGTGGAGCGGGTCAATTTCGCGGACAACAGTCTGCATTACGAGGCCAGCCTTGAGCTTCTGACCGGCAAGATCCAGGGCCTGCGTCTGGCCATGCAATCGGAGAACAGTTGATGGCAGCGTTCAGCATCTTCAACCTCGCGGGTTCCGCGATGGCGGCCCAGTCGCAGCGCATCAATGCCGTGGCCAGCAACATGGCCAACGCCGACAGCGTGGCGGGCCCGGACGGCAAGCCCTATCAGGCGCGTCAGGTGGTGTTCGAGTACGCGCCCCTCGCGCGTCAGGCCAATGCGTCGCTTGCGACGGCCAGCCTGGCCGGTGGCGGCCTGGCGACACAGATGGCGTCGCGCAGTGCCGGAGTAGGCGGTGTCAGGGTCAGCTCGGTGGAGCTGAGCGATGCCCCGGCGCGCCAGGAGTATCGTCCCGATCATCCCCTCGCCGACGAGCAGGGCTATGTGACCTTCTCCAATGTCGATCCGGTCGCCGAGATGGTCGACATGATCGCGGCCTCCAAGTCTTACGAGGCCAATGTCGAGGTCTTCAATACCTCCAAGTCCCTGTTGCGCAAGACGCTGACACTGGGGGAATGACCCTTGCTCAGGGCCTTGGCCTTATGACCGCTTCTTCTGATTTCGGGTAACCGCATGGCGACGCTAGACACCAGTGTGCTCAACAGCATCAACCAGACCACCACCACCTCCGGCGTCACCGACAGCACGCAGTCGGTGAGCAGTACCGAGGAGCTCAATGATCAGTTCATGACCCTGCTGGTGGCGCAGATGCAGAACCAGGACCCGATGGACCCGGTGTCGAATTCCGACCTGACCGCACAGCTGGCCCAGATCAGCACCGTCAGTGGTATCGAAGAACTCAACACCACGCTTGAGGGCATCACGGCGCAGATTTCCAGCAGTGAAGCGCTGCAGGCGGCCAGTCTGCTCGATCAGGGCGTGCTGGTCGGCGGCAATGCGGTGCTGGTGGGCAACGCGACCTCGACACCCTTCGGCCTTGAGCTGGCCGACGATGTCGACAACGCCAGCGTCGAGGTGCTGGGTGCGGATGGCAGTGTGGTCAAGACCTTCGAGTTGGGCGCATTGGAGGCGGGTATTCATGGCTTTGTCTGGGACGGTTTGCTGGATGATGGCACTGAAGCCGCCGATGGCTCCTACCAGCTGGCCGTGACGGCCGAGCGGGCAGGCGAGAGTTATGACGACCTGCAGACGCTGAGTTATGGCGTGGTCAGTGGAGTCAATCAGACCGACAGCGGTGCTCAGCTGGACTTGGGTCCGGTGTTGGGTGTCGTCAGTCTGGACGCCGTGCGTCAGGTGCTTTGAGCTGAGCCCATGGCGTCGGGATAACGCCAGCGAGCCCGCCGGACGGGCCACCAGTTTCAGGCCGTTTGGCCGCCCCCGAGCTCGCTGACAGGTCTCGGGCTTTCATCTTCATCGCGATCAAAGGGACAGACCATGGCGTTTTCACAGGCATTGAGCGGCTTGAGTGCGGCTGCAACCAATCTGGATGTGATCGGCAACAACATCGCCAACTCGGAAACGGTAGGCTTCAAGTCCTCCGAGACCCAGTTTGCGGATCTTTATGCCAGTTCCCAGGCGGCGGGTATCGGGGTCCAGGTTGCCTCCATCTCCCAGGACTTCTCGACCGGTTCGCTGGAAACCACCGGGCGTGATCTCGATATCGCGATTTCCGGCGAAGGATTCCTGCGCTTTGCCGATAGCACCGGGCAGGTGGTCTATTCGCGCAATGGCCAGCTCAATGTCGATGCCGATGGTTACATAGTCAATACGCAGGGTGCCCAGCTGACGGGCTATGCCGGTGAGCGGGTCACTGGCGAGCCCGTCGTGCTGCAGGTGCCGACCGCGCCCCTGGCGGCCAGTCAGACCCAGGACAACCTTGCCAACAGCATCTATGGCGCGCAGATATCCATCAATCTGGATTCCGAAGCCGAGCCGACTACCACGACCTTCGATCCGATGGATCCGACCAGCTATGACTATGCGTCGTCGATGACCGTGTATGACAGTCTGGGTAGCGAGCATGTCGTGACATCGTTCTATACCAAGACCGGCAGCAATACCTGGGATGTTCAGCATGTCATGGACTTCGCCGGCAAGTCGGCCGAATACCAGTCGGATGTGAATGCCGGCATCACCCCGACGGTGAATTTCGATGTCCAGGCGGAGCAGATCAGCTTCGGCACCAATGGCCAGCTGAATAGCGACTATACCCAGACAGCCATGACCTACACCCTCACGAACGGTGCCGAAGACATGAACTTCAGCATCGATCTGACGGGCAGCACCCAGTACGCCAACGACTACGAGGTCACCTCGCTATCCCAGAACGGCTACACCTCGGGCAGCCTGGTGGGCATCTCCATCGACGGTGACGGGCGGGTGATCGGCAGTTACTCCAATGAACTGACCCAGACGCTGGGCACTATCGCGCTGGCCAACTTCGCCAATGATCAGGGCCTCAAGCCCAATGGCGACAACAGCTGGCTGGCGACCGCGGAATCCGGTGAGCCGCTGGTCGGCGTGCCGGGTGAGGGGGTGTTCGGTGATGTGGTCTCGGGGGCGGTGGAAGCCTCCAACGTCGACCTGACCACTGAGCTGGTCGATCTGATCATCGCTCAGCGCAACTACCAGTCGAATGCCCAGACCATCTCGGTGCAGGATGAAGTCCAGCAGACCGTGATCAACCTGCGTTGATCCGGGCTGACATGAAGCCATTTCGCCTGACAGCGACACCGTTGCACGCGTTATCTGACCAGTTTGGAGTCGGCTGATGGACAGAATGCTCTACACCGCCATGAGCGGCGCCCAGCGCAGCCTGGCGGATCAGGATGTCGCCAGTCATAACCTGGCCAACCTCTCGACCACCGGCTTTCGCGAGATGCTGACGCTGTCGCGGGCGGTGGATGTGCAGGGCGAAGGGCTGGCGACACGCGTATCCAGTCAGCTGACTACCGCGGGAGCCTCGATGGCCCAGGGCACGATCCAGACCACGGATCGCGCACTGGATATCGCACTCGACGGCCCCGGCATGCTGGCCGTGCAGGGCGCGAATGGCGAGGAGCTCTACACCCGCAACGGTGCGCTGCAGATCGATGCCGATGGTGTCCTGACCTCCGGCGGCTTGCCGGTGCTGGGCGATGGCGGGCCGATCGAGCTGCCGCTCAACGCCATCGTGCATATCTCCGCCGATGGCAGCGTGAGTGCGCGCTCGGCGGCGGATGCACCTGACACCATGGTGCTGCAGGCCCAGCTCAAGCTGGTCAATCACGAGGCCATTCCCGGTAGCCCGGCGCTTGTGCGCGGCGAGGACGGCTATTTCCGTCAGCCGCCGACTGCGGCGGGAGAGGCCGCGCCACCGCTGGCGGCCGACCCGCTGGTGCGGGTCGTCTCCGGCGCCCTGGAGAGCAGCAACGTCTCGGCGACCGACGCGATGGTCGCCATGATCAACAACGCGCGCAGTTTCGAGATGCAGATGAAGAGCATCGACACGGCAGAGCGCATGGCCGAGCGTGGCAACAGCCTGCTTGGTACCGACTGACCCCGTAAACACGGCGGAGCCCCCTGATGATTCGTGCCCTATGGACAGCCAAGAGCGGCCTTGAAGCTCAGCAGATGCAGATGGACGTCACGGCCAACAACCTGGCCAACGTCTCGACCAATGGTTTCAAGCAGTCGCGCGCGGTGTTTGAAGATCTGCTCTACCAGAACATGCGCCAGCCCGGCGCTGCCTCCTCTGCCACCACCGAGCTGCCCTCGGGGCTGCAGGTGGGCACCGGAGTGCGCGCCGTGGCCACCGAGCGTCTGCACGTCCAGGGCAATCTGGAACAGACCGAGAACTCCAAGGATGTCGCGATCAATGGTCAGGGCTTCTTCGCGGTGATGCTGCCGGATGGCACCAATGCCTATACCCGCGATGGCTCCTTCCAGCTCGACAGCACCGGCCAGATGGTCACCGCCAGTGGCTACCCGCTGGACCCGGCGATCGTCATTCCGGCCAATGCCCTGAGTGTCGATATCGCCTCCGATGGCGTGGTCAGCGTCACCCAGCCCGGCTCCACCAACAGCACCGAGGTCGGTCAGCTACAGCTATCTACCTTCATCAACCCGGCTGGGCTGTTCAGTCGTGGCGAGAATCTGTATTCCGAGACCGATGCCTCGGGGCCGCGCAGTGACAATGTGCCGGGCTTCAATGGTGCGGGCACTCTCTATCAGGGCTTCGTCGAGACCTCCAACGTCAACGTGGTGGAAGAGATGGTGGGCATGATCCAGAACCAGCGTGCCTACGAGATCAATTCCAAGGCCGTGACCACCACCGATCAGATGCTGGAGCGTCTGGTCCAGATGTAGGGGTTGTCGCATGTCGCTTTCACGTGATCTTCCGGTGGTGGCACTGACATCCCTGTCAGCGGGTGTTGCGTGCCAGGATGGCTTGGCGTTGCCTGGCTGGCGCTGCATGCGCCGCGTGCTGGCCGGATTGGTGATGCTGGCCATGACGCTGGCAGGGGCAGGGTGTGCCCATATCCCCAGCGAGCCGCTGGTCGATACCACACCAATGGAATCGGCGATGCAGCCGCGCCCGGAACCGATGGCCAATGGCGCCATCTTCCAGCCGTTGTATGGCAACCAGCCGCTGTTCGAGGATCGCCGCCCACGTGCCATCGGCGACATCATCACCATCCTGCTCGACGAGAATGTCAGCGCCAGCAAGAGCTCGGCCAGCAATGCCAGCCGTGACGGCAGCCTCGGTTTCTCGCTGACCGCCATCCCCGATTTCATGACGGGGCTGCTGGATGGCACCGATGCCGATATCGAGGGCGAGAATGACTTCACCGGCAGCGGTGGCTCGAATGCCAACAACAGTTTCACCGGCACCATCACCGTGACGGTCAGTCAGGTGCAACCCAACGGCAATCTGGAGGTGCGCGGCGAGAAGCGCATCGCGATCAATCAGGGCACCGAGTCGATTCGCTTCTCCGGGGTGGTCAATCCGCGCACGATTTCCTCGGCCAATACGGTGCAATCTACCCAGGTGGCCAGTGCACGCATTGAATATGTCGGTGATGGCTATATCAACGAGGCGCAGAACATGGGCTGGATGCAGCGCTTCTTCCTCAATCTGGCGCCGTTCTGAGCCTGGAGTGGCGATTGCCGTGCAATGATCTGTAGAGAATTGCCCTGTTCTGAATGCTTCGTCCCGATCTCTCACCACGCTGTCTTATCATGAGTCGCTATCCGATGCCTGAGATGCTCCCTTCTCCACGCTGGCGCGCTGCGCTGGCCGCCTGTCTGATGCTGGTGAGCTGCCTGACCTTGACACTGCAATCGGCGCAGGCCGATCGCATCAAGGACCTCGCCCAGGTGCGCGGCGTGCGCGACAACCCGCTGGTCGGCTACGGCCTGGTGGTGGGGCTGGATGGCAGCGGGGATCAGACCACCCAAGCGCCGTTCACCGGCCAGAGCCTGACCAACATGCTCTCCCAACTGGGCGTGACGGTGCCGTCGGGCACCAACATGCAGCTCAAGAACGTGGCGGCGGTCATGGTCACCGCCAGCCTGCCGGCCTTTGCAAGCTCCGGTCAGCCCATCGATGTCGTGGTGTCGTCGCTGGGCAATGCCAAGAGCCTGCGCGGCGGCACCCTGTTGATGACGCCGCTCAAGGGCGTGGATGGTCAGGTCTACGCACTGGCGCAGGGCAATCTGATCATCGGCGGCGCCGGTGCCCAGGCCGGCGGTTCCAGCGTGCAGGTCAACCAGCTGACCGCCGGTCGCATCCCCAATGGGGCGACGGTGGAACGCGGCGTGCCGACGCGTCTCGGAGATGAAAATGGCGTGATCCATCTCGATCTGTTCGAGGGAGATTTCAATCATGCCCAGAATGTCGCCAGCGCCATCAACCGCGACTTCGGGGGCTCGCTGGCCTCGCCGCTCAGCAGTCGCGATATCGTGGTGCAGGCGCCGCGTGATCTCAGTCAACGTGTTGGTTTCATCGCCAGGCTCGAGAACATCGAGGTCGCCCTGGGCGTGCCGCGTGCGCGTGTGGTGGTCAATGCACGGACCGGCTCGGTGGTGATGAATTCCGAAGTGCGCCTGGCGCGCGCTGCGGTCACCCACGGCAACCTGTCGGTAGTGATCGACGCCAATCCGGTGATCAGTCAGCCCGCGCCGCTGTCCCAGGGACAGACGGCAGTGGTCAACGACCCCGATATCAGCGTGAACCAGCAGGGCGGTGCGCTGCGCATGGTCGAGGGGACTGCCAGCCTGCAGGAGGTCGTCGATGGCCTGAATGCGCTGGGCGCCACGCCGCAGGACCTGGTCTCGATTCTGGAAGCGCTCAAGGCAGCCGGTGCGCTGCGTGCTGATCTCGAGGTGATCTGATGAGTGTGCTTGGTAGCGGTGCCAACGTGGACGCCGGTCGTCTGGCCTTCGACACCCAGGGACTGGCGAGTCTCAAGGGGGCGGCCAGCAGTGGCGGTGAACGCCAGCAGGAAGCGCTGGAAGAGAGTGCGCGCCAATTCGAGGCCTTGATGCTCAACATGATGCTCAAGCAGATGCGCTCGGCGGCCGAGAATTCAGCGCTGACCGGCTCCCAGCAGCAAGAGATGATGACCTCGATGCTGGACCAGCAGCTCTCCCAGCAACTGGCCAGTGTCGGCGACGGTGTCGGTCTGTCGAAGATCCTGATTCAGCAGTTGTCTTCCAGCTCGGGGATGGGCACGAACACGGGTAGCAGCACCGTAATCTCCCCCAGCGCAGCAGCCGATGGGAAGTCTGTTGATGAACAGGGTGCCGACGGCTGGTTGTCGGCGGTGGGCCTGACCCCGGGGATGGGCGCGGCTCGCGAAGATGACTGGCAGGCGGCGGTGGAGACACACCCTGCAGACGAGGTCACCGGCTTCATCGCGATGCTCGATACGCTGGCGCCCGGCGACACGGCGCGAGGCGTCTACGCCGAGCTGCCGATGGCGACGACAGGCAAGGATGATGTGTCTGACACCGTCAGCCCGGAGACAGTGACCGACATGGCAGCGCTCAGCGAGCAACAACGTCGTCGGCCGGAGAATGTACAGCGCTTCGTGGCGGAATTTGGCCCCGCCGCTCAGGCGGCCAGTCGTGAAAGCGGGCTGCCTGCAGAATTGATTCTGGCCCAGGCCGCGCTGGAGACAGGCTGGGGTCAGCGACGCATTCACACCGAGGCCGGCACCGACAGCCATAATCTGTTCGGCATCAAGGCCGGCAGCAGCTGGCAGGGCGACAGCACCACGGTGCTGACCACCGAATACCGTGATGGGCGGCGCATGCGTCTCGAGGACAGCTTCCGCGTCTATCCCGATCAGGCCAGTGCGCTGCGTGATCATGCCGCGCTGCTGACCGGCGCTCAGCGTTATGCCCACGTGACCCGGTCGCCGGACCCCGAGAGTGCCGCGCGTGCCTTGCAGGAGGCGGGCTACGCCACTGATCCGCACTATGCCGACAAGCTGATCTCGATCATGAGCCGTGTCGGCCCGCTGGAGGCCAGCGGGTCTCTCGAGACAGCGGAGACCCGCCTGGCGACACGCGATACCGTGCCTGCGTCATCGTCTGTCGCTACCGACAACTCAAGCTCCCCGCGTGGGTTGCTTGAGGCCTCCGCGCCGCTGTTTGCCCTCGATGCGCGCGATTCTGAGCCGCTGGTCGAGCTGGCGTCTGCGAAGGATGCGGCGTCTACGCCGGGTGTGGCGTCTGCGTCGGATATGGCGGCTGCGACGAATGAAGAGATCGGTGCTGGCAGTGAAGGCACTGCATCAGGGGCCATTCAGGTGGCGATGGGCCGTTCAGAGCCGCTGTTCCGCTAGAGTCGCTGATGACGAATCCCTGTTGATGAATGGCTGGCAACTATTGCTGCCTACGGCCTCAAGTTGGCGTTTGACGCGCCGATATTTACAGCATCCGTACGCCGCGGTGTGGCGTCATTAATCCTCCCCCTCTATCCATTGTTCCTTTCAGGTAAACGCCATGGCCAGCAGCATGTTGAGTATCGGTGTCAGCGGTCTGCAAGCCGCCCAGACGGCGCTTGCCACCAACAGCAACAACATCGCCAACGTCTACACGCCGGGCTATAGCCGTGAAACGGTCGAACTGAGTGGCAGCAGTGGTGGCGGTGTCAGCGTGGCGTCGATCAGCCGTCAGACCGACAGCTATCTCTCAGCGCAGCTGGACAGCGCCATGAGCGCCAGCACGGCGCTTGAGACCCACGAAGCCAACATCAGCCAGATCGACAATCTGCTCGCCGATGACGAGGCGGGCCTGGCGCCGTTGATGCAGGAGTTCTTCGGCGCCATCGAAGGCGTGGCCAGTCAGCCGAGCGACCCGGCGGCGCGCGAGAGCCTGCTGGGCAGCGCCGAGAGCCTGGCCGGGCAGTTCAATGCCTTCTCCGCCTATCTGGATGACATGGACGCTGCGGTCAATTCACGGCTCGGCGATGTGGTCGGCGACATCAACACTGCCACCAGCCAGATCGCCTCGCTCAACGAGCAGATTTCCCTGACGCGTGCGCGTACCGGCGAAGAGCCGCTGGGCCTGATGGACCAGCGCGATCAGGCGGTGACCGACCTGCAGACGCTGGTCGGCGTCGAGGTGCAGGAGCAGGATGGTCGGCTGAGCGTCAGCCTCGGCAATGGCCAGCTGCTGGTCAACGGCAGCAGCAATCATGAACTGGCCGTGGAGCCCGACCCGCAGGACATGAGTCGTTCGGTGGTTACCTACAGCGTGGCGCCGGGAGTGACCAGCGCCATCGATGAGGAACAGCTCGAAGGCGGCACCCTGGGCGGGCTGTTGAGCTTCCGCGCCGACAGCCTCGAGCCGACTCAGAATCAGCTCGGCCAGTTGGCAGCGGGTCTGGCGTTGACCTTCAATGCCCAGCACGCCGACGGTGTCGACGCCAATGGCAACACGGGGGGCGACTTCTTCACTCTCGGCGATCCGGAGGTGCTGCCGGTCAGCGGCAATGCCGCCGGAGCGGACCTTGAGGTGACATTCGCCCCCGCCACCCAGCAGGAAGGTGACGACTTCTACAGCGTCGCGCTGACCGGCGATGACTACCGCCTGAGTCTTGACGGCGGCACCTACCAGCTGGAGAACCTCAGCAGCGGCGCCGTGCAGACCCTGACCCCGGACAGAGAAGGCGTGATGCGCCAGGACGGCCTGGTGTTCACCGCCACCGGCATGGCGGACGGTGACAGCTTTACCATCCAGCCGACGCGCAATATCGCCGACACCTTCGGGGTCGCGATCGACGAAGGCGCCGAGATCGCCGCGGGCTCAAGCGGCGCCAGTCTCGACAACCGCAACATTCTCGCCCTGCAGTCACTGCAGAGCAGCGACGCCCTGGGTAGCGCCGGCAGCTTCAATGATCACTACGCGTCGCTGGTCAGTCAGGTCGGCAACCAGACCCGTCAGGTGCAGGTCAATCTGGAAGCTCAGCAGGGTCTGACCGAGCAGCTGTCGGCGGCAGACCAGTCGATCTCGGGGGTCAATCTGGATGAAGAAGCCGCGGATCTGATCCGTTATCAGCAGTATTACCAGGCCAACGCCCAGGTCATCCAGACCGCGTCGACGGTGCTGGATACCATTCTGAACATCCGCTAACGAGGCCGTGATGCGCATCAGTACCCAAACCCTCTATGCCCAGGGCGTCACTTCGATGCTGGATCAGCAGGCGGCGTTCTCCAAGGTGTCCGAGCAGCTGGCCACCGGCAGGCGCGTGGTCAATCCCTCGGATGACCCGAGTGCGGCCAGCCAGGCGGTGACGATCTCGCAGTCCCAGGCCGTCAACGAACAGTTCAGTGACAGCCGCACAACGGCGCGCAACAATCTCTCCATCGAGGAAAGCGCGCTCAATCAGGTCACCGACACCATCACGCGAGTCCAGAGTCTGATCGTGCAGGCGGGCAACGGCACTCTCAGTGACAGCGACCGCGATGCGCTGGCCACCGAGATTGAAGGCAATCGCGAAGTGTTGCTGGGGCTGGCCAACAGCACCGACGGCAATGGCAACTATCTGTTCGGCGGCATGAGCGGCGACACGGCGCCCTTTGACGAGGATGGCAGCTATCGCGGCGATGATGAGCAGCGCCAGCAACGCGTCGACAGCTCGCGCCTGATGGAGGTCAATCATACCGGCAGCCAGATCTTTGGCGGCGTGGCATCCGGCAATCAGCAGCTGGCCCGCCAGACCAGCGAGAGCGCGTCGTCACTGCCGATCACCTTCAAGGGGCCGGAAGTCATCGACGCCTCGGCGCGGGTCGATGGCGCGGCCTATAGCGTCAGCATCGATGCCGCCGGTGTCACGATCAGCGGCACCGATGCCGAAGGCAATGATCTCTCGATCCTGGATGATGAAGGCAACCCGCTGCCATCGCCCGTGGCATTCAGCGATGGCATGACACTTGCCTTCAATGGCCTGTCGATGACGCTGTCCGGTGATGAGCAACAGGTCGCTGAAGCTCAGGCCTCCGGCAAGGCAACCCAGCTGGTAATCGAGGAGGGTGAGGCCAGTGCCGATCTGTTCGCCAATCTGGATGGCCTGATCACTGCGCTGAGCACGCCGATCGAGAGCGAGGCCGACCAGGCCGCCTTCAACAATGCCATCTCGACCGCCAGTCGCCAGTTCAGCAACAGCCTCGACAATGTGCTGGCGGTGCGTGCCGATGTCGGCACCAAGCTCAACGAGCTGGATTCGCTGGATATCATCGGTGATGACCGTGAGCTCAACTATGCCTCGACCCGCTCGGGCCTGATCGATCTGGACTACAACGAGGCGATCTCCGACTACTCGCTGACCCAGGTGGGGCTGCAGGCCTCCCAGCAGGCGTTCTCGGATATCTCGGGCATGTCGCTGTTCGACTATCTGCGTTGAGTGAGGGCGTGACCGCGTTCGAAGAATGATGAAAAAGCCGCACTGGATACTCGCTCTCGCGATGGCATCCGGTGCGGCTCTTGCGTGCTGGTGGTTGCTTTTCAGATCTTTGCTTTTCAGATCATTGCTTGCATGTCATGGCATCGTGCCCAGGCCCTCATGCACGGCCTGGAAGGCGCCCAGCGCCTGACGGAACAACAGCGACAGCCAGTCCGTCATGCCCGGCATCATCAGCCACAGCATCGCGATGCCCAGCAGCAGGGTCAGCGGGAAGCCGATCGAGAACACCGACAGCTGCGGCGCCGAGCGATTGAGTACGCCCATCGCGAGGTTGATCGCCAGCAGCGAGGCCACCAGCGGCAAGGCCAGCAGCAGGCCGGCGCTGAACAGGCTGGCACTCCACAGCAGCAGATTCTCCAGCCCGACGGGCCCCATGCGGCGCAGGTCGAGGGGAATCTCGTGGAAGTGGGTGACCAGGATTTCCAGCACCAGCAGATGGCCATTGAAGGCCAGAAACAGCAGCATGGCCAGCATGCCCAGCAGACGCGACAGCACCTGGGTATTGGTGCCGGTGTCGGCCGAGAAGAAGCTGGCGAAGGCCAGCCCCATCTGCAAGCCGATGAATTCTCCGGCCGCCTCGACGATGGCGAAGGTGATGCGCATCACCAGTCCCAGTGCCAGGCCGACGCCCATCTGCAATACCAGCTGCCAGACGGCGGCCGGGCCGAGCACATCCACCGGGGGCGGGCTCTCGACCAGCGGTGCGATGATCAGCGCCAGGCCAAAGGCCATCAACAGGCGCACCGGCGTTGGCAGGCTGCGGTGACCGAACAGCGGCGCGCTGATCATGAAGCCGGACAGGCGCGCGAAGGGCCACATCACGCTCAGCAGCAGGGCCTGGAGATGCTCGGGGGACAGCAGGTCATTCGGCAATGGAGCGACCTCCCGCCGGGCTTGCGTCGGGCTTTGCGGTGACGCTCATCGGTGCATCGCTCATCCGATTAGGTGCGGGAAGCTGGTGAAGACGCTGCGCGTGAAGTCCATCAGCGTCTCCAGCAACCAGGGGCCGGCCAATACCAGGGTGCCGAACACGCCGAGAATCTTGGGGATGAAGGACAGGGTCATCTCGTTGATCTGGGTTGCGGCCTGGAACAGGCTGACGATCAGGCCGATGAACAGGGCGCTGGCCAGCAGTGGGCTTGCCACCAACAGGATGATGTACATGGCATGCGAGGCCAGGCTGGTGATGACTTCAGGGGTCATGGCGGCGCGTTCTCGATGGGCAGGTGGGCAGATATGAGCTGTCGAGGCTGGCAGTGCACGGTGGCGCGGCACGGTCGCGAGTCACGGCTGGAAAGCCCGGTAATGGGGTGACGCCAGGGCCTGGCTCAATAGAAGCTCTCCCAGAAGAAGTTCTCCAAGAAGAAGTTCTCTCAGTAGAAGCTCTCGGCCAGCGACCCCAGCAGTAGCTGCCAGCCATCGACCATCACGAACAGCATCAACTTGAAGGGCAACGAGATGGTGGCGGGTGGCACCATCATCATCCCCAGCGCCATCAGCACACTCGCCACCACCAGATCGATGATCAGGAAGGGTACGAACAGACTGAAGCCGATTTGGAAGGCCGTCTTCAGCTCGCTGGTGACGAAGGCCGGCAGCAGCACCCGCCACGGCACGTCCTGCGGGGTCTGGATTTCCTCGACCTTGGCCAGGCGCGCGAACAGGGCGATATCCGGCTCACGCACCTGACCGAGCATGAAGTCGCGCAGTGGATCGCCGCCGCGTTCGATGGCTTCCTGCAGACTGATGGCCTGGCTGTCATAGGGTTGCCAGGCCTCGTCGTAGATACGCTCCAGCACCGGCGACATCACGAAGAAGGTCAGAAACAGCGCGATGCCGACCAGTACCTGATTGGGCGGCGCAGACGCGGTGCCCAGCGCGGTGCGCAGCAGGCCCAGCACGATGATGATGCGGGTAAAGGCACTCATCATCAGCAAGGCCGCCGGCAGCAGGGCGAGGCCACTGAGCAGGATCAATGTCTGGATATTCAGCGACCAGGACTCGCCGCCGTCCGGCAGTGGCTGGCTGGTCAGGCCGCTGAGCACATCGGCGTGTGCCGATTGGCTCGTCAGCAGGCATGTCAACAATGCGACCAACAGCCCTGTCAGCAGCTCTCTTGTCTTCAGTCCTCTTGCTCTCATGCCCGGCGACAACCTCACCAGGCCCGTCATGAGCGAGGCTCCGCATCATCTGTCTTGTCTGGAGTGTCACGCTTGGGCGCTTCAGAGGACATCGTGGCGGACGTGGCAGCCGGCGAGCGTCTGGCGAGACGGTCGCGCAGCAACTCGGCAAAGCCGGCCGCGGCACCGCTCCCGCCGGTTGCGGAGGTGGGCGAGGTCAGCGATGCGTTGTTCGGAGTGCTGCCATCGTATGCGGGCACCAGGCCGCCATTCTCGGCCGTCAGCTCACCGAGGGAGGTGATGCCCGCCGGCCCGACGCCCAGCAGCAATTGCTGGTTGCCCACCGCTACCACCACCAGGCTCTGCTTGTGACCCAGCGCCAGCCGCGCCAGCGGGCGCAGGGCTATGCGATTGCCGCGCAGTGTCTGGGCACCCCCGAGTGTCTTCATCAGCCATGCCAGCAGCAGGATCACGCCGATCACGCCGGCAAGCGCCAGCCCGGTATTGACCAGGCTGGCCGCCCCCAGCGGTGAGCCGCTGGATGTGTCGGCATTCAGGTTTGCGTCGCTACCGAGAAAGGCCGGTGACGGCGCTTGGGTAGTGGCGCTGGTATTGGTATTGGGGCTGGCATCCGGCAGCAAGATCGCGCCGTCAGGGGCATCGGAGGTCATGACAGGAACAGCCTTAGCGGTTGAGCTTCTGTACCCGCTCATTGGGGGTGATGATTTCCGTGATGCGGATACCGTACTTGTCCTCGACCACGACCACCTCGCCCTGGGCGATCAGGTAGCCGTTGATCAGGATGTCCATCGGCTCACCGGCCAGGCCATCCAGCTCGATCACCGAGCCCTGCGACAGCTCCAGCAGCTGCTTGATGGTCAGGCGCGTGCGCCCCAGCTCCACGGTCATCTTGACCGGGATGTCCATGATCATGTCCAGCTCACGCGGACGTGCGCCGCCACCGCTGCCATCGAGGGGTTCGAAGATTTCGCCGCCCTGCGGGGCAGCCTCGCTCTGCTGTTCTTCCAGCGCCTTGGCCCACTCGTCGCCCATCTGCTCGGTCATCGCATCGGCCCAGGGGTCGTCAGTGCCGGATGTCGGGGAATTCGGGGTGGCCTTGGGCGCGGGCGCGTCTGGCGAATTGGGCTCACTCATCGCCGCTGTCCTCGCTGGCAGTGTTGATCGGATGATTGATGATACGGGTCACGCGCAGGGCGCGGTGGCCATTGGCGCGACCGAAACCGGCTTCGAGCACCGGCACATTGTTGACGTAGGCATTGACGCGCTCGGGCTTCTCGATGGGCAGCACATCGCCCACGGCAAGTTCGGCCAGCGCGCCCAGCGTGGTGGTGATGCTGGCAAAGTCGGCGTGCAGCTCGACATCGGTGGCGCGCACTTCCTTGCGCAGGCGCTCGCCCCAGCGACTGTCACCCTCGGCGCTGGTTTCCTGCAGCGGGCTCGAGAGTAGCTCGCGGTGCGGCTCGATCATCGAGTAGGGCAGGCAGATCTGGAAGTCGCTGCTGTGATTGCCGACCTCCAGATGGAAGCTGGTGCACACCACGATCTCGTTGGGAGAGCTGGTGATATTGGCGAACTTGACCTGCATCTCGCTGCGCAGATAGTCGGTTTCCACGGCGTAGACCGCCGACCAGGCGTCGCGGTAGGCATTCAAGGCCAGCTGCATCAGGCGCTGGATGACGCGTTGTTCGGTGCGCGTGAATTCGCGGCCCTCTGACTTGGTCACGAAGCGACCGTCACCGCCGAACAGGCTATCGACCACCATGAACACGAGGCTGGGCGGAAACACCAGCATCGAGGTACCGCGCAGCGGCTTCATGGTGAACAGGTTGATGTTGGTCGGCACCGGCACGTTGCGGGAAAATTCGTTGTAGCTCAGGAACTGCACCGGCCCGGCGGTGATATCGGCGCCGCGGCGGATCAGGTTGAACAGCCCCATGCGGAACTGGCGACTGAAACGCGAGTTGATGATATCCAGGGCATGCAGGCGATCCCGGATGATGCGGTGCTGACTCGCCGGGTCGAAGGGGCGAATGCGCGCTTCGCCGGGCGTGCTCGAGGCGTCAGCCGTTGCACCGCTGTCACCGTTCACGCCGGAGAGCAGAGCATCGATTTCGTCCTGTGACAGCAGATCGTCTTGAGCCATGGCCAGTTATTGCACGATGAAGTCGTTGTACAGCACGCCGGAGATGGCCAGTGGCTGGCCGCCTTCACTGTAGGGGCGCGAAAGCGCCTCGGTCAGGGTGCTCTGCAGCGTCTGCTTGCCGGCCTGGGTGATCAGCTCATCCGGGCTCTGGCCCGACAGCAACAGCAGCAGACGGCTCTTGAGTTCGGGCTTGAGTTCTTCCACGCGCGCCACCGCGTCCTGATCGGCCATCTTGAGCGTGATGCCGATATAGAGCAGGCGATTGCCGCGCGGGCTTTCCAGGTTGACCGTGAAGGGCGCCAGCGGCATGAAGACCGGCGGTGGCACGACCACGACTTCCGGCTCGGCGTCCTGTGCGGCCTTCTGATCACTGAGCATCGGCAGTGCGAAATAGACGGCCACTAGCGCCGCGATCACGGCACTCATCAGGCTGATGACCCCGATCAGCAGCCAGGAGCGACGCTGACTGGCGGGGGTGGTGATAATCGTTGACATCGTGGTGCGGTGTCCCTGGAGTCGGTAGCGGGGCCAGTATGACCGAAGGCGTGGTGATCGAACGGCGGAATAACGCCACGTGCGAGCGCTTACTTGAATGATGACGCGCCAGGCGGGCTCATCTGACAGCCACCTGACGGGAGCCGCTGACACAAGCACCTGGCAAGCGCCAGGCCCGTCATGCCTGCCATTCACGCCGTCCCCAGGCTAACTGGGATGCACTTGTTAGCTCGCCTGTGAGGTTGCTCGCGGCGAGGCTTCCCTCCATGGCGTCAGCGCTCTTGCTGGCACCACTCGCCGGCTGACCCTCGAGGTGCTGGGCGAACTGACCCTGATTGGGCGAGTTGTCCGGCGCCTCGTCCCGGGTATCGTCCTGCTGCATGTCGTCCTGACTGCTGAAGCTGATCGCCGTCAGCTCGTGCCCCCGGGATTCCAGCGCCTGACGCAGCTCACTCAGGGATGACTCGACCGCCGAGCGAACCTGCTGGTGGCCCGCGACGAAGTGCGCACTGGTGCCCTGTTCGCCGATGTTGAGGCGAATGGTCAGCTTGCCCAGATTGGCTGGATTGAGCGCGATCTCGGCCTGCGGCGATTTGCTCAACTGCATACGTACTACCTGCTCGCTGAGTGCCTGTTGCCAGGCCTGAGTGCCGACGCTTGCGGGGATCAAGGCTCCCGCCTGTGATGCCATGCCCGCTGGATTGGCTGCTGGAATGCCTGAACCATTGAGCATGGTGCCGCTGCCTGCAGCGGCCGAACTCGGTGCGCCGACTGACACGCCAGCAGATGACGCACCCGAGAGCTGGGACGGATCGCCACCGGCGCGTGAGCCGTTGGCATCAAGCAGGGCGCCGTCGGCCTTGGCGGTGACGCCTTCAACGGCCTCCTCGGTCAGCGGGCCCAGCGCGCCATCCGTCAGCGAGGAGGGCGCATCCGTGCTCAGGCTGCCTGCCGCTGCCGGGGAGGTCCTGCTGGTGGGCGCCTGATCCGCAATGGCGCCGTCCAGTCCCGCCGCTGCAGGATTGCGCAGCGCGGCCAGCCAGTCACCTTGCAGCGCCGTGTCGCCTGCCGTGTTGACCGCTGTATTGCCCGCTGTTGTGGCAGTTGTCGCGTTCAGTACCGCCTCGTCACTGCCGGAGGTGCCTTGGCCGCCTTGCGCAAGTTGCTGCAGCTGTTGCATGCGCGAGATGCCGCGCTCGACGCTGCTATCCAGTCGTGAGACCTCGAGTGACTGCGCTGAGGGCTGTCCTGCGGTCTGGCTTGCCGATGAGGGCTGGGCAGGCGGGAGGTTGCCGCTCTGGAGGGCGGCACCGGCCGGGCCCTGAGTGGGTGAGGTGTCTGATGATGCTGCCTGCGCCTGCTCGAGGTGCTGGGCATGCTTGTCTTCGGCGGCCTCGCGACGCTCGACACGCTGTTGCTGTGCCTCTTGCGCCTGCGTCTGCATCGCTTGCCTATCCTGCTGGCGATCCTCGCGCTGGGCGCGTGACAGCTGTGCCTCGAAGGCGCTCTCAGAGGAAGCCGAGCTGACGTCGTCGCGCGAGCGAGCCTCCTCGGATGAGACCTTGGTGCTGGTCGGCGCCCTGGTTGGCGAGATGGCCGACAACATCGAGATGCGTGCAGTGTCCGTCATGGTGTCACTCCTTCGACTGGCCGTCTTCAGCCATTGGCACGGCGTAACCAGGCCTGGGTGGCTTGTTCATCACTCTGTCGTTGCTCGGCGGTGCGCGCCTGCAGTGCGGCGCTCAGGCTGGCGCGATCCGCCAGGCCCTGCCAGGCCGCGTGGGTCTGCTGTTCCTTCACCAGCCGCTGATGCTGATGATGCGTCTGGGTCTGTTCCTGGGCTACCCGAGCGCGACATTGGGCAATCGCCTTGTCCAGCGAGGCGATGAAGGCCTGATAGTTGTGCCAGCTGGCCGGGTCCAACCCCTGCGTCAGGCGTGCCTGCATCTGCTGGCAGTAGGCGAGACGGTACTGCTCGAGGGTGACCAGTTGCTGGGCGGCGGTTTCCTGACGCTGACGCTGGCTGGTGAGCTGGCGCGCAGCGCCATCACGCCGGCGCTCGCTCAGCTGGGTCAGGGTGTCGAAACGTGACGATGAGATGGCCATTCAGTGAGGGTTCCCGATCAATGACAGGTGAAGGCGGCCATCATGGCTGGGCCAGCAATTGTTCGAGCATGTTCGTACTATCGGCAAGACTTGCATGCTGTGTAGTGCCTTGTTGCAGGAAACGTCCCATCGGCTCGTGCAGGCGCACCGCGGCGTCGAGCACCTTGTCGTTGCCGGGCTGGTAGGCGCCGATGGCGATCAGGTCCTGATTGCGCTGATAACTGGAATAGAACTGCTTGAAGCGACGGGCGCGGGTGAGCTGCCGCTCCGGCGCCACCGCCGACATCGCGCGGCTGATCGAGGCTTCGATATCGATGGCCGGGTAGTGGCCGCTTTCCGCGATGCGTCGCGACAGCACGATATGCCCATCCAGAATCGCGCGCGCACTGTCGGCGATGGGGTCCTGCTGGTCATCGCCTTCGGTCAGCACGGTATAGAAGGCGGTGATCGACCCGCCACCACGCCGGCCGTTGCCGGTGCGTTCCACCAGCGCCGGCAGCTTGGCGAATACCGAAGGCGGATAGCCCTTGGTGGCCGGTGGCTCGCCGATGGCCAAGGCTATCTCGCGCTGGGCCATCGCGTAGCGGGTCAGCGAATCCATGATCAGCAGCACATTCTGGCCGTTGTCGCGCAGGGACTCGGCGATGCGCGTCGCGTAGCTGGCGCCCTTGAGGCGATGCAACGGGGTCATGTCGGCCGGCGTGGCCACGACCACGGCGCGCTTGAGACCTTGCTCGCCGAGAATGTTCTCGATGAATTCCTGTACCTCGCGCCCACGCTCGCCGATCAGGCCGACCACGATCACATCGGCATCGGTGAAGCGCGCCATCATGCCCAGCAGCACACTCTTGCCGACGCCAGAACCGGCGAACAGTCCCATGCGCTGGCCACGGCCGACGCTCAGCAAGGCATTGATGGCACGTATGCCGACATCCAGCGGCGTGTCGATGGGCGCGCGCTCCAGCGGATTGAGCGGACGGCTCTCCAGCGGCGCATGTTCGACATCTTCCAGCGGGCCGAGGCCATCCAGCGGGCGACCCACGCCATCGACGACCCGCCCGAGCAGCGCTTCGCCGACCGGATAGCGTCGCTCGCCGACATTGCCATGCCCGAGCGGAAATACCCGCGCGCCCGGTGCGACGCCGCTGAGCGGGTCGATGGGCATCAGGTAGAGGGTCTGATCGGCGAAGCCGACCACCTCGGCCTCGGCCGGCGGCAGGTTCGCGCCCAGCTCGACCAGGCAGCTGGCGCCCACCGGCAGCCGCAGGCCGACCGCCTCCAGCACCAGGCCGGTCGCGCGCACCAGGCGGCCATTGCTGCGCTGGGGCTCGAGGCTCTCGACGCGCTCACGAATGGCGCCCAGCGCACTGCGCCATTGCTGTGCGGAAGAGGTGCTCATGGCGTGTCACTCATGCGCGATCTCCTGCCAGCTCAGTGCGTGCCTGCTCTGGCTGTACATGTTCTGACGCCTGGCGTTGCACGATACGCGAACCGCTGGCCTCGTCCTTGCCATGCAGGCTGCCATCGGCGTTGCCGCGATGGCGCAGCTGGCGTGACAGCATGTCCAGGCGGCTCTCGAGGCTGGCATCGTGACAGCCGCTATCGGCCTCGGCGCGACACCCGCCGAGGCTCAGGCTGGCGTCCGGCAGACATTGCCAACCCAGCCTGGTGAGCTGTTCGCCCATTGCCTGCTCGACGCGCGGCAGGTCGTCAGGATTCAGATACAGGCGCGGGCGGCCGATCAGCGGCGGGTCAGCCGCCAGCAGGCTGCGCACGCTGTCGATGATGTGCTCCGGGTGGGCACGAAATGCCTCGCGGGCCAGATGCTGGCCGACGCTGATGGCCAGTGCCGCCAGCTCATCGCTGATCTGCTCATCCAGGCACGCCAGCGATTGCTGCAGATTCTCGATCAGCGGTGCCAGCTGGGCGGCCTGTTGTTCGAGTGCCTGCTGGGCGGCCTCGGTCTGACGCGTCGCCTGCTCGGCGGCTTCCTGCCTTGCACGCGCCAGACCCGCTTCATAACCGGCTTTCTCACCCGCGGCATAGCCCTCGTCACGTGCCGCCTGTTGCTGCTCTAGCGTCTCCTGCTCGAAGGTCGAGCGAGCACGCTGTGCCATGCGCCGGATCAGGCCGACATCCGGCGCCGCAGTGTGCGGCATGCCGGCTTGAAAGCCGCCACCCGACTGAGACGCTGTGGGCTTGCCATCCAGCGCGTCGAGTTCCAGCGGCTGCCATTGATGCATGTCGTCGCTGCTCTCCACGTCGTGCTCGGTCCACGGCTCAGGCGCGTCACGATGCGGATCAGAACTGGATATGGTCTTCATTAGGCACAGTCCTCACTAGACATGGCGCTCACTAGACATAATCCTCGCCACCGCTGTTGATCACGATCTCGCCGCTGTCGGCCAGTCGACGTACCGTCTGCAGGATGCTCTTCTGCTCGGCCTCGACCTGGCTGACACGCACCGGACCACGCGCCTCCATGTCATCACGCAGCATCTCGGCGGCACGCTGCGACATGTTCTGCAGGAATTTCTGGATGATCGCCTCGGGAGAGCCCTTGAGCGCCGTGACCAGCGTCTCGTTGTCGATTTCCTTGAGCAGCAGCTGGATGGAGCGGTCCTCGAGCCCGACCAGATTCTCGAACACGAACATCTCGTCGATGATCTGCTGCGCCAGACTCTCGTCGTGGTGGCGCATCGCCTCGAGCACCTGCTCTTCCTGCTGCCCCGGCATCAGGTTGAGTATCTCGGCCGCAGTGCGAATACCGCCCATCTTGCTGCGCTTGAGGTTCTGGCCACTGAGCATGTTGCTCAGCACTTCGGTCAGTTCCTGCAGGGCTGCCGGCTGCACGCCACTGAAGGTGGCGATACGCAGCAGCACATCGTTGCGCAGGGTGTCGGAGAAGTGCTCGAGAATCTGCGAGGCCTGATGGCGCTCCAGGTGCACCATGATGGTGGCGATGATCTGCGGGTGCTCGTCGCGGATCATCTCAGCCACCAGCGGCGGCTCCATCAGGTTCAGCGTCTCGATGCCATTGTTCTGACCGGAGCTCTCGTAGATGTCTTCGAGCAGCGAGCTGGCGCGCTCTTGCCCCAGCGCCTTCACAAGCACCGAGCGGATATGGTCGGTGGAGAGCAGATTGACGGCGCTGAACTGCTCGCTGTCGGCGTGGAATGCCTCCAGCGTCTTCGCCATCTGCTCCTGGGTGACCTGCGGCATGTTGGTCATCGTCGCGCTGAGCTGTTGGATCTCCTGGGCAGACAGGAACTTGAAGACCTCTGCGGCGCTGTCCTCGTCGAGACTCATGATCAGGGCAGCGCTGCGTTCCATGTTCGTCAGTGTCTTACTCATGGTGACTCATCCAGTTCTTGAGGATCATGGCGACCATGCGCGGGTCATCGCGGGCCATGTCACGTGCATCCTTGAGGTTCTGCTGATAGGTGGTCGGCGTGCGCGGGCCACTGGCCGGTGCTGCCTGGCTCGCCATCATGCTGCCCAGCTCACCATTGGCCGTCGCCAGGCCAGACTCCATGCCGGCGATGCCACCCGCGGCGCTGCCGGCTGCCTGAGTGCCGGGCGGCTGACCGATGGTCTGGTAGGCCTCCTGCGGACGCAGCAGCGGCTGCAACAGCGGGCGCAGCAACTTGCGATACAGCAGCCAGGCGATGAAGCCGATGATCAGGTAGCGGCCAAGCTCGATGGCCAGCGCCTGCATCTCGGGATTGTTCAACCACTTCTCCCACCACTGCTGTGGCGGGCCGGCGTTCTGCTGCTCGGCGGTCATGAAGGGCGCATTGATGACGCTCAGGCTGTCGCCACGCTCGGCATTGAAGCCCATCGCCTCGCGCACCAGCGAATCGATCTGTGCCAGCTGGTCGGCTGCCAGCGGTTCGCTGGTCGGGTTGCCGTCACTGTCCATGATGCGGCGGTGATTGATCACCACCGCCACCGAGAGATTATCGAGGCGACCCAGGCGCGCACGGGTGTGGCGCACGCGCTTGTTGACTTCATAGTTGATGGTGCTGCTGCGCTGATAGTTGCTCAGACCGCTGGCCGCGTCGTCAGTCTGTGTGGTGCCGTCAGCATTCGCCGCGTCATCGGCATTGATGGGCGAGGCGGCAATCCCCGGGGGCGTGTTGGAGAGGGCACCCGGCACGCCGCCGATGCCGAGCATCTCGCCGGCGCCGATGTTGTTGAGCTGTTCACTGCGCACCGCTGCGCTGCCCGGTTGCTGGTTGGGCGTGTAGTGCTCTTCGGTCTCTTCGGCGTGGGAGAAATCGAGCTGGGCGCTGACCTCGGCGCGGAAGTTGTCGCGTCCCACCAGTGGCGTCAGCAGAGCATTGATGCGCGATTGATAGCTGCGCTCCAGTGCCTGGGCATATTCTAGCGCGCTGCCATCGAGATTGAGCGCATCGCCCGCCGGGCGCGACAGCGGATTGCCGTCCTGATCGACGACGGTGATGTCTTCGCTGGCCAGGCCCTGCACGCTGCCGGCCACCAGGTGCTGGATAGCCTGGATCTGACGTGCCTTGAGCTGCTGTCCGCCCTTGAGTTCTACCACCACGGAAGCGGTCGCTGGGCGGCGCTCGCGCACGAAGACGGAATCTTCCGGCAGTGCCAGGTGCACACGAGCGCTGGACACGGGCTCGAGACTGGCGATGGTGCGCGACAGCTCGCCGGACAGGGCGCGCTGGTAATTGACGTGTTCGGTGAACTGGCTGATGCCGAAGGCCTGGGTATCCATCAGCTCGAAGCCGGAACCGCCCTGGCTGGGCAGGCCCTGCTGGGCAAGTGCCAGACGCAGGCGATAGACATCCTCCTTGGGGACTTCGACGGTGGCGCCTTCATTGCTCAGCCGATAGGGCACGCCGGTCTGCTCCAGCTGCGCGACGATCTCGCCGCCTTCGCTGGCGGGCAGATCACGATAGAGCACACTCCACTGGGTGCCAGCGCCCCACAGCAACAACGCGACGATGACAGCCACGCTGAAGGCGGCCGCCATGATGAGCGGCAGACGTGGCAATGCCGCCAGGCGTGCCAACAAGGGGTTGGCTGGCTTGTCCGATGATTCTGACGTCGTGGAGGTGCCCGACTGGGGCGCTGTCTGGCTGGGTGTACTCATGCAGATGTCCGATAAGCGCCGTGGTCTGAACTCGCAGCGGGTGATTCCAGCAAGCAGGGCGAAACATGAAAACGATGGATCAACAATGTCGCGTTTCGCAGCGCCTTCTTGCGTAGGTTGGCCATTATCGAAGCTGGGCGCACATCCAATCAGACGAATAGCGTCGCAAAACAGGGGTATTAGTCACTTTCAGCCGCTCGACTGACTGGTAGTCTGAGCCCCACTGAAAGCGGCAGACGAATGGCGCGTGTTGAGAAAGGAGAGGCGGGATGGCGATTGAGGCAGTCGGCGCGGCGATGTCATCCGCGATGACGGGCAGTCTGCAGCAGCTCGATCAGATGGCGGCGCAGGCGGCCGGGAGCAACGCTCAGTCGGTGGGCGCAGTGTCAGAGGCCAGCGGCACTGATGCTCAGGGCTTTGCCGGCATGCTCAAGGATTCGCTGGCGCGCGTCAGCCAGTCACAGCAGGTCGCGGCAGGCCAGGCCAGGGCCTTCGAGCTGGGCAGCCCGGATGTCAGCCTCGATCAGGTCATGGTGGCAGGCCAGAAGGCCTCACTGGAATTCGAGATGACCGTACAGGTGCGCAACAAGCTGCTGAGTGCCTACAAGGAAATCATGAACATGGCGGTGTGATTCATGCCCACATTCCAATGAAAAAGGGCAGACGCGATGCGTCTGCCCTTTTTGTTTGCTGCTGCTGGATATTGCTGACGGAGATTGAAATGCACGAGCGCTGTTGACTAAAAGGAGCAATATCAACAAGGCCACTAACCTCTGCCAACGACCGGCCTGCCACTCTTGCTCAGTGACAGGCCTATGCAGCATGTGAGCCAGAGATCAGCCCAGCAGAGACAGCACGTTCTGCGGTACCTGGTTGGCCTGTGTCAGCATGGAAGTCCCCGCCTGCTGCAGAATCTGTGCAGTGGTCATGCTGGAGACTTCTTCTGCATAGTCAGCATCCTGAATACGCGACTGGGCAGACGCCAGGTTGGTTTCGGTCGTCGCTAGGTTGGTGATGGCAGAGTCGAAACGGTTCTGCACGGCACCGAGGTCCGAGCGCATGCCATCAACTTGTTTTAGTGCATCATCCAACGCTGCGAGCGGGTCTTTTGTAGCAGTTGCATCACTTGTGCTTTCGAGTGTTAAGCTGCCATCTTCTTTTGCATAAATTTCGTTGCCAGCACCATCGGTGATTTTTCCATTGTCATTGGCATAAATGGTTTCGCCTGCAGTTCCAGCGAACTTTGAGCTATCAAAGCCAGAAGTAAATAAAGCATTGCCTGCACCAGCAATACCGCCGGTGACAGCATTGGCGTTAGTGATCGAGAAATTATCTCCTGTAGTCGCTACGTCATCGTCGAGATCAATGTTGTAAGAGCTAGCAGCGTCAGCGTTGATATCTTTTTCAAGTTGTGCTTTAGAGGTTGTCAGGTTGGTAGCAGAAAATTCATCATCGTTGGCTGAAGCTGCATAAGTAGTGTTGCCGGACTTTATGTAATTGTCTGCGCCAGCTAAAGTATTGGTGTTGCCTTGGGATAAGTAAGTCGTTATATCTGAAATTGAAGCTTGAGTATCAGATCCTGAATTGGTTTCACTAAGGTTGTTCGCGCCATCGAAATAAAGCTTGTTTCCACTGTTGGCATCAGTGAGATTTCCACTGTCGTCAACCAGAACCTCTTGTTCCTCGCCGCCAAGTGAGATAGTGATAGCATTTGTGTCACCTGCAGAAGGTGTGAGCTGAGTGGCTGTACCAGCGCCACCAATATCTGCTACTGTTGCATCATAGCTGAAGGATTCACTGTCAGAAGCATAAGTGTATACTGTTCCACTTCCACCAACTTGGGTTATCTTTGCTCCATCCTCAGTGATTTCTCCAAATACGTCACTAATCGTAGCAGCTGCATTGAAGTCTGCGTCAGTATATTGGCCAGCTATACTTGTAGACTCTGCAAAACCTGCTGCCATTAAATCTGTTTCAGTGGCAGTGTTATTTTTTATTCCATTGCCATCAACATTAAAGCCCGTCAGGCCCAAGGTTTCAGTATTGATCTGCTTGAGGTCAATTGTGATTACTTCACCATCATTGGCCCCCACCTGGATGCTCATGGTGTTGTCTTCTTGAAGAACGTCAATACCATTGAAACTTGTCTGTTCAGAGATACGAGTGATTTCTTCAAGACGTAGATCAATTTCATTCTGAATGGAAGTCAGGTCATCGGCGTTATTGGTCCCATTCTGTGCTTGGACAGTCAGCTCACGGACACGCTGCAGGTTATCGTTGACCTGATTCAATGCGCCTTCAGCGGTCTGGGCGACGGAGATGCCGTCGTTGGCGTTACGCTGCGCCTGGGACAGGCCGGTGATCTGGGAATCCATGCGGTTGGCGATGGCCTGACCGGCGGCGTCGTCCTTGGCGCTGTTGATACGCAGGCCGGAGGACAGACGTTCCATGGAGGTGTTCAGGGCGTTCTGGGACTGATTCAGGTTCTGCTGAGTCACCATGGAAAGGGTATTGGTATTGATCACTGAAGCCATGTGTCACTTCCTGTCGTAATGGGGAGATAGATGGCGTGTCGCCAGTAACGACTCCTGTGCCGTTGCTTCAGTTATCGTCGCGGCGCGACAGAACTTTAGAAATTTTTTGCAGCCTTTTGACCTTTCTCATTCCGGCTGTCTCGCTGGCTTTCCTTGCGCGCTCTTCATACGGGCGCTCCTCGTGACATCCTCGCTCCACTCTCGCTTCACCCTCGCGACATTCTGTCGATCTGCTGTCGGGGTTGTACGTGTCTCGTCTTCCCTCTTTGTCTCTTCACGTCTGCCTTCATTTCCGCCTCCCCGAGGCAGAGTGGCGACGTAAGGCAGGAAAGCCGTCGCTGAGGGTAGCTATTCGAGCGAATGGTTTGTGGCGGGGGCGCGACAATACGCTGGGAACAGGAGTCCCGAGGATGGGGGGGCACGACCCTGAGTCAAACGACCCCGAGGGATGCAAGCGAGGACCAGGACGCCGATGTATACCGCCAATGGGCGCATGGCCCAGCAGGATATCTACTCTGAATACCAACCGCTGGTGCGCCGGATCGCGCTGCAGCTGCAAGTGCGCTTGCCAGCGAGTGTCGATCTCGAGGATCTGATTCAGGCTGGCATGTTGGGGCTGTGTGAATGCGTGGGCCGCTATGAGCAGGGTCACGGCGCCAGCTTTGCCACCTATGCCAGTCAGCGCATCCGCGGCGCGATGCTCGATGAGCTGCGCTCGCGTGACTGGTTGCCACGCAGTGTGCGGCGGGCCGGGCGCGAGCTAGAGAGCGTGATCCAGCAGCTGGAGCAGAGCCTGGGCTATCCGCCGGAGGAGACCCAGATCGCCGCCGCCATGGGGCTTGAGCTGGAAGATTACCGACGCCTGCTGCTGGACACCAACAACGGCATGGTGATGTCGCTGGACGAGATGATGGATGAGGAAGGCGGGCTGGCGGGCGGTTATACCTCGCCCGAGGCGACGCCCTTCGCCACGCCGTTTGCCTTGCCGCACGAGGCGCTGGAAGAGGCCGATACGCGGCGGGCCTTGAATGAGGCCATCGCGCGGCTGCCGGAGCGCGAGAAGCTGTTGATGGCGCTCTACTATCAGGAGAAGCTCAACCTCAAGGAGATCGGCGCGGTACTCGATGTCACCGAATCGCGTGTCTCGCAGCTGCATTCCCAGGCCGTGCGTCGGCTGCAGGGTGTGCTGGCACCGCATCTGGTGGCGCGGGCGGGCAAGCGTCGCCGTTGAGTCTGTATCGTCTTGAGCCTTCTTCGTTTCCCCGAGCTTTATCCTCTTGCTGAACCGTCTTGCTGTTACGCCTGCCCTTGTGTCTCCTGTCTCCTGTCTCACTTTCTCCTGTCCCTATTCCGCCCGCCCCAACCAAGAACACCGCCCTGAGAGGCGGTGTTCTTGGTTATCACTCGAGCATGTCGTCAGACGTGATCAGTAGCTCTCGCGCTCCGGTTCCGACTTGACGCGGCGTTCCTCTTCGCTGAGGTGCTGGGCCTGCTCGTCGATATGGCCATCCAGATGCCAGTCGTCTTCCATGCCGGTGACGCGGTCGTTCATCACGCCTTCCTCATTGTCGACCTGCTGCACGACGCCTTCTTCTGTTTCAGAGGCGGCTTCCTGTTGCTGGGCAGCGAGCTCTTCCTCGCTCAACTCCGGCTCAGGTTCGGCATCGAAGTCGAATTCCAGCTGACCGGTTTCCGGCTCGGTGATGGCTTCCTCGACCCAGGCGGCGCTCAGCGGACTGGTGGTGGAGGGCGCCACTACATAGTGGCCGGGGTGATCGCCTTCCTCGGCATCCAGTTCCTGACGCGGCTTGCTGGTGACACTGGCGGCCAGAATCACGATCAGCACGTGTATGGCGGTCAGGGTATAGAGGAAGCCGACGGCCCCGAAGCGCTCCATCAGCAGACCCGCGGTGAGCGGGCCCAGAATCGCGCCCGCGCCATGCATCAGCACCAGCGTGCCGCTGGCGGAGATGATCTGTGGCGTGGTCAGCAGGTTGTTGGCCGCGGCCAGGAACAGCGAGTACTGGGTCAGGATCAACCCGCCGAGGCCTGCACCCAGCAGCGCCATGGTCAGCATGCTGCCACCACTGAACGGCACGCCGCCGATGGACAGCGCGATCGCCCCGAGACTGCAGCCCAGAATCACCTTCTTGGCCGACAGCTTGTCGGAGAGCTTGCCCAGCGGCCATTGCAGCAGGGCGGCACCCAGAATGAAGGCACCCATGAACCAGGAGACTTCCTGCACCGGCAGGCCCGCGCGGTCGGCATACACCGCGCCCATGCCGAAGACGGTGCCATTGGCGATGCCAGTGGCGAAGCCGCCCAACGTCCCTAGTGGGGCAAGGCGCAGCAGACGCACCAGTCCCATCGCCTCCGGCTGCGCGCCTTCCGGTTGTGGTGAGGCGGACAGCAGCATCGGCACCAGCGCCAGCGACATGATCACCGACACCAGGATGAACAGCAGATAGGTGTCCGGGTTGGCGACGTTGAGCAGCAACTGGCCGCCGCCCATGCCCAGATAGGTGATCACCATGTAGATGGCCAGCAGACGGCCACGCATCTGGTTGGTCGCCTGGCTGTTGAGCCAGCTCTCCGCGACCACGTAGAGGCCGGCGAAGGCGAAGCCGGTGATGAAACGCATGGCGATCCACACCTCGGGCACCACATAGAGTGCGTGGATCAGGATGCACACCGAGGTGATGGAGGCCAGCGCCGCGAAGGTGCGCACATGACCGACCCGGCGCAGCTTGCGTGGCGCAAGCGTCGAGCCGAGCAGGAAGCCGGCGAAGTACGCCGACATGATGATGCCCGTCATGGTGTTGCTGAAGCCTTCCGAGGAGGCGCGAATCCCCAACAGACTGCCCTGCAGTCCGTTGGCCAGCATCAGCATCCCCATTCCCAGCAGCAGCGACCACAGAACGACCGCTGCGCCGAGACTGCTGGTCGGCTGCAGTCGTTTGCGCGAGGTGTCGAGCGGCTCGGTCTCGAAGGTGGGAGTGGGTATGGCTTCCTGCTGGGGGTTCGGCATGGAAGGGGGCCTCATCAGTCAGGGTCGGGACCGTGGGAGCGGTGCCGACGAGATGTCAGGTACGACACTTGCGTGCGTGATGTTGGTCAGTCGTGGTCGGTCCTTGCGGGAACGGCGCTCAGTCTACCGACCGAATCCGGAGTCTGCGACCCGTGGTGCGCCATTGTGTGGTTGAAAGGCGACATATCGTGAAATTTGTCTCAAGGATGTAGTGTGGTGGATAAATATACAGTGCTTCATGAAATCATGACCCGACCCGGGCTCGGGACACCCTGGCGCTGTAAAAGCACGGCATCCTGCAAAGGGCAATATCGTCAAACTCGCTGTTGGCGGGGCCTGCGCGAGGGTTGGCCCTCTTGCATTGCTGGATGCGCTCCTTGGCGACACACGCTGATGACACCACATGGTCGAGCGTTTCGTACGCAAGAGGTCTCGGAAAACCCGATGGGTGGATGCATATACAGTGATCGGTAATGCAGCGAGATAGCATGTGAGCGTCGAAAAAGCGCCGATCTGTCGCATGGTCGAATGGTCAGCGACCAAAGTAGATGCGAATCTGCCTCTGGACACACTCAACAACATCATAATCAAGAGGTTATTCATGACCCTGACCGCTGCACACGCCAACGCTGGCCCCGCCTCTCGTCATCTGCGTCACCGCTGTTCGGATCATTCTCCAGCTCTTTCTCAAAGCCAGACCGCGCGCCCGCGTGTCGCTGCCACGGGTCGCTCTGCCCTGATGGCCGGCGTGCTTGGCCTGGCTCTGCTGTCACCGCTGATGGCGAGTGATGCCGAGGCGCGTGAGCTGTCCGTCTCCACCGTGCTGTCGGATGCCTTCCCGTGGGGACAGGCGGCCGAGAAGTGGGCCGAACTGGTAGAGGAGCGCTCCGGTGGCGAGCTCACCCTGCGTGTCTATCCGAATGCCCAGCTGGTGGCGGGGGACCAGACCAAGGAGTTCTCGGCCATGCGTCAGGGGCTGATCGATCTCGCGGTGGGCTCGACCATCAACTGGTCGCCCCAGGTACCGGAGCTCAATCTGTTCTCGCTGCCGTTCCTGATGCCGGACCACGCCGCCATCGATGCGCTGACCCAGGGCGAGTCGGGCAAGCAGGTCTTCGCCGCCATCGAGTCCAAGGGCATCAAGCCGCTGGCGTGGGGCGAGAACGGCTTCCGTGAGGTGTCCAATTCCTCGAAATCGATCACCTCGCCGGATGACCTGAAGGGCCTGAAGATTCGTGTGGTGGGCTCGCCGCTGTTCCAGGACACCTTCACGGCGCTGGGTGCCAACCCGACCCAGATGAGCTGGGCCGATGCCAAGCCGGCACTGACCACCGGTGCGGTGGATGGACAGGAGAACCCGCTGTCGGTGTTCGATGTCGCGCGCATCGATCAGGTCGGTCAGACCCACCTGACGCTTTGGCACTACATGGCGGACCCGCTGATCTTCGCCGCCAACCAGCGCGTGTGGAAGTCGCTCAGTGAACAGGAGCGCACTCTGCTGACCGAGACCGCCAAGGAAGCGGGTGCCTGGGAGATCGCCATGAGTCGTGAGGGCAATGCCCAGCGGCTGGCGGACATCGAGGCGCGCGGCGTGAATGTCGTCAAGCTGGATGAGGATGCGATGCAGACCTTCCGTGACGCCACCCAGTCGGTCTACGCCAGCTGGACACCCAAGATCGGCGAGTCGCTGGTCGAGACGGCACGTGCCGAGGTCGAGGCCTCGCGCTGAGTCTGCCAGGGCCACCATCGCTGCTGCTCACTGAGCAGATGACATCGGGAATAATGCGGTCTGTGCGCGTTATTGAGTGAAGAACCACGCCGGGGCCTGACAGCCTCGGCGTTCGTGTGGATCGCGTGTCATGTCGCAAAAGTCGCAACAATCCTCTCAACAAGCATCACCTCAAACGTCGCAACGAGCTCTGCAAGACGGCGCCAATGGAGCGCCTGCCCCCACGGACAGGCCACCGCCACGCGTGCGGCCGGAGTCCTGGCTGGCGGCGTTGGCGCTGGGACTGATCGGTATCATCAGTCTGGCCAATGTGGTGGTGCGTTATGCCACCGATGCCTCCTTTGCCTTTACCGAGGAATTCTCGGTCTTCCTGCTGGTGTTGTTGACGCTGGCGGGCGCCTCGGTGGCGATTCGCCGTCAGGCGCATATTCGTATCGCATTGCTGGAAGACGTGCTGCCGTTGCCGCTCTGGCGACTGGTCGTGATCGTGCAGACCCTGGCGGTGCTGGTCGTGCTGGGGCTGGTGGTGTGGTTCGGGGGGACCTTCGCGCTGGAGGAGTATCAGTGGGACTCGCTGTCACCGGGGCTGGGTCTGCCCAACTGGTGGTACGTGATCTGGCTGCCCATATTGGCGCTGGCGATGGCCTGGCGTCAGTTGCAGCAGTGTGTCGAGCGTCTTTCGCAAGGGCCCGGTCAAAATGCGTCGTCAGAGCACAAGGAGTCAGATCATGAGTCCTGATCTCTGGTTGCTCGCCAGTTTTGCCGCCCTGTTGATACTCGGCGTGCCGGTGGCCTTCGCGCTGGGGCTCTCGGGTGCGGTGGGTATCGTCGCGGGGCTGCCGGTCAGCATGCTAGCCACCCTCGGCACCAATACCTACAACAGCATCGCCAAGTATCCGCTGATCGCCATTCCGCTGTTCATCCTGACGGGGCTGGTGTTCGAGCGTGCCGGTGTGGCGGCGCGGCTGGTGCGCTTTGCCCAGGCGCTCATCGGCCCGCGTCACGGGGGGCTCGCACTGGTGGCGGTGCTGGTATGCCTGATCATGGGCGGCATGAGCGGCTCCGGCCCGGCGGATGCGGCCGCGGTGGCGATGGTGATGATCCCCAGCATGACTCGGGCGGGCTACCCCAGGGCGTTCTCGGCGACGCTGATTGCGGCCTCGGCCTCCACGGCGATCCTGATCCCGCCGTCCATCGCGCTGATCCTCTATTCCATCGTGGTGCCGGGGGTGGATCTGCGTGCGCTGTTTGCCGCGGGCCTGATTCCGGGCTTGCTGGTGGGCGTGGCCTTGCTGCTGCCGGCCTGGTTCCTTTCGCGTCGCTATCGCTGGGAAGACCCGACTCAGGTAGAGCGTATCGCGCTGGGTCCGGCGTTCCGCGCAGCGATCCCGGCCCTGCTCGCGCCGGTGATCATCCTCGGCGGACTGCGCTCAGGCCTCTTCACGCCCACGGAAGCGGCGGTAGTGGCCGCCGCCTATGGGCTGTGTGTCGGGTTATTCATCACCCGCGAGCTCAAGCTCTCCCAGGTGTGGGAACTGCTCAGAGAGGCGGCCGTCATCTCCGGTGTGGTGATGCTGATCATCGCGCTGGCGGGCATATTCGCCTGGGCGGGCACCATGCTGGGTACCTTCCGGCATCTGGCCGAATGGCTGATCACGCTGTCGGATAGCGGAACGACGCTGCTGATTCTGGTGATGGTGGCAGTGCTGATTGCCGGGATGCTGCTGGATGCGGTCTCCATCTACCTGATCCTGATGCCGGTGCTGATTCCGGTGATGCAGCACTTCGGCTGGCATCCGGTGTGGTTCGGTATCCTGCTGGCGATGAACATCGCGATCGGGCAGTTCACCCCGCCAGTGGCGGTCAATCTGATGGTGACCAGTAGCGTGGCCGGGGTCCGGCTCGAGAAGACGGTAGGTTGGGCCATGGTCTTCGTGGTGGCGATGCTGGCAGCGCTGGCGGTGGTGATGTTGTTCCCTGAGCTCGCCCTGTGGCTGCCACGCGTGCTCGGCTACGCGGTGTAGCAATCTGCAGGAAGCAGGAAGTGGAAAAAACAAGACGGCTTGCCTTCCGGGTAAGCCGTCTTGCGTTCGGGGCACCTTGTACTCTGCTACTACCTGAATACTTGGCGTCCAGGCTGATTGTTCCAATTAGCGTTCAGCCAAATTGAGAGCGGATTCTGGTCGCCCGTTGTGCGAGGAATGGGGTGATTCTTCTGACGCAACGGTGCGCGACGGCAAAAAATGTTAGCCTGCATATATTCTCAGCGACGACGCTGCCCTCCAGATCCGCATGGTGGAACAGTCCACTCGCGGACCTTGAATGCGCACGAGTCTGCCACCATCGTTGAACGCTGATTGTACGCATGTCAGTCGGGATTTTGTCAGGTGGGACCAAGCTCTCGCATGACGCAAGCCAGATCTCGCATAACACAGGATTAGGACATCTCGATGAAGGAAATCGCTGCAGGCAATGATGTTGCGCCTGGCTTCAATGCGCTGCATGAAATGGTGGTCGGGGAATTCCTGATCAGCCCGATGCTGGTCTATGCGCTGGTCGCCTTGCTGGCGGCGGGTATCATTCGCACGCTGCTGCATCGTCTGTTGGCCAATCACGAGCTCTGGTTCGAGGCCTGGTTCGATATCTCGCTGTTTGTCATCTGTCTGGCGGCGGTGGTCGCCCTCGTGACGTGACGTGCGCCATTCCTTCAGCGTTACGCCATTCGTGATCCCGATCTTCCCATGCCCCGTTTCGTGGCACCCATTTTCCCCAGCCCCTCTATTCCCCAAGGAAACCGCATGCGCAACCTGCGACACAAAGCCGTCAAATGGATCATCACTCTCTGTCTGGTGGCGGCTGCAGCCTGGTGTGCGGTGTGGCTGTGGAATACCTACATGTACAGTCCCTGGACGCGCGACGCCCGGGTGCGCGCCGAGGTGATCACGTTGAGCCCGGATGTCTCCGGTTGGGTGCGTGAGCTGAATGTGGCGGATACCACGCGCGTCAAGGAAGGGGACGTCATCCTTCAGGTCGATCGTGCGCGCTATGAGGCCGCGCTCGCCAAGGCCAAGGCCAGTCTCGCCAGTGCCAGGGCGACCCTGAGTCTGAAGGAGCATGAAGCCAATCGTCGTGGTCGCTTGACCAATCGTGCCATCAGTGAGGAAGAGCGCGACAGTGCGCGTCTGGAAGCCGAAGTCGCCCGCGCCGACGTGCAACAGGCCGAAGCCGCGGTGCAATCCGCGCAGCTGGATCTCGATCGTACGCGTCTTGTGGCACCCGCCGACGGTAGCATTCTCAACATGCACCTCAGTCAGGGCAATTACGTCACGGCCGGCACGGCGGTGATGGCGCTGATCAAGGAAGACTCCTTCTACCTGAGCGCCTACTTCCAGGAGACCAAGCTGCAGCATGTGCGTCCGGGCGATCCGGTCCAGATCACGCTGATGAGCGGCAATGAAGACTTCAAGGGGCGGGTCGTGGGGATCGGTCAGGGCATCGCCGATGACAATACCGCGACCAATGCCCAGCAGCTGCCTCAGGTCAGCGCCACCTTCAGTTGGGTGCGTCTGGCGCAGCGCATTCCGGTACGGGTGGAATTTGATGATATCGAGGCGGTACGTGCCTCAGGTGTCAATCTTGCCGCCGGCATGACGGCGAGTGTCAGGCTGATCACTGCTGAGGATGGCAAGGATGAGACCAGTCATGCCAAGGCGGATCCTGCCAAGGCGGAACCTGACGAGATAGATCAGGCCGCCCAAGACGCAGACGGGAAGCACTGATCCATGTCTCCCGCTCTGGCCGCCTTTCTCAGGCCTTCGCCGTTCGCCCTGAAGTTCGCCACCAAGGGTGTGCTGGCGATGGCGCTGGCCCTCTACGCCGCCTTCTTCTTCGACCTCGATCGACCCTATTGGGCGCTGATCTCGGCGGCGTTTCTGCAGACACGTCCGATGTCGGGCATGGTGGTCGAGAAGGGCATCTGTCAGGTCACGGGTACCTTCGTCGGTACCTGTGTGGCCGTGGTGATCATGGGCTGCTTTGCCCAGGTACCCGAACTGGCGCTGGGCTCGGTCACACTGTGGATCGGGCTATGTATCTATGGCGCCTCGCTGACGCACAACAATCTGTCCTATGGCTGTGTGATGGCGGCGGTGGCCTGCATGATCATCGTGGTGCTGACGTCCTCGGCGCCGGATGACTTCTTCTCGGTGGCGCTGGCCCGTCTCAGTGAGCTGAGTCTCGGCGCGCTGTGTGCTGTCGTCGTGAGTGCGCTGCTATGGCCGATACGGGTACGGGATCATCTCGGCCAGCTGGCGGACACAGCGGTGAATGCCACCTTCCGCTATATGGCGCTGGCGTTCTCGATGCCGTTAGAGGGAGGCAAGACAACTGGACGGCAAAAGGATCAACATCAGGAACGCATGGCGATGCTCGAGCAGATGATGACCGGGTTGGAGGCGCTCAACAATCTCGAGATCGATGCTCACTCGGCGCGTTATGAAGGCCCCCAAGGCAAGGGACGTATTCGCGGTGTTCACTTGCTGACACGGCGCAGCATGCGTCTCTACGCGACACTCAAGGCCCTGCACCAGCTGCGTCATCCCGAGTTCTTTGTGCCATCACAGAACGATGACGGTGGGGCAAGCGCACAGCCCAACGAGTTGAACCAGGTAAAGAGAGAGGAAGCCGAGCGTTTCAGTCAGCCGACCCAGGACCTGATGCAACGTCTGGGCGCGGCTTTACAAAGCATGGCCGACAATCAGGGCACGGCCCAGGCTCGCAAGACGCTCAAGGAGCTGCGCGGGGAATGTCTGCGCCTGTCACGCGGTCAGCGAAGCATCACCGCGCTGGAAGCCAGATTGCTGTTCAGTCTGCGTGAGGTGCTGGGGCATGCGCTGGTCATCCTGCAGGCACGTGAGGTCATCAATCATCCCGACCGTCATCAGCTGCGTCAGCCAAGCATGAGTTGGCACCGCGATCACGGACGCGCCGCCATTGATGCGATCCGCGCGATGACCATCTTCAGCGCCACGGCTATCTTCTGGCTTGCGACGGCGTGGGACAACGGGGCGGTGGCCATGCTGCTAGGGACTTTGTTCTCGGGCATCTTCGTCAGCCGTGGTGATCCGGCGCCGATCATTCCGATGGTGCTCAAGGGCTTGCTGCTGGCGGTCCCGAGCGTATTGCTGTTCGGCAATGTCATGCTCAGTCACGCCCACCACTTCGTGCCCTTTGTGACCATCTTCAGTATTCCTCTGTTCCTCGGCCTGATGGGGTCCGTCGTGCCGGCGCTGGCGGGTATCGCCTTGCCCTTCGTGGTGTTCAATATTCTGCTGGTGATGCCGGACAACGGTATGACCTTCGATGTCGCCTATACCCTCAATCGAAGTCTGGCAGCCGGGATCGGTCTGATCGTGACCATCATTGGATTCCGCCTGATCCCTGTGCCGGGAGCCGGTTGGGACAAGCGCCAGCTGATTCGCGCCACGGCGAGTGATATTCGTGAGCTGGCGGAGCGCTCTACCGAACGCCTGGACAGCTGGTTCGGCGGCCGTATGGGCGACAGGCTGTTGCGCCTGGCCCGGCATGAGCAGACTCGCAGTCGTGAACAGGAAGCGCGCCGCAGTGGCGAAACTGCAAACGGCCAGCCCGATGCTGCACAGGAGCAAGTGCTCGGAATGCCGCTACTGACGCTGGGCCTGACAGGGATGGATATCGGACGCGGCATAGGCTTCGTGCGGCGGGAATTGGGCAACGATGTGCCGCGCCCGGTACAGCACGCCTTGCGCGAATTGATCCATGGGCTGGCGGATGACTATCAGCGCTGTGCCCGAGGGGAGAGCCCTACCAGAATGCGTGCGGCCGGCGATCGATTATGCGAAGTGATCGAGCAACATCGCACCATGAGTCGGCACAAGCAGGCGCTGCTGGCGGGCTGGCTGACGCGAGTTCAGCTAACCTTGCAAAGTGATGCATTGCTTCAGCGGCAACAGTGATAACGGCCGCTATCCGAAAGTGACTTGCCAGGATATAGAGTTGATAACCGGTTGAAGGATGTTGTTTGCAGGTTTTATTAAAATATATGCATAAATCAGCCGGAAGTACATCCTGTGCGCTATGATAAGTGGCAAAGCTCAAAAATGAGCAAAAACGATGAGCGCCTTGATGCAGGAGAGAGCCATGGCTTTCATGAATGATATTACTCACAGCGGGCGCAATGTTCCCGAACGCTTTCGGCGTGTCACCTTCACGACACAATACCTGCATGAGTTGAATCTCTATGTACTGCCGACCAGCGAGGTATTGTTGCGCATCTCTCAGGCGGGCGAGGACCTCATGCTGCTGCAGTTCGATGATGAGTTTCATGCCGAATTCATCGCCTCGCGTATCGTCGAGTGGGTCGCCGAGAATCCAGGCACCGACCGCGATGACCTTACGCTCTGGATAAAGACGCGTGCACGTCATGAGACGCTGAACCCGAAGCGGGCTCACCACGTCTACTGAGGTGTCAGCGCATTGCTGGCGTGATTGCTCAACAAGAAGGCCACCCGAATGGGTGGCCTTCTTGTCATTGTATTGGTGTCACTTTGCTCCGCTTATGGCCAGTAGCTTAAACGGTTCAAAAGCTGTTACGGCTCAGAAACTGCCGACCAGGCTGCCCAGGGTCACGACGGCAATCAGGGCCAGCATCGGGAAGGCGACCGTCATCATGAACATCTGGCCGTAGGATTGGCGGTGAGTCAGCTTGCAGATCGCCAGCAGGGTGATGACCGCTCCGGAATGCGGCAAGGTGTCCATGCTGCCCGCCGCCAGCGCCGCCACGCGGTGCATCAGTTCCAGGTCGATGCCGGCATTGACGGCCATCTCGCGGTAGGTTTCGCCTAGAGTCGACAGCGCGATGCTCATGCCGCCGGATGACGAGCCGGTGATGCCGGCCAGCACATTGACTGCCACCGCTTCCGAGATCAGCGGGTTGCCCGGATACAGGCCGAGCACCGCCTCCTTGACCATCGCGAAACCGGCCAGGCTGGCGATCACCGCGCCATATCCCACCTCTGAGGCGGTATTGAAGACCGGCAGCATGGCGCCAAAGCAGCCATTGTTGACGGTGGTCTTCAGGTCGGCCCACTGCTTCCAACGTGAGATGACCAGCCAGGTGGAGGCCAAGGCCAGCGCGATCAGGATCGACCACATGCCGGTGGCGCCCGCCGGGTCAAGCTCCGGGAAGGCCTCGCTCAGGTAGGAGAAATCGATGCGCGGGAAGACGAGATAGGTCATCAGGGCGTTCAGGCCGATGACCATCACCAGCGGAATCAGCGCCGTGATCATGCCCATCTGTGCGGTGGGCGCCATGGATTCCTCCAGCGCTTCGTCCTTGTGAACTCCGTAGCCTTCCCCCTGTGCCTGAGCCTTGCTGGCACGTCCCTTCAGCCACCAGGTACCCAGCCCTAGCATGATCAGGCCTGCGATGATGCCCAGGCCTGGCGCTGCAAAGCTGTTGGTCTGGAAGTAGGGGATCGGGATGGCGTTCTGGATGGCAGGTGTGCCGGGGAGTGCCGTCATGGTGAAAGTGAAGGAGCCGAGGGCGATGGCCGCGGGCAGCAGTCGCTTGGGCGTGCCGGTGCGCTGGAAGAGCTGAGCGCCAATCGGGTAGACGGCGAAGGCGACCACGAACAGCGAGACGCCCCCATAGGTGAGCAGTGCACAGGCCAGGACCACAGTCAGGATCACATGGCGTGTGCCTAGGCGTTTGACCAGGCCTTCGGAGATGGCATGCGCGGCCCCGGAATCGGCCATCAGTTGACCGAATAGGGCACCGAGGATGAACAGCGGGAAGAACTTTGCCAGATAGCCGCCCAGCTGACTCATGAAGGTCACGGTGTAGCTGGGCAGCAGGGCGGCTGCATCTCCTGACAGGACGACGGCGAGGGCGGCCATCAGAGGGGCAAGCAAGAGAACGGTGATACCGCGGTAGGCCAGGAACATCAGCAGCCCGAGCGATATCAGAATGGCAAGAATACTCATGGGGGTATCTCGTAGTTGGCGTTATCGTAGTCGTGGGTCGTCTGCCATTGACGACGGTTGTCCTGTTTACAGGTGCGTGGCCTGTTGTTTTTGCTATTTATTGGCTTATATACAGAGACATCCAGCACACTAGAGATTGTCTGACATGAGAACAATGCGCCTTAAGTGGCAGCGCTGTGCGGTCAGCAAGCACTCAAGGGCAAACTCCATCTGGCCTTGCGCAGTGAAAAGAGAGGTCGTTTTACATCAAAATATATACCGTTATCTTCATTCTGCTTTATTTTGACGATAAGACAGCCTCAGTCATCCGGTAAGCAGGGGGGGGGGTCAGCACGTGTTGTAGTCACTCATGAAGCCTGCAGACCCAGAATAGCTATCCAAAAAAGCGGCGCCCGAAGGCGCCGCGACAAGTGATCGAACAGTCTGCCGGTCGCGAAATCCGAGAGATGTCCTGCTTTCAAGCAAAGTCGATTTTCGCGTTGAATGAGTGGGCAGGAGCCGCCGCACTCAGGGGCGCTTTTCGTCACTGAACCAGATACAGACGTCAGCGGGTGCCAGCACCCGGCTACCGGCCAGCAGCCCGCTGTCATTGACGAGGCCTTCCGGCAGCCAGCGCGGCTCGGGGGCATAGTTGAAGGCGAAGTTCAGCGGCCCGCGCCGCCTCAGGCGCACGCCGTCGGGCAGGGCATGAGTGGTGATGCCGCAGGCCTGACACTCCGCCTGCAGAATCGCCACCAGAGTGTCTTCACTCAACCAGGCGGTCAGATAGCTGACACCGCGCTGATGCAGGATGGCGGGTTCGCCATCCTCGAAGCGCGTTACCACCTGGGCACTGGTGCGCTGATGGTCGAGCAGGTCGCGCCAGCGCAGGGCATGGCCGTGTGCACCGTTGCTCAACATGACGGCCGGCTTGGCACCTGGCCGCAGGCCGTCGACTCGATCGACCGTGACGCCAGCCAGCTCGCTGAGTGCGCCGGGTGCCAACTGCGCGGGTATCTGAAACTCCGGCGTGCGCGAGCCGGAGCGTGCGCCGATCACCACGCGACTGCCTGAATCGCGCGCCGTGCTAAGACGCGCCGCCAGTGCCTCATCGGCAATTACCTGACAGGGCAGCACAATCAGTGAATAGCCAGAAAGCGCATCGCGCGGTGAGACAATATCGACATCAAGCCCGAGCCGCCGCAGCGCGCTGTACCAGCTCAGGTACAGTTCGAGCGGGTTGAAGTTCTCGGCGTGAGGCTGGATCTGACAGGCCCAGATGGAGGCGTAATCGAACATCAGGGCGGCGGGCGCCTGCTGGGCAGACGCCGAGTCATGTTCCGCGAGTGTCGCCAGTTCATCGCGCACCTGCAAGAGCTCCGGCCAGGCCGAGGCGGGCGAGCCATCCGGGCGCAGCAGGCCAGCGTGCATCTGCTCCTGGGCGAAGGGCGCCTGACGCCAGCGGAAGTAGGAAACGACTTCGGCGCCATGCGCGAAGGCTTCGTGGCTCCACAGTCGCACCATGCCGGGCAAGGGCGCGGCGTTGCTGATCGCCCAGTTGACCGGGCCCGGCTGCTGCTCCATCACCCACCAGCGGCCCTTGCACATGGCGCGGTAGAGGTCGTGATGGAAGCCGGCAAAGTCCGGATGACCTTGCTGGCGATAATGGGCCTTGGTGGCGTCGTCGTGGGCGCCGCGCTCCAGAAAGCCCAGCGGGTAGCTGTCCCAGCTGGCGATATCCAGGTCCCGGGCGACATCGAAGTGATCGAATTCGGTGAACAGGCCCATGAAGTTGTGCACGATATCGCCGCTGACACCCGCGGCACGCAGGGTGTCGACCTGCAGGCGGTTGTATTCGACCACCATGTCGGAGCAGAAGCGTCGATAATCGAGCACGATGGCCGGATGCGGCTCGGTCACGGTGCCGACGGGCGCCTCGACCTGGGAGAACTCGCTGACTTCCATGCTCCAGAACACCGTGCCCCAGGCCTCATTGAGGGCCTCGACCGTGCCATAGCGCGCCTCGAGCCATTGGGGGAAGCGGGCGCGGGCCGCTGCGGAGTAACTGAGGATGGTGTCATGGCAGCCGTACTCGTTGTCGGTCTGCCAGGCGATGACCGCGGGATGGTGGGCGTAGCGCTCGCCCATCAGGCGCACGATGCGCTCGCTCAAGGTGCGGAACGTCGGCGAAGAGAAGCAGTAGTGACGACGCGAGCCATAGCCGCGTGTGTCGCCATTCTCATCGACGGCCAGAATTTCCGGATGAGCATCCACCAGCCACTTGGGCGGTGTCGCCGTGGGCGTGCCCATCACGATCTTGAGACCAGCCGCCGCCAGAACCTCGACGGCCTCATCCAGCCACTCGAAGCGCAGGTCACCCGCGCTGGGCTCCAGGCGACTCCAGGCGAATTCTCCGATACGCACGACACGAACGCCGGCTTCCATCATGTCGCGAGCATCCTGCGGCCAGCGATCACGTGGCCAGTGTTCCGGGTAATAACAGACACCGAGCTGCATGGGGTTCATCCTTGATGCTGAAAGTGGGGAGCGAGCGCGTCGCATGCAATGACATCCTGCGTGGCACGCGTCATGGCGCTACCGCATGGAGGTGAATCAGGATTGCCTGGTCGGGGTCCAGCACCGGCAGGGCGAGGCCTTCTCGCATCAGGTACTCACCGGAGACGACGACCGGCTCGCCGGCCTGTTGTCGGCTGATCCAGGCGGGCAGCTGTTTCATGCGTCGCTCCGGGTGCTCCGGCAGTTCCAGCAGCTCGAGCCGGTAGGCCGTGTCGGCTTGCAGGCCGGCCAGCGGCTGGGCGGCGGGCACGGCGTGGCGTGGCATGGCCAGCTGGCTGATGCTGAACAGGGCCTGCTGCCCATCCTGACTGACCACGCCATGGGCATGCTGATCGTCATCCAGGCAATCCAGACGCCAGCTGACACCGTTGTGCAGCAGGCCACGCAGCGCCTTGTAGCGCGCTATCCAGCCGCCCAGCTCACGGCGCTCTGCCTGGCCGAGCTGGCTGACATCCAGCTCCAGTCCCAGATGACCGAACAGCGCCGTGGAGGCACGGAAGGCGAGCGACGTGCGTCGCGAGGTGGTATGGGCGTGTTGCGGGCCGATATGCGCACCCAGAAGCTCCGGCGGCAGCACGCGACTGGCCCCGCGCTGGATATGCGTGCGCTCGTGGGGATCGTTGCAGTCAGACGTCCAGACGCGATGGGTGTGCCGCAGAATGCCGTGATCGGTGCGCGCGCCGCCCGAGGCGCAGCTCTCGATCTCGACGCCGGGATGCGCCTTTCGCAGGCGGGCCAGCAGCGAGTAGAGCGCGCTGACCTGGGCATGGGCGGCAGGCTTTCCGCGTCCTTCCTCCGACTGGCCGCCCGCGTGGGTCAGGTCGCGATTCATGTCCCATTTCAGATACTTGATCGGGTAGTCGCTGAGCAGCGCATCGAGGCGCGCAAACAGGTAGTCACAGACCTCGCGGCGAGTCAGATCCAGCACGCATTGATAACGTCCCAGCGGCTGCTCGCGCCCCTCCAGCCCGAGAATCCAATCCGGATGGGTGCGGAAGAGTTCACTGTCCGGGTTGACCATCTCGGGCTCGACCCACAAGCCGAATTCCATACCGTGCGCCTGCACGGACTCGATCAGCGGCCCCAGCCCCTGCGGGTACTTGTCGGAATCCAGATACCAGTCGCCAAGGGCGGCGCGCTCGCCACTCCGGCCGACGAACCAGCCATCATCGAGCACGAAACGCTCGGCACCCACCTCACCGGCAGCAACGACCAACTCCTCGAGACGCGCCGCATCGTGATCGAAATAGAGTGCTTCCCAGGTGTTGACGTGTACCGGACGCGGCTTGTCGGCCACCGGCCAGTCAAGCCGCGCGCGCAGGGTGCGATGCATGCGCTGGCTAGCGCCATTGATACCTCTATCCGACCAGGCCATCACCACTTCCGGGGTGGCCACGCTGTGGCCGGCGGCCAGCATCTGCTCGCCAGGCAGTAGCAGGGCACCCATCTGCAATTGAGTGCTGCCATCAAATTGACGCTCGATCAATGCGCGATGATTGCCACTCCACGCCAGATGCGCGGTGATGACTTCGCCACGCTGCTCGCTGAAACCTGGCGTGCCGGTGATCAGCGTCGGCACGCGTTGATGCGAGCTGCGGCCGCGACGGTTCTCGAGCGTGAAGGTGCCTTCGCTGAGACGATGACGCGTCTCGGTGAATTCCTGCACCCAGCGGCCGCCGAAGCTCAGGCACTCCTCGAAGCGGACTGGCAGCGGCAGGCAGGCGGCCGCCAGCCACTCGAGCCGATAGGGCGCGGATGACTGATTGGTCAGGGTCGTCTGCTGGCGCAATACGCCCTCGCGGGTAACGGTCAGCGCCAGCAATACTTCCAGCTCACTCAGGCTGTCGCGAAGCGTCAGGCGGGCGTGAGCGCCGGAGGCATCCGTCGAGCAGGCCACATCGCTCAGGCGCATCGCCGTCAGCCAGTCGCGGCCTTCGCGGTCACCGATCAGCGCGGGATAGCCGGCAAAGCCGAGCCCGGCATCATTGAACAGGGTATTGGGCGGCAGCTGATCCAGGCTGGCCTGGGGCGTGGCGGCAGCGCTCATCAGGCGGTGCTGGTCCGGATTGATGGGCGCGATGCGCCCGAAATGGGCCAGCTTGAGCAGGCCATCGGCGAGATCCAGCTGTAGCTGGATGCCATCGGCACTCAGGCTCAACCACTGCTGATCGCTTGACCAGGTCGCGTCAGGCGCAGCCGGAGGTCGGGAGGATGGGGCGTCTGCGGTCATCATGAGGGGTCCAGAAATAAAGAAAGATCAGAGAGGGAGTGGCGGTGTCAGCCCAGCACCAGTGGTAGCTCTGCTAGTCCCTTGAAGCCGTGTGCTGACAGGTTCAGCGTGAAGAGATCACCATCGCCCGCCGCATGAACCGGCGTGGCCATGCCTTCATGCGCCGTGGTGACATACAGCGTGTTCAGCCCTTCGCCACCGAAAAGTGGGCACGAAGGCTGACTGACCGGCAGCGCTACATGGGCGATTTCCTTGCCGTCGTGGTTCAGCCTTGCCACGCGGCCGGCCCCCCAGAGCGCGATCCACATATGGCCTTCGGCATCGATCACGGCGCCATCCGGGCCACCACCGGCATCCCGCAGATCGGCCCAGACTTCGGGGGCGTTGTATTCACCTGCTGACTTGAGTGGCCAGCCATCGGCGTCCAGCTGCCAGCGCATCACCTGACCGGTAACGGTGTCGGTGAAATAAGCAAAGCGGCCATCCGGCGAGAAGCACAGCGCATTGGGAATAGTCAGCCCCTCGAGTACGCGGGTCAGCTCTCCGCGATGCAGTCGATAGAGGCTGCCAGCGCCGGACTCGGCGTTGCAGCCCATGCTCGACAGCCACAGACTGCCGTGGCGATCGACCCGCGCATCATTGCTGCGCGTGGCCGGCGCCGCGTCCGCCTCGAAGGGCATGAAATCCTCCACGGCGCCGGTCTCGGGGGTGTAGCGCGAGAGCATTCCCTGGCCGACCAGCAGGTAATCGCCGTCTTGGGTAACGGCTGCGTAGGAGGTGCGGCGCGCCAGCTGAGTGATGACGTGATCACTGCCGTCCGCGGCCGCGTGATGCAGCTCGCCGGCGAGGATGTTCAGCCAGCGCACCCGGGCAGGTAGGGTGCTTGTCGCGGGCGTCCAGCCCGGCCCTTCGCCCAGCTCGCAGCCACTGGCGACGAGGCGACTGGCAGTGCCAAGGCATGGGGATGACATCATCTGCTGCTCCTTTGCGATATCCGTGCTCTGTTCGTTGTCTCGTCACTCTTGCGGCGGCGTGACTTGTCGCTATCAGTCTGCCGCCAGCCATGCCGCGACCAGCGTGCGGGCACGTTCACCCACTTCGGCCGCGCTCAGGCCGGGCGTGTAGATGGCCGTGCCGAGGCCGGCGCCGTGGACACCCGCCGCACGCCATTCGGCGAAGTTGTCACTGCCGATGCCGCCGACGGCATAAAGCTCGATGTCCTTGGGCAACACGGCCAGCATGGCCTTCATGTTGACGATGCCGACCTGAGTCGCCGGGAACAGCTTGAGGCCCGAGGCGCCGGCAGTGAGAGCCGCGAAGGCTTCCGTCGGCGTGACGATGCCGGGCAGCGAGACCATCTCCAGGCGGCGGCTTTCGCGGATGACGTCGACATCGGCATTGGGCGAGACGATCAGACGGCCGCCGGCGGAGTGCACATCGCGTACCTGCTGTGGGATCAGCACGGTGCCGGCACCGATCAGGATCTTGCCGTCATGCGCGCGCTCGCAGTGCTCGACCAGCGCGGCGATGCTCTCCAGCGGTTGTGGGGAGTTGAGCGGGACTTCGATGCGGGTGATGCCGGCGGCGATGATCTCGTCGGCGATGGCGATGACGTCTTGCGGTGTCACACCGCGCAGTATGGCGACCAGAGGCAGGCTCATGGCAATCTCCAGAAATGGGTCTATTTGAAGAGGAGCTGTGTGAACAAGGGCTGTGTGAAGAGAGAAATGCTGTCTGGCAATGCCAGAAATGCTCAATCAATGGCTCACAGAGGCATGTTTTGATGACAAGCCACGGTCTGATGATGACTGCGTGGATGATCGTCCACGCCGGATGCGTCCGAGCCCTGCCAGAATCATGTCGGCGTTGGCCGCGGTGGTGACCTGATAGCCCAGATGCTCCAGCGCGACCTGATAGCGCTGGCATAGCACGGCGTCGCCGATCAGGGTGATGGTGGTGTGATCTGAAAGCTCCGCAGTAGCGCCCGCCAGCTCAAGTCCCAGCACCAGGCCTGACAGGCGTGCACCGAGCATCGCCTTGCGAGCGTCACTCTGAGGCAGAGATGTATCGAGCAGATCGCGGGCACGAATGCCGAACAGTTGCGCGGTGGTGCGCTCCGGGGCAGCAAGCGCTGTATCGATGCCCTCCAGATAGGCATCGCGCTGGGTGGCGTCGGTGAGATCTCCAGCAGCGACGGAGTGCTTGAGCACCGAATCCTGACTGAGCAGCTTGTAGAGTTCGCCGCTCATGAAGGTGCTGAAGCCGGTAATGTCGCCATTGACGAGATGCGCCCACTTGGCGTGGGTGCCGGGCAGGCACACCGCACCGCTGTAGCCGGGCTGGGCGGCGACAAGGCCCGCCAGCTGGGTCTCCTCGCCACGCATGACATCGTAGGTCGGCTGCTGCTGACAGAGGCCCGGCACGATGGCGACGGCAAGGCGGCTGTCGCGCGTCGTGACATGGGTCAGTCGCTCACCGAGGGCAGCAAGCACATCACGGGAAGGCGTCTTGTCTGCGGGCAGCGGCAGGTAAGCCGCCTCCTGCCAGCCCTGACGCGCGCCGGCCATGCCACAGATCAGTACCGGTACGGGTGCCGTCGCATCATCCGGCAGCCAGTCATTGATCAGCACGCGCAGCACATCCTCGAACTCATCCGCCGCCAGTCCCAGCATGCCGCGGGCACTGCTGGCCTGAGCGATGACCTCATCTTCGTCAGTGACGGCCCAGGCGCGCAGATTGCTGGAGCCCCAATCGACGGCGATCCAGGCCGGCGTGACGCTGACGCCGCTCACACTCGGCCTCCGTCTACCACCATCGGCTGGCCGGTCATCATGCGCGAGGCGCTGGAGGCCAGGAACAGGCACGGATTGATCATGTCCTCGACCGGAATGGCCTCTTTCAGGCACTGCTGATCAATGCACTCGTTCAGGTCCTTGTCGTTGACCCACAGCTCACGCTGACGCTCCGTCATCACCCAGCCCGGAATCAGGCAGTTGACGCGAATGGCGTCCGGGCCCAGCTCACGTGCCAGTGCCTTGGTCATGCCCATGATGCCGGCCTTGGCGGTCACGTAGGTCGGGTAGCCGCCCAGTCCCAGCATGTAGCTGTTGGAGGACAGATTGATGATGGCGCCGCCACCCAACGCGCGCATGTCGGGGGCGACGGCCTGGGCAGTGAAGAATTGCGGGCGCAGGTTGGTGGCGATGGATTCATCCCACTGTTCCACCGTCCACTCATCCAGCGTATGACGGGTGTCACGCGCGGCGTTGTTGACCAGTACATTGATCAAGCCGTGGGCCTCACGCGCCTGAGCGACGGCGGCCTGCAGTGCCTCGATGTCCTGGATGTTGCAGGGGATGAACAGCGGACGATTGGCGTAGCGAGCTTCCATGGCGTCACAGAATTCGCTGGCATCGGACAGGCCGACGAAGGCGACCTTGGCGCCCTGGGCGAGGAAGCCTTCGGTCAGCGCGGCGCCGATGCCGGAGCCACCTCCGGTGATGAAGACGCTGGCGCCTTCGAGGTCCGGGTAGCGAAAGTCGGCGAAGGCGGAGCCTTCAGACGTGGATGATGTGGTACGAGTCATGTCGAATCCTTCCTTGAGCGTGACAGGCCTTCGGCGGAAGGCCTGTCCTGGCATGGCGTCTAGGTTGTCAGCGGGTGCGTTGCGGCTTGCTCGGCATTACCACTCGGCGACGGAGCCGTCTTCGTGGGTCCACAGCGGGTTGCGCCAGCGATGGCCGACCTTGGCACGCTCCTCGACGAAGGCTTCGTCGATCTCGACGCCCAGCCCCGGGCCCTGCGGAATGGCGCAGAAGCCGTCCTTGATTGCCAGCGCATCCTTGTCGACCAGGTAATCCAGTACGTCGTTGTCCTTGTTGTAGTGGATTCCCATGCTCTGTTCCTGGATGAAGGCGTTGTGACACACCGCGTCCAGTTGCAGCGAGGCCGCCAGCGTCAGCGGGCCGAGCGGGCAGTGCGGGGCCAGCGCCACATCGTAAGCCGAGGCCAGGGTGGCGATCTTCAGGCCTTCGCTGATGCCGCCACAGTGGGAAAGATCCGGCTGGATGATGTCGACCATGCCGTCCGCCAGCAGATCGCGGAACTGGAAGCGGGTGTGCAGGCGCTCGCCGGTGGCGATGGACGTCGCGATGCCTTCGGCGATGTGCTTGAGCGACGGCAGGTGCTCAGGCGCGACCGGTTCCTCGATGAACATCGGGTGGAACTGCTCCAGCTCACGCAGCAACGCCTTGGCCATCGGGCGATGCACGCGACCATGGAAGTCGATGCCGATGCCGACATCCGCACCGACCGCATCACGGGCCTCGGCGACACGTGCCACGGCGTCATCGATCTTCTTGTGCGAATCGACGATCTGCATCTCCGGCGTGCCATTCATCTTGAAGGCGGTGAAGCCCTGATCGACCAGCGCCTTGGCGCCTGCGCCGACATCTGACGGGCGGTCACCGCCGGTCCAGGCATACATGCGCATCTTGTCGCGCACCGGGCCGCCGAGCAGCTGATGCACGGGCACTCCCAGATCACGGCCCTTCAGGTCCCACAGCGCCTGATCGATGCCGGCGATGGCAGACATCAGGATCGGGCCACCACGGTAGAAGCCCGCGCGGTACATCACGTTCCACAGGTGCTCGATATTGCGCGGGTCCTGACCGACCAGATAATCGGACAGCTCGTGCACGGCGGCCTCGACCGTCGCGGCGCGGCCCTCGATGACCGGTTCGCCCCAGCCATAGCAGCCTTCATCGGTCTCGATCTTGAGAAAAAGCCAGCGCGGCGGAACTTGCCAGGTCTTGAGTCGGGTGATTTTCACGGATGCATCCTTGTTGAGAATGGGCGTTTGAACGAGGCTCAGCGCCAGGCGAAGCGGGTGGTGGAATCGGTCGTCATCAGCTGACGCCCGATCAGCATCAGAAGCGGCGGTGTCCCAGCTGTGGGTGGTCAGGTGAGAAGCCGAGATCGCGCGCTGCGGTCTCCAGCACGCGCTCGGCACAGGTGCGTGCCATCTCGGGCTGGCGCAGGCGAATGGCCTCCATCACCGCGCGGTGACGATCGAGGCTGGCGCGATGATGGCTGTGATCATGCTGCTGCGCGGACTGCTGGGTACTGTGGATCAGTTGGCTGATGGCAGGGCGCAGCAGGCTGCCAAGTTGTGTCCACACCAGATTGTGCGTGGCGTGGTAGATGGCTTCGTGGAAGGCGACATCGTGCTCGGCGTGCGCCTCACGCGAGCTGTCATTGGCGGTATTGACCATGCCTTCGAAGGCGCGCTCCAGGCGCGCGAGGTCCTGGGCGTTGGCCTTCATTGCGGCCAGCGCACTGACATAGGGCTCGACGGACAGGCGGAAGGCGTAGATCTCGCGCATCAGGTCCGGGTTGATACCGTCGAGACCGCTGACCCAATGGCTCATCAGCGGATCCAGCAGCTGCCATTCGCTCATCTCGCGCACGATGGTGCCACGCCCGGCGGTACGTTCCAGCAGCCCGGCGCTCACCAGCTGAGCCAGGGCGTTGCGAACACGGTTGCGGCTGGCGTCGAAGCGCTGGCAGAGGTCCAGTTCACGCGGAAAGCTGTCACCGGGGCCGAAGCTGCCCGCGAGAATTTCCCGCGCCATGCAGGTGGCAATGGCCTCCATGCTGCGCGGGGTCGCGTCGTTCGCCGAGGCGCTGTCAGTGGCGAGTGAGGCTGCCGCCAGAGAGTCGGTCATTGAGATGCCTGTCGTGAGAGGATGGTCAGGAGAGTCACTGCATCGCATCGCCTTCGAGCGCGGCGCTGACGCATGAGGTTCCGAGCATCAGGATAAATGTCTGAACACACATTAATAAATGTCGGACATTTCAACAAGCCACAAGCTCTTCAACTTTGGTCGCGCGAAAAGTTCGCCCGTCACAGCTAACAATGGCGCAGCCAACGAGGAGGCGGGTAACAAGGGGGAGTGAAAAGGGTGCATCTACAACGAACGGGGCCAGACACGATGTCTGGCCCCTGTCACGGTTGGTAAGACGGCTCACATGCAAAGCGGGTCATCGGGAAGCGGGTCACCAGGAAAGCTTGGCGCCATGATCAGATCACGCCGATGGCGGGTAGCGAGCCATATGGCCATTGAGGGTCAATTGCCATTCCTTGAGTGTCTGGGCACAGGAGAGATCGAGCAGCGTGATCTCGAGCGTCGCGGTGTCCTCCAGCGATGACAGCAGCGATGTCAGGGAATTGGCGGTGGGTGGCGAGGCAGTGCCATTGGCTGGCGCCTCGAACAGTGGCTCATTGCCTTCAGGGCGGCGAGTCACTTTCTGCGCAGGCGAGATATCTCGACATTGGTGCCCCATCACGATGAAGTTGCCCTCACTGACGCGGAAGACACGCAACGGATAGAAGCAGGCATTCAGGTGTGGGCCAAGCTGGGCATCGAGTGGCGCAAGGTGTCTGTCGTCAGCGCTGCGGCGCGATCCTTTCATGCCGCCCAGGTGAAGATGGCACAGCGTGATGTGCTGCCCCATGGCGTCCTGACACTCCCGGGCCAGCGCTTCGAGAGCGGCATCCAGCAGTGCGCGGGTGAAGCAGCCACTGTGGCTGTCGCGCCACCGGTTCGGGTCACGCTCTACCTGCTGCGGGCAGAGTCGATGCAGGGTGGGTGCCGGCGCTATCGGTTGCTCCGTCAGTACTTCACGCGCCGCTTGCAGCAACTCTGGTGGCATAAGGCCTAGACGGTGTTCGATCTCGCTCAGTGCCTGGGCCTCACTGACACCGGTGTGTCGCACCAGCTCGATGACCTGCACGACCAGTGCCAGAGTGCTGGCAGCGAGCGACGTCGCTGCTGTATCGGCCGAGGTCTGCTCTGCCTGTGGGATATCTGCACGAGGAGGAGCAGACGGAGACATGGCAGGAGGTGTTGCAGAGGTTTGCGAGGTCGCGGCAGCGTTGCCGTTTGCATACGATGTCAACCTGCTGCAGGCCCCCAGCATGAACTGCTGACTGGCACGCAACAGGTCAGCTTCCGCGGGTGCCATCAGGGCATCTTCCATCATGCGTGCACCGACCTCGACATGGCGACGCAGCAAGTGATACTGATCGAAATGGAGTTCATCGCGCGGTCGCAGCAGGGAGTCAGGCAGCGCCAGCTTGCCGATATCGTGCAGCATGGCAACGCGCTCCAGCGTGGCGATTTCCTGGCGGTCCATCCCGAGTCGTGTCGCGATGGCGCTGACAAGATTGGCGGCCAGAAAGTCTTCTCCCGAGCGCTCGGGACAGCGTTCCTCACGGATCATGCGCATCACCGCCCCGAGCCTGTCTTCGCCGCGCTGCTCAAGCTCATGCTCCAGCTGATTCATGCGCTGGCGCATCTGCAGCTGTCGCTCGCGATACTGGCACAGGAAGGCGTAGCCAAAGGCCAGACAGAGCATCAAGGTCACCAGCAGGGTGATCAGGAAATGCCAACGCTCCAGCGCGTGCTTCTTGTTCATCAAGTCTTCGTGCGCCTGGAGGGCGGCTTCACTGATGTCATCGAGATAGACGCCGCTGGCGATGATCCACTGGAAGGGGGGATACAGGGCGGCGTAGGCGGTCTTGTCGACCTGCTCGGCGCCCGGGCGCTTGGGGAAGCGGTAATCGAAGTAGATGCCACTGCCGTTCAAGACACCCTCGAGCTCGGTGCGATACGGGAAGCGGCCACTGCTGTCCTGGTACTCGGTCGACAGCAACTTGCCTTCGGTGGCCGGCAGCAGAGGATGGATCAACCGGCGTGCATAGCCCTCACCTCCGGTCGGGTCCAGGATCTCGTTGATCCAGACATAGCGGCTTTCCTCGCGCTCGATACTGGCGTGCAGAGACTGTCTCAGCTCATTGGCGACCAGAAAGGCCACCATCTTCGGGTCGATATGCACCAGCGCCCAGGGGGCGGGCTGTTGTCGTCGATCAAGGCGCACGGCGCCGGGGTTACCTTCCTCCTGCCCCAGCGGCACGGCAAACACCAGCCCGGCATCCGTGCCGCGCAGGAATTGTGGCTTGCGCATGCCCGCATTGAGGCGCTGATTCAGCTCCTGATTCCACCAGTCAGGGTGGAGCGTGGTGGGGAGCTGCATGATGTCGATCCAGTCCGGGTTGATGCGCAGGTCCGGGAACTGGCGCAACAGTTCGGTACTGACGAAGGAGCGATCGCGTCCACTCAGATGGCTGATGCCCAGTGACGGGGAGCGCATGGTGGTGATGAGAAGACGTTGCAGACGATGCTCGTAATCGCGATGCCGCGAGGCGATCATGCCGAGCGTCTGCTCCACCATTAATCTGGCCTGTTGACGCCGCTCCTTGGCGACCAGCATCTGTGTCGCCTGGGCCTGCAGAATATCCTGCTCGCGACTCTGCGATTCCTGAAATACCAGCAGGGCACCAAGTGAGAGACAGGAGAGTGCGGTCAACCCCAGCCATAGGCGCAAGGGCTTGCCCAACGGACGCTGTCTGACCGGGGAGCGAAGATCGGGCGGGCCGGTATCTGGCCCATGTCGAGAGAGATCACTATCCTTGATCATCGAGTCACGTCATCCATGAGTGATGCGGTGGCGCCGGGGAGGGTGATGATGGCACTGTTTCGAGCATAGCGGCTAGCGCAAGACCCAGAGGATATCGTTTCAGTCCTCTATGTCATCCAGCCAACGCTACGATGTTACCGCCCCAATGCCAAGAGAGGGCACTCAACACTCCGCGAAGCCCCAGTTCAGGGCAATTGCACGTTTTTCCTGTCGCGCGATGTCTTGCGAGCAGACGTTGAAAGGGGCATGATGAAGCTAGTTTTCTGTATGGCTTTCAAGAAGATATCTGTCATTTATCGATGGCTGTCCAGAAGAGGCTCGCTAACATCTTGATTTGAGGCGCGCCGGTCGAGTGTTGAAGGTGTCGTGCATAAGCTGCAAGTCAAATTGTCGCTCATCGTCCTGCAGTGAACTCATAGCGTTGTCTTCTTGTTGTCGACAAGATCAAAAGTGGAAATCGTGCATGAACCGACATGATGAAAAGATCATTGCCAGTGCTCGCAAGCAGCGTGCTCTCTTTGATGAGCTCGAAAAGGCGTTGGCAGAAGAGCTGAATGCGTTGGATCGCTCTTCTCAGCCTGCCCCCGCCGCCGAGTCGAACCACGACGCTGACGAGGCGCGCGCCCAGAAGCGTGATGAGGAGTTCGTGGCGCGACTCGAAAGCCTGATCGCGGAATTCGATCTTGATCGCGAGGCCGCCCAGACATGGCTGCGAGAGCTTGAGGCATTCAAGGGGAAAGCGGATTCAGAGTAAGCCCTCGTCTTGCCTGACTTGTCCTGCGCTACGCTCTGAGCAAGCCATGAGCTATCACCTGAGTCATGCAGTGGCTCGCGCGTCGCGATGGCTTTATCAGGCCTGCAAGCGTGTAAGCACAACGCCCAGCACTTCTACCTGAAGGCTGGGCGTTGTGCGTTTCTCGCTTGGTTCACCTGGATCCGATGGATCATCTAGCCCGATAGATCTTCTGACGTCTTCTTATTGGCTTGGTGGCTTGCTGACCTGGCGACGACACCACTAGCCTGTTGTCGACAAGGGCCTTTGGGCAACGCTCCCACCGGCCCCAGGCCCAGAGCTGCGCCCTAGATCTCTTCCCAGATGGCTTCCTTCAATTCGTCTGTCAGGCCTTGCAGGCGTTGCAGGCGCTTGACGGTATGTTCCTGTACATCACTGACGATCTCCGTCAGGCACTCCTTTGACTCGTGAGGGTCAACGAACCCGGAGGATAGCAGGCACTGGCCCATTTCCATGCTCTTGATCTGCCACATGCGAATAAACTCGATCTCCTGCTCATATGCCTTGAGGCTCAGGCTCCACCATACCTGCTGACAACGCATCAAGGGGGCGAGGGGATGCACGAGGTCATCGGGTCGATTCATCCAGGGCAGTGGGGTGCTGAACAAGGCAGCGAAAGGGTGCATCGGTTGATTGGCGATTGGCATTCCGGACTCCTGTCTCATGGTATCTGATAGCTGATGAGTGCAGACCTTGGGGAAAATACCGGCGGGGCGGCTGGTGTTTGGCGTTATTGTGACCAATAGTGATAGTGGCTGGTGTCTAGTGGCACAGGCTTCGCAACCTGAGCTGAGTTGAGCATAGCTCCCTCTGCTGGAATGCGCGCGAGCATCCTGTGCTGTCTCCAGTCAACTCTATCCCGGCCCCCCCTGTCCTCAGACAACCCTGTGCCCTGATGATGAATTGCGTGAGGTCACCGACCAGGAGGCGATCATGATCAATGAAGTCAAATCCGTACTGGCAGCATTCTTTGGTGTCCAGAAGGAGGCCAATCGCAAGCGTGATTTCGAGCACGGCCATGCGCTGAACTTTCTGGTGGTGGGACTGGTGATGGCCGCACTGCTGGTGGGAGGGATGGCACTGCTGTCCACGGTCGTCGCCGGTTGAAGAGCCGCTCAGGCGACTGAGACGAAACGTCAGGCAAGACACTGCAGAGACTAACCATCCGGCACGAAAAAAGCCCCCGCCCAGGAGACCATCCTGGACGGGGGCTTTTGCTTGGTTCACTCGACTGCGATTGCTTTCTATCCCGCGTCTATCCGCAGGCAATAACGGTGAGTGATCAAGAGCGGGCGATCAACGACGCGCGAACAGCGGCGTCTTCTGGTCGACACCGGTCTGGTAGCTGACGCTGAACAAGCTCAGGGCATGCAAAGCATCTTCCACGTACTGATCGTCACGCAGGGCGAAAGCACTGATGCCACAACGGCTCATGTAGTGGAGTTGATCCACCAGCACGTCACCGATGGCGCGAATCTCACCTTGGTAGCCGAAGCGCTCACGCATCAGGCGGGCAATGGTGTAACCGCGGCCATCATTGAAGTTCGGGAAGTCGACCCCCAGCAGTGGTGCGTCCGCCAGTGCCTTGCCCAGCTCGGGCGTGAGCTCGGTGTCACTGGCAAGCCAGGGCGCCAGATGATCAGAACCTTCACCGGCGGCGACCAGCGCCTGCCATTCTGCCAGCGGCAGCAGGGCAGGTTGCTGATAGCTCGGTAGATTGCCGTCTTCATCCAGACGCACGACCTGCCAGGCATCTTCGCTCACCAGCTGATTCTGACGGATGACGCCACCCTGGCGCTGATCGGTCAATTCACGTGCTGATGTCATTTGTGCAGTCACCTCAGGCATAGACCCGCTCCTTGAACGGCTTCATGCCGATGCGGTGGTAGGTATCGACGAAGACTTCATCTTCCAGACGCTGCTCGACGTAGACCTGCAGCACCTTGTCGATGACGTTCGGCATGTCTTCGGCATTGAAGGAGGGGCCGAGAATCTTGCCGAGCGTGGCGTTGTCGTCGCTGCGTCCGCCCAGCGAGACCTGGTAGAACTCCTGGCCTTTCTTGTCGACACCCAGGATGCCGATGTTGCCGACGTGGTGATGGCCACAGGCGTTCATGCAGCCCGAGATGTTCAGGTCCAGCGGGCCGAGGTCGTACAGGAAGTCGAGGTCTTCGAAGCGGTCCTGCAGTGCCTGAGCGATGGGAATCGACTTGGCATTGGCCAGCGAGCAGAAATCGCCACCCGGGCAGCAGATCATGTCCGCCAGCGTGCCGACGGTCGGGTTGGCCATGCCGAGTTCTTCCAGCGCCTTCCAGAGTGTCTCGAGCTCATCAACCGGCACGTCTGACAGCACCAGGTTCTGCTCGTGTGTCACGCGCAGTTCACCGAAGCCATATTGCTCCGCGAGGTCAGCCACGGCGTCCATCTGGTCAGCAGTGACGTCACCCGGGGCCAGTTCACGGCGCTTGAGCGACAGGGTGACGGCCTTGTAGCCCGGCACCTTGTGGCCGACGACGTTGTTGGTCACGAAACGCGCGAAGGCGCGGTTCTCGCGGCGCAGGGTCTCGTAGGCCTCGATGGCCTCGGCGCTGACTTCACGGCGCTCAGGCTCGGGGAAGTAGCTGGTCGCCTTGGTGACGGCGGAGTCGGTGAGGGTTTCCGGGCCATCCTTGAGGTGGGCCCATTCTTCCTCGACGCGACGGCGGAATTCCTCGATTCCCAGTGCCTTGACCAGGATCTTGATGCGCGCCTTGTACTTGTTGTCGCGACGGCCCCACTGGTTGTAGACACGCACGATAGCGTCCAGATAGGTCAACAGGTGCTGCCAGTCGAGGTCTTCGCGCACGATGTCGCCGACCATCGGTGTACGGCCGAGGCCGCCACCCGCCAGGATGGTGGCCTTGACGCTGCCATCGTCGGCGCGGTTGAGACGAATGCCGATATCGTGGACCTGGATGGCAGCACGGTCGGCGCTTGCGCCGGTGACGGCAATCTTGAACTTGCGCGGCAGATAGGCAAATTCCGGGTGAAGCGTGGACCACTGACGGATCAGCTCACACCACGGACGCGGGTCGACGGTCTCGTCTTCCGCGATACCGGCGAACTGGTCAGTCGTGGTATTGCGGATGCAGTTGCCGCTGGTCTGGATCGCATGCATCTCGACCTGAGCGAGTTCGGCGAGAATTGCCGGGACATCTTCCAGCTTCGGCCAGTTCAGCTGCAGATTCTGGCGGGTGGTGAAGTGTCCATAGGAACGGTCATAACGACGACTGATGGCCGCCATGGCGCGCAGCTGGACAGCGCTCAACATGCCGTAAGGAATGGCGATACGCAGCATCGGGGCGTGACGCTGGATGTAAAGGCCATTCTGCAGGCGCAGAGGGCGGAATTCTTCATCCCCCAGACGGCCCGCCAGATAGCGATCCATCTGGTCCTTGAACTGAGCTACCCGCTCGTCGACCAGTGTCTGGTCGTAGGTGTCATAGCGATACATGTCAGGGGTGTCCTGCGGTCGGGCATCAGATGATCGTCCACTGATGCGAATCTTGTTGATGCTGAAGCCACCATACCCTCTATTCTTTATTCTTTAAAAGAATAAATCCTCATAGTTTTCGATGATGACGTTATTAAGAAGGGCGCGTCGAGTTTGCCTATCGGCAGCCAAAAAGAAAAGACCAGACGCCGGCTGGCAGGCGTCTGGCCAAGTACACGAGGGCTCACGATAGGCAAGGGCCTGCCACAGGCCGGGCTCGCGCAGAACTGACGACATCAGTCAGACGATATCAGTCCAGGTCATTGCCTGTGCCTGGTGCGCTCCTGACAGGTTTCAGCAGACTGAGGCGCGAATCCGCATGGGCGTGAAAGCGCGTCTCGAAGACTTGCTGCGGCATCGGGCGACCGAAGAGAAAGCCCTGGAAGGCGTGGACGCCCATGGTCTGGAAGATTTCGGCTTGCCCCAGCTCCTCGACCCCCTCGACAACGACCTGCATGCCGTGGGATTGGCCCATCGCGACGATGACCCGCGCCAGCTCCCTGTCCCGGCGACTGGTCTCGACGTTCATGACGAAGGAGTGATCGACCTTCAGGATGCCGAAAGGCAGATCATGCAGATAGGAGAGACATGAGAAGCCTGTTCCGAAATCATCCAGCGAGAGGTTGACGCCCAGCCTGCGTATGGCCTGCAACTGATAACGCAAGCTGTCTTTGCTGTCGAGCATCAGGTTCTCGGTGACCTCGACCACCAGCTGCGAGGGACGAATCGGGTAGCGCTCGAGCAGTGACTCGAGCTGGTGCAGCATGCCTTGATCCCTGAACTGGATGACAGAGGCGTTGACGGACAGATAGCGCTCCTCGATCCCGAGTCGTCGCCATTCACACAGGATGACGGCAGCCTCTTCCAATACCCAGTTGCCGATCTCGACGATCTGTCCGGTCTTTTCTGCTGCCGGAATGAACTCATCGGGTGGTACCAGGCCGAGCTCAGGGTGCTCAAGGCGGATCAGTGCCTCCGCACCGAGCAGTTCCGGCGCCTCCAGATCGGCACTGGCCGCCCGGAAGATGGGTTGTAAATAGAGGCGGAACCAGCCCATGGTCAAGGCTTCGCGAATCATGCGCTCCTTCAGGAACAACGGCTCACCGTCTTCCAGCGCGCTGTCACGGACGCAGGTGCGGTATTGATTGCCCCCTTTATGCTTGATATCGACCACGGTAAGTTCCAGCAGACGCATCAGCCGGCTCGGGCTCTCGTCATCTGCCTGCGCCTGCAGACCCGCCATGCTCAGACTGAGATGGATGGGTTCGCCAGCCTTGAGCAGCGGATGGGAGAAGGCGATTTGAATTCGGTGAACAAGTGGTCGCAAGTCATTGATATCACAGGTCATGACGAATTCATCACCACCAGTACGACCGATCCAGGCGGGGTCACACTCCTTGAGTCGTGCGCCAACCTCTTTCAACAGCAGATCACCGTCCATCGGCCCCAGGTGGTGATTGATGCTGTGGAATCGATCGATATTGACCAGCAGCAAACCAAAGACAGCGTCACGTGCGATCAACTGTTGTACGTGCTGATTGAGTGACAGCCGGTTGGGCAATTGAGTCAAGGGGTCAATCAGCTCATGCTCCAACAGTCGCTGCTGGGTCCTGGTCAGTTCGGTGATGTCCGTCAGCAGCATCATCGTGCCCCGGGATTGGCTGCCATTGGCGGCCGGAATGACCACCTGGACCTGACGGTCTTCCTGATGTCGGCAGTTCAATGTCATTACAAGGTCATTGCAGGCATTGCCCAGCTTCAAGGCAGTACTGATGCGATGGATATGCTTGCTATTCTGACTGCTGATGAGAGTATCGAAGGGCATGCCGACAAGATGTTCACGTGTCCAACCGGTCACCTCCAGCATTTGCTCGCTGGCATCCTGCACTGTGCCCTTGTCGTCGATCACCAGCAGCAATGCGGGGGTATCACGGTAGAAGTGTTGATAGCGCTCTTCGTTGTTACGCAGCGTTTCCATCATGTTGAAGATTCGCTGCCCCAGCTTGTTCAGCTCCACGATGACCTTGTTGATCTCACGCGAGTGAACAGGGGGAATTCGTTGGAAGGTGGCATGCTGGCCCTCCAGCTGCCTCATGCGCCTCACAGCCTTGCTCAAGGGGTTCATCACATAGCGCTTCAACTGCCAGGAAAGCATCAGCAGGATCGACAGGATGATGGTCAGGGCAATCGCGAACAGCACTGCTCCACCCTGGTAACGGGCGGCAAGCAACGGTGCGTTGGTGCTCTCCAGTTCAAGTCTGCCAACGGCCTGCTTGACCAGAGAATTCTGATAGACAAGTGGCTTCGAATGCGTGACGGGGGTTCAAGGCTGTGCCGCTTTTGGCTATCTCCTCGACAAGCTCACCCTCATGATTGAAGTAGCGCACGGCATGGACGCTGGCGTGATGACTGAGAGTCTCGAGGTAGGCATGAACTCTCTCATCATCAAAGTTCCAGATGGCGTCCGGCATCGATAGTGCCACGATATCCATCATTTCCTGATGGTCATCATGCATGTGCTCGACGGCCTCACTGGCATAAAGGTAATAACTCACGGCTCCACTGATGGCACAGATGGCGAATACCAGCGGCGCAAGTATCCGCAGTATTCGCCATCTGAGCGGTGACGCATGCTCGCCATCACCCCCGGGTGCCGTATCCGGGGTCTTGACGGGTGTCGGGCCATCATTGATCACGCTGTTCTCCCTCGGTGGCGATGAAAGTCGCCCTGCTAGCTATCCTTGCGGCCCCTCATTGAGGGGTATTCATGAGCGCGCTGGAATGTGCAATCTTCTTCTAGACGGCAGGAGCCTGAGGGAGCAATCCGGATGCCGCGGCCTGGTGATCAAGCATCTGCGCCAATACCTTCATCGGATCAAACCCATAGTCATCCTGCGATGGCTGCAATCCGAAGGCCGCGAAATCTGCAGCCTCCCAGTCAGGATTTTCCAGAAATGGGCCGTATCGAGCCACATTACCATGCGTGATGGCGCTCATCGGAAAGTTGACGGTTCTGGGGGGCCATTCCTCGATATCGGCATGGTCTCTTGCCATCACCATCGCCCAGGCTCCCGCCATGAAATGACCGCCGTCCGTCAACAGCATGCGCTGATCCTTCACCATGCTGATACCCTCCGGTGACCAGTTGAGTCCTGCCACCAGCACATCCACGCCGGGCGTGAGGCTCGCTGACTCGAGCGCAAGAATGGCCCCCTCGGCCATGGCATCATTCGCCGCCCAGATCAGATCATTCTGACCGCTTGAGCGGCTGACCCACTTAAGATATTGCGCAGTAAGATGTTCAGCATCCCGAGTATTCCAGCGCGCCTCGAGTATGCGGTCTATGTGGACATTCTGGTCCTGGGAAAAGCCGGCAAGCATGCCGGTATTGCGGGCAATCGAGGCAGGTGTTCGGGTATCCCCGATCAAGGCAAGCCCATGCAATTGTTCGGTGGGGGACCCTTCCCGCGCCACCTTGATCAACTGGGCCGCCATGCGTTTGCCCGCGGTATGGTTGTCCGGGATGACGCTGCCGATCCAGGAGGGGTGGAGGGACCCCGGGGTGCCATGAATCAGCGCCTGTTCGCGGCTCAGTCCGTTCAACAGCATCACGACATGGGTGTCGTGGCCATCCGCGATCGTCAACAACTCGGATGCCGCCTGCTCTTCATTGACCAGCAGGAGATAATCAGGAGCGGAAGGGCTCTCCAAAGCCTGAATCGCGAGTTTCCTGAGCAGGATGGGATTCCGCTCGGCTTAGACGACTTCCAGCGAGATGTTCAAGTCCAGGGCGGCCGCTCGCATGGTGTTCGTCACCATGTCCCAGAAGCGCTCGCCACGAAGCCCGGGGTTCACGAAGGTGGCGTTCAGCGTGCGTCCTGGCATCGCCTTCTGTGCAACACGTGCCCTCGACTCGCCTTAAGGATAGGTCGAAGCTTGAGTATTTATTGAGGCTCGAGGCGTGAGATCGGAGGAGGAAGAGCCAGAGGATGCGGCGTTGACCAACCCGCTGAGGGCAAGGCAACCACACAGGACGATCAGCCTTGGCAAGCCAAGTTGTACTCGTCCTGTCTCGTGGGTGGCAGCGGACATGGCGTTCTCCCTATTACATTTGATTACAATTCAATCAGGATACGCGACTGGGCAGGCCTTGAATTGACTGCAACAAAGCTGCCATTTACCAAATTTCAACGATTGAACGATCTATATCATTGACTCTTGATATTTACCATGAGCTACAGGAGCGAGTGGCTACAGCGATGAATGGCGAGTCGCATCATAGAGCATTATCAAAGGCGCAAGGCTTGCCATGCTCTTCGCTGCCAGATAAGTCCGAAGACGAGCGAGTTGAGCAGGCGATAGGCGAGCTGAATTGCCCAGATGGCGACGAGGCCCCCTTCCTGATGAACCCCCCACCACCAGGCCGCGGGCAGAAAGATCAGCCACTGCAGGCTCAAGGTGGCAAGCATCACGGTGCGATGGGCGCCGGCGCCCAGCAGTGCCTGGGCCAGCACGATAGCGGTGCAATCGAGCACGATCATGGCGGCCGTCATCTGCAGAGGTAGCTTGCCCAGCTCGATCAACTGTGGGCGATGCAGGAACAATCCGAGCACGCTCTCGGGCGCGACCCACAGTGGCAAGCCCAGCAGCAATAGACACGGCAGTGCCACGCGCACGGTGTCCCACCCCCAGCGGTGGGCCTCTTCATGTTCGCCGCTGCCCAGAGACTGCCCCACCAGACTCATGGCGGCCAGCCCAAGTCCGACCCCGGGCAGTATCAGTAGCAGGGAGAGATTCACCAGTACATGGCCGACCGCGACACTGGCCGCATCGATCTGACCGAGTATCCAGAACAGCATCGCGTAGCCTGCCGCGAACCATAACTGCTGAAAGGAGTGGGGCACCGCGAGCTTCAACAGCGTCAGGTAATGCGTCATCGGCGGCCAGGCATGCAGAACACCGTGCAGACTGCGCTCGCCCAGCGTCGCCTTGATCCACAGCGCCAATGCGACCAGCAGGGACAGTGTCGTACCGGCCCCGGCGCCATCCGCGCCCATCTGCGGAGCACCGAACAGGCCATGGATCAGAATGATGCTGAGCACGACATTGACCGCCTGGGTGATCAACATGATGCGCAGATAGATCCCGGTGCGCTGCAGGCCATTCCAGAAGCCCCGGAAGCAGAACGCCATGGCGACAGGTATCAGCCCCAGCACACGCCATTGAAAATATGACGAGGCCGTTTCATGCACGCCGGACTGGTCATTGATCAGTGACAGCAGCGGCCCAGCCCAGTGATGGCAGGCGAGGGTGACAGGAATGCCGATCGACAACGCCAACACCAGGCCGGCATTGAGGCCTTCGCCACAACGCTCGGGCGATTCCTCGCCCAGGCGTCGCGAGGTCTGAGCCTGAACGGCGGAAGACAGCCCGAAGATCAGTGCCGTGACCATGAACATGGCGTAGCCACCGATCCCGACACCCGCCAGCGCCGTTTCCCCCAGGCTGCCGACCAGTGCCGCATCAATCAGGTTGAGCAGACTCTGCGACAGCATCGCCCCGATGATGGGCAGCGCCAGTTTCAGTATTCGTGTGTTGCGCGCAAGATTCCCCAGCATCAGACGCTCCCACGCGGGGTGGCGAAAGGATATGAAGCTCGGGAAGAATTGAAAGCCTCGAATGTGCCTGAAAAACGGGAAACCAGTGAACAGAGCATTGATTTATAGAGGAGTGATAGACAAAGCAGTGACAACGGCAGCACGGGCGACTCACGACAGCGGACAAGAGGGGCAACATGATAGCGCGCTCGGCAAACTGAAGACATCGGCTCACAGACAACAGCGCGCCCCACTTCCTGAGAGGTGAGGCGCGCGGGGCGACGTTGGCGGTGTCAGACGGTGGGGGCAGCTGACGGGAGGAGTCAATCGGTGTCTGGATCGTAGCCCAGCACCGGCGACAGCCAGCGTTCCATCTCGCCAAGCTCCATTGCCTTGCGGCTCGCCAGGGACTGCACCTGATCGCGAGTGATCTTGCCGGTGGAGAAGTACTTCGACTCCGGGTGCGCGAAGTACCAGCCTGAGACGGCGGCGGCTGGCCACATGGCAAAGCTCTCGGTCAGCTCCATGCCGGCATGCTTGCCTGGTTCGAGCATGCGGAACAGCGTGGCCTTCTCGGTGTGGTCCGGGCAGGCCGGATAGCCGGGCGCCGGACGAATGCCGCGATATTTCTCGGCGATCAACGCCTCGTTGTCGAGTACTTCCTCGCTGTCGTAGCCCCAGAACTCCTTGCGTACGCGCTCGTGCAGGCGCTCGGCAAAGGCTTCGGCGAGACGGTCCGCCAGCGCCTTGACCATGATGGCGTTGTAATCATCGCCAGCCGCCTCGTACTCCCTGGCCAGTTCATCCGCGCCATGCCCGGTGGTCACGGCGAAGCCACCGATCCAGTCCGGCTTGCCGCTATCACGCGGGGCGATGTAGTCGGCAAGACTGTGACAGACGCCATCACGATTCTTGGTCATCTGCTGACGGATATGATGCAGGCGCTCGACCACCTGTGTGCGTGATTCATCGGCGTAGACTTCCAGGGTGTCGTCGTCGACACAGTTGGCCGGCCAGAAGCCGATCACGCCACGCGCCAACAGCACCTTGTCATCGATCAGCTTGCGCAGCATCACCTTGGCATCGGCAAACAACGAACGCGCCGCTTCCCCGACTGTTTCATCCTGCAGAATTTTCGGGTACTTGCCCGCCAGCTGCCAGCTCATGAAGAAGGGCGTCCAGTCGATGCGCTCGACCAGTTCATTCAAATCGTAGTCATCGAAGACCTTGAGGCCGGTAAAGCTCGGGGCCGGCGGGGTGTAATGCTCCCAGTCCGTCTGGAAGCGACGCTTGCGCGCTTCGCGGTAGTCGAGATCCGCGGCCTTGGGGCGGCGCTTGGCATTGCGCTCGCGCACCACGGCGTACTCGGTGCGAATCTGATCGACATAAGCTGCCTTGAGTTCCGGCGACAGCAAACGCGATGCCACGCCCACCGCGCGTGAGGCATCAGTGACATAGATGACCGGCTGATCGTACTGCGGTTCGATCTTGACTGCGGTATGGGCCTTGGACGTGGTGGCACCACCGATCAGCAGCGGCAACTCGAAGCCACGGCGCTGCATCTCCCTCGCGACACTGACCATCTCGTCCAGCGACGGCGTGATCAGCCCCGAAAGCCCGATGATGTCGGCCTTCTCGTCGATGGCGGTCTGCAGAATCTTCTCCGCCGGCACCATCACGCCCAGGTCGATCACCTCATAGTTGTTGCACTGAAGCACCACACCGACGATGTTCTTGCCGATGTCGTGGACATCGCCCTTGACGGTGGCCATGACGATCCTGCCCTTGGCCTGGGTCTCGCCGCTCTTCTCGGCCTCGATGAAGGGGATCAGGTGGGCGACCGCCTGCTTCATGACGCGCGCCGACTTCACCACCTGGGGCAGGAACATCTTGCCCGCGCCGAACAGGTCGCCGACCACATTCATGCCGTCCATCAACGGCCCTTCGATGACCTCGATGGGCCGGGCTGCCTGCAGGCGCGCTTCTTCGGTATCTTCCTCGATATGGACGGTGATGCCCTTGACCAGCGCGTGCTCGATGCGCTTGTTGACCGACCAGCTGCGCCATTCGAGGTCTTCCTTCTTCTCGCCGCTGCTGCCATCGCCCTTGTACTTGTCGGCGATGTCGAGCAGGCGCTCGGTGCTGTCATCGCGGCGGTTGAGCACTACATCCTCGACGGCGTCGCGCAGCTCCCGGGGCAGGTCATCGTAGAGAGCCAACTGGCCGGCGTTGACGATGCCCATGCTCAGGCCCGCCTGGATGGCGTGATAGAGGAATACCGAGTGGATCGCTTCGCGGACCGGATTGTTGCCACGGAACGAGAAGGACACGTTGGAGACGCCACCGGAAATCATCGCGTGGGGCAAGTTGTCATGAATCCAGCGCGTGGCCTCGATGAAATCGACCCCGTAGTTGTCGTGCTCCTCGATGCCGGTGGCGATGGCGAAGATGTTGGGGTCGAAGATGATGTCTTCGGCCGGGAAGCCGATGTCATCGACCAGCATCCGGTAGGCGCGCTCGCAGATCTCTATCTTGCGCTGATAGGTGTCGGCCTGACCGACATCATCGAACGCCATGACCACTACCGCGGCGCCATGGCGACGACAGATCTGCGCCTGCTGACGGAAGCTTTCTTCGCCTTCCTTGAGCGAGATGGAATTGACCACCGCCTTGCCCTGGATGCACTTGAGCCCCGCCTCGATGATGTCCCACTTCGAGGAATCGACCATGATCGGCACGCGCGAGATGTCCGGCTCCGAGGCGATCAGGTTCAGGAAGCGCACCATGGCCTCCTGTGACTCCAGCATGCCCTCATCCATGTTGACGTCGATGACCTGGGCGCCATTCTCGACCTGTTCGAGGGCCACTTCCAGCGCGGTGGTGTAGTCCTCCTCCTTGATCAGGCGGCGGAAGCGCGCGGAGCCGGTGACGTTGGTGCGCTCACCAACATTGACGAAGAGCGAGTCCGGCTGAATGTTGAAGGGCTCAAGTCCCGACAGGCGGCAGGCCGGCGCGATCTCCGGCACCTTGCGCGGCGGGTACTGGGACACCACGCGCTTGACCGCCTGTATGTGCTGCGGGGTGGAGCCACAGCAGCCACCGATGATGTTGAGCAGGCCCGCGGCGGCGAAGGATCCGATGATCTCGGCCATCTCGTCCGGGGTCTGGTCGTACTCGCCGAATTCGTTGGGCAGGCCGGCGTTGGGGTGCGCGGAAACAAAGGTATCGGCCTTCTCGGACAGCTCACGCAGATAAGGACGTAGCTCCTCGGCGCCCAGTGCGCAGTTGAGGCCAATGCTCAGCGGGCGCGCGTGACGGACCGAGTTCCAGAAGGCTTCAGTAGTCTGGCCGGACAGCGTACGCCCCGAGGCATCGGTGATGGTGCCGGAGATCATCACCGGCAGGCGCGGATGGCCTTCGTCGAACAGCTCCTCGAGGGCGTAGATCGCCGCCTTGGCATTCAGGGTGTCGAAGATTGTCTCGATCAGGATCAGGTCTGCGCCGCCCTCGAAGAGCGCCAATGCGGCTTCGCGGTAGTTGTCGCGCAGGATATCGAAGGTGACATTGCGCTTGGCGGGGTCATTCACGTCCGGCGAGATGGAGCAGGTGCGGCTAGTCGGACCCAGCACCCCGGCGACGAAGCGCGGGATGCCAGTCTCGGCGGCCACGGCATCCGCCGTCTTGCGCGCCAGGCGTGCCGATTCGAGGTTGATCTCGTGGACCAGCGCCTGCATGCCGTAATCGGACTGCGACAGCTGAGTGGCATTGAAGGTGTTGGTCTCGACGATATCGGCGCCGGCCTCGAAGTAGGCGCGGTGGATCGCCTCGACGATGTCCGGTCGGGTCAACGCCAGCAGATCGTTGTTGCCCTTGATGTCGCTGGGCCAGTCGGCGAAGCGCTCACCTCGGAAGTCTTCCTCCTCCAGCCCGTAACTCTGCAACATGGTGCCCATGCCGCCATCGAGGATCAGGATGCGTTCCTGCAGCGCCTGGCTCAGCGCGTCGGACAAGGACAGAGAATAAGGAACAGGGGATTGGGCTTGCGCCATGACGGACTCCAGCGTACGTGACCTGTCGCGTTGTTTCCCGGGCGGGCAACTTTCTCTACCAAGCCAGTGCTTTGCCAAGCCAGCATCTTGCCGAGAAAGTCACACGCCACAGGCGCGAACTCATTGCTATTGAGAGGCGCCGGCGAGGGATTCGCTCAGAAACCCCCGCCTTGGCCAGTTGGAGCTATCGTATCAGACTACAGAAGCGTCACGATGAGCATGATTCATGGGCAACATGAGTCAGTCAGGAGTGTCTAAAAGGGAGTGGTCGCGCGCAGTCACCAAACCCGAGTGATTTGCTCAGGATTGCGAGTGCAGCAGGTTTTCCCTTAACATGGAGCCATTAGTCACCTGACATCAAGAGAGTCTCTGCGCCATGAGTGAGAGCATCCAGATTACCGATAGCGCCCAAGAGTATCTTGCCGAGCTGCTCGAGAAGCAGAACGTCGAAGGTATCGGCGTGCGCATCTTCATCACCCAGCCGGGCACTCCATATGCCGAGACCTGTCTCGCCTATTGCCGTCCGGGCGAGGAAGAGCCGACGGATGAGATCCTGGATCTGCCGAAGCTTAAGGTCTATCTCGACACGCACAGCGTGCCTTTCTTGGAAGAAGCGACTGTCGACTTCAATGCCGATCGCATGGGCGGCCAGCTGACCATCAAGGCACCGAACGCCAAGATGCCCAAGGTCAACGCGGATAGCCCGCTGGAAGATCGCATCAACTATATCCTCTACAGCGAGATCAACCCGGGGCTTGCAGCTCATGGCGGCGAGATCAAACTGGTGCAGCTGACCGAAGAGCAGGTCGCCGTCCTGCAGTTCGGCGGCGGTTGCCAAGGCTGCTCCGCCGTCGATCTGACCCTGAAGGATGGTGTCGAGAAGACGCTGATGGAGCGTATCCCGGAATTGACCGGTGTCCGTGACGTCACCGATCATACCGACACGACCAACGCCTACTACAGCTGAGGGCGGGTCTGGCTTCAGGCATGTGGCCAGGCCAATGCCAGAGTCGATCCAAGCACAGGCCAAGAATGCAATCTCCCATCGATTTTCGGTGGGAGATTTTTTTATGCGTGCGACGTCGGCCTCTCATGGGTTGAGGCGAGCTGGCGCGAGCCTGGGATATCCAGGCCAGGGCGCTCGGCGTATGAAGGGAGGCTCAGTGAAGTAGCTGAGTAAAGTATTAGGGTTATCTGGTATCGTGGCAGTATCTTTTTCATGCTGGCATCAGCTCTACGGCCGTCCGGCATGACGTGTGTTCGTCGAACCTTTCCTTCCATCGTCAAGAGATAGCCTTCATGAGTCTGGCCAACCTGCGTTTTCGCACCATCAACATCATCATCTGTGTGCTTTCTGCCTTGGCGGGTCTGGTGTTGCTGATCGTGTTGGCATTTATTACCCGTAATGTGTCCGACCTGCAGCGTGACTGGCAGGAATATCAGCAGGCGCGCTCTGACAAGCCGCGCCTAGAGGGGCAGCTGACCAAGGCCTTAGGCTATGGCGGTATGGTGCATGATTTCAAGAATCTCGTATTGCGTCAGGACCTTGACTTGCTCGTTGAGATACAAAGTGAGATTGGGGCCGCACGTAGTGCTCTTAACCGCTATCAAAACCTCGGGTTATCACAAGGAGAGGAAATGGCGGTGGCGGGTCTGCGTGCCACCATCAGTCGCTATGAGCAGATGACTCCTAGAATACGCGAGATGATTGAGCAGGGGCGTTCTAGTACCGATATCGACAAGGTGGTAAAGATCGACGATTTCCAGGCTGTCTCAGGGCTAGATACCTTGCGCCGTATCTCCGTCGCTGAGTTACGTGATAATGACAACCCGCTTGAGAACGGCATGGGTAAGGCGAGACTGGTAGCCAACCTGCGACGTGACCTCGGCTATGGCGAGATGATCCACCACTTCAAGAATTACGTACTGCGTAGTGATGCTATCTACGGTCAACAGGCGGCGCAGGACCTCGAGTCGCTGCGAGCGACACTGGCGGCATATCGTGAGATGGGCATGAATACTGCCGAGCAGCGTGCTATTCGCGATATTGCCGATGTCATCCAGTCCTACAGTGACCGCTTGAACAAGGTCAGCCAGTTGCATGACCAGCAGACAGAGCTTTCGCCGCGTGAGATCGATCAGCAAGTCAGGATCAATGAAGCACAAGCGCTTGCAGCACTGGCGGTGCTGGATCATGAAACCCGCATGCGGATCGGGGCGACCTCTGCCTCGGTAGGCAAGACGCTCAATCTGTTGGCCACGGTGGCGCCGGTCGTCAATGGCCTGGCGTTGGCGATGATCGTGGTGCTGATCGGCATCTCGATGTGGCTGTTTGGACGTTATGTCCTGGTGCCGATACGTCGTCTAACGCAGACCATGAATACCTTGGCCAACGATGATGTGAGCGTGGTGATCGATAGTACTCAGCACACCAATGAAGTGGGCCAGATGGCGCGGGCGTTGCAGAAGTTCAAGTACAACATCATCGAGAGCAACAACTACAAGAAGCGTATCACGCAACTGGCGATGCATGATTCTCTGACGGGGCTGCCCAATCGACAGCATTTCTATGAGCGGGTCGAGCATTGGCTCGAAAGCGTCAGTGACGAAGGCGGGCAGCTGGCGTGTCTCATGCTGGACATCGACAAGTTCAAGCCCATCAATGATATCCATGGCCATGCTGCCGGGGATGTGGCGCTCAAGGTGATCGCGGAGCGACTCAATCAGGTGGTGCGCAAGGGCGATTTCGTCGCGCGTCTGGGAGGCGATGAGTTCGTGGTGCTGGTCCACAATGCCGACATCCAGGCGAATCTGGGTCGCCACGGGGAACTCGCCCAGCTGGCCCAGCGCATCATCGACAGTCTGGGCAAGCCATTCCTGTATGAAGAGCACAAGCTGGAAGTGGGCTGCAGCATCGGGATTGCTATCGCCCCTCAACATGGCGCCGACCGTGAACAGCTATCACACAATGCGGACATGGCGCTGTACGCCGCCAAGCATGAGGGACGCAATTGCGCGGTGCAGTTCAGCCGCCATGATGAGCTGGGCCAGATTGTCGCGATCGCGAGCAAGAAGCGTGATGTGCAGAAACAGCAGTGACGGAAGCCCTAGGGTTCAAGCACTAGTGCAGAAGCCGCCTCAGCGGCATTGGCAACGATAGCAAGGCTAGATGCCGCATGAGCAGGCAATCTAACGGCGCCCCTCGGGGTGCCGTTTTGCGTCTGGTGGGGACAAACCACCTGCGGGCGGTGGGCAAGGGCGAGTATTGCCCGGTACTGGTACTGGCCATGGCCCCGGCTTGCGCGCTCACCGACACGGGGCTTGGGATAATTCTACGTTATCCATACGCTTCACGAGAATAATTTATGGTTTGCGACATCCATAACGGTTTGTTATGGTTTATAGCGAATTCGCCAACTGCGAAATATTTTATGAAAACCATGACAATGACTTCCACGATTCAGGGCCTGGCCCACCACACCCACGATGCTGTGATCAACCGCGCCAGCGCGCCGTTGTTCATCCGTCAGCCGACTACCGATGATGGTTGGGGCATCTATGAGCTGGTCAAGGCCTGCCCGCCGCTGGACCTCAATTCAGGGTATTCGTACGTTTTGCTGGCCACGCAGTTCCATGACAGCTGTGCCATCGCGACAGATGAGGAAGGTGAGGTCGTCGGCTTCGTTTCCGGTTACACCCGCAACGACGCCCCGCAGACCTTCTTCCTTTGGCAGATCGCCGTCGGTGAGAAGGCGCGTGGTACTGGCCTGGCACGTCGTTTGATTGAAGCCGTGATGAAGCGTCCCGAAATGGCGCACGTGCGTCATCTTGAGACCACCATCACGCCGGACAACGAGGCGTCCTGGGCATTGTTCACTCGCCTCGCCGAGCGCTGGCAGGTGCCGCTTCACTCGCGTGAATACTTCTCTTCAGACCAGCTGGGTGGCGTGCACCTAGCCGAAAACCTGGTGCGCATCGGCCCGTTCCTGCCAAGAGACATCTGAGTGCTCGACGCGCTCAAGGCTCTTGTGAAAATCAAGGCCCATGCGCAGCAAGGGCGGGTAGCAAATCGCAAGAAGTCCCGGACGGGACGCCGTCATGATTCTTGTGTCGGTCGTCGAGAAGAATCACGTCCCGTTCGGCAGATGTTCACGACAGGAAGGTTGTGACATCTCCTGCTGACCCCATGTGTTAGCGAGGTGGGGGCAGTGTCATTCGTTGGATCGTCTTTACATTCTGGTATGGCCTTTTAGTACGCGGCCATCCATCACCAGGGAGGTGACAGCATGAATACGCAGATTCTCGAACAGATGGAATCCGAGGTACGCACTTATTCGCGTTCTTTCCCGACCGTTTTCACCAAGGCGCAGAATGCCCACCTGTTCACCGAGGACGGCAAGCGCTACATCGATTTCCTCGCCGGTGCCGGTGTGCTCAACTACGGGCATAATCATCCGGTACTCAAGAAGGCACTGGTCGATTACATCAGCAATGATGGCATCATTCACGGTCTGGATATGTGGACTTCCGCTAAGCGTGATTTCCTCGAAGCGCTGGAGGAAGTGATCCTCAAGCCGCGTGGTCTGGACTACAAGGTCCACTTCCCGGGGCCGACCGGCACCAACGCGGTCGAAGCTGCCATTCGTCTGGCGCGCAAGGTTTCCGGCCGCCACAACATCGTGTCGTTCACCAACGGCTTCCATGGTGTGACCATGGGTGCGCTGGCCACCACCGGTAACGCCAAATTCCGCGATGCGGCAGGCCTGCCGGCGCAGGGTGCGCAATTCGTGCCTTACGATGGCTACATGGGTGAGGGCATCGACACCGTTGCCTATCTCGACAAGCTGCTCAAAGATTCCTCCAGCGGTCTGGATCGCCCGGCAGCAGTGCTGGTCGAGACCGTACAGGGTGAGGGCGGTATCAACCCGGCCTCCATCGAATGGCTCCAGCGTCTGGATGCGTTGTGCAAGGAGCACAAGATCCTGCTGATCGTGGATGATATCCAGGCGGGTTGTGGTCGTACCGGCAAGTTCTTCAGCTTCGAGCACGCCAACATCGTGCCGGATATCGTCTGCAACTCGAAGTCGCTGTCTGCCTCCGGTGTGCCGTTCGCGATGGTGATGATGCGTCCCGAGCTGGACCAGTGGAAGCCGAGCCAGTACAACGGCACCTTCCGTGGCCACGCCCTGGCCTTCGTTACCGGCGCCGCCGCGCTGCGCCACTTCTGGAGCGATGACAAGTTCGAGCGCGACATCCAGCGTAAGGGCCGTATCGTCGAAGACCGCTTCCAGAAGATTGCCGCCAAGGCTCGCGAGAACGGCTTCGAAGCGCACGAGAAGGGCCGTGGCCTGATGCGCGGTATCGATGTCCGTGACGGTGAGCTGGCCGATGCCATCACCTCACGCTGCTTCGAGCAGGGCTTGATCATCGAGACCAGTGGTCATTCCGGTCAGGTCGTCAAGTGCCTGTGCCCGCTGACCATCCGCGACGAAGATCTGCTGGAGGCCCTCGATATCATCGAGGAAAACGCTGCCGCGGTGCTGTCCAAGTAACGTTGTCTTCCCGCGGGGCGCCCGATCATCGGTGCCCCGCGGGTCGTTGGTGAGCCCCTGGCTTGCCATCCCCACCGATTGCCCATCCAGGTCATCCCTTCGTTACGGTAATCGCCATCTGTCAGCTGTCGATGTCAGGCAGCCTAGTGAGGAAAACACATGATCGTTCGCAATCTCGAAGAAGCTCGCAGCACCGATCGTCTGGTCAAGGCCGAGAATGGCAACTGGGATAGCACGCGCCTGCTGCTCGATGAAGATGGTGGCAAGTGTTCGTTCCACATCACCCGAATCTTTGAAGGCACCGAGACCCACATCCATTACAAGCATCACTATGAAGTGGTGTATTGCATGGAAGGTGAGGGTGAGGTCGAAACCTTGGCCGATGGCAAGATCTGGCCGATCAAGCCGGGCGACATCTATATCCTCAACGAGCATGACGATCACCTGCTGCGTGCCACCAAGACCATGCACTTGGCCTGTGTGTTCACCCCAGGCCTGACCGGCAAGGAAGTCCATCGTGAAGATGGCTCCTATGCACCTGCCGAAGCCTGAGACCCTGTCGCGTCTTGAGTGAGGCGCGAAGCGCCTGACCTCAAAGGGACAAGCGCCATCCAGAAAGCCCCGTAGCCTTGCTGCGGGGCTTTCTGCGTCGTGGTGAAGAGAAATTGCATCATGAAGTTGCCTAATGGCAGGGCGTGCAGGGCTTTACACGCTCAATTATCGTTAGTGGCGCGTAATTTGCCGACTCTGCCAGTCAACAGTCGAGACGAGTATGCTCAAGTACTAAAATGCGGTTATATCTCCTGGAAATTCCAACGAGGAAGTAGGCCATGGCAGATTCCACTCCAAAGACGACCCTCGCGCCAGGTGGGCGCCCCGGCTTCAGGCCGGCGGCGCCTCATCCGCGTGAAGAAGAGCGTCTCAATAGCCTGCATTCTTTACATGTATTGGATAGTGATCATGAAAAGCGTTATGACGATCTGACGCGCCTGGTCGCCGATATCTTTGATGTGCCCATCTGCCTCGTGTCGCTGGTGGACGAAGACCGCCAGTGGTTCAAGGCCCATTGTGGGCTGGATGCACGGCAGACGGACAGGGATCTCGCTTTCTGTGCCCACGCGCTGCATGAAGAGCGCTTTCTGGTCATCAATGATGCGCGTCAGGATGAGCGCTTCTTTGATAACGCCCTGGTGACAGGGCCACCGCATGTCTGCTTCTATGCGGGTGCCGTGCTGCGTGATAGTAGCGGATTGCCGCTGGGCACCTTGTGTCTGATCGACCACAAGCCCCGTCAGCTGGCTACGGCCCAGCTGGAGCGGCTGGAGCGTTGTGCACTGTTGGTCGAGAATGAGCTAATCCAGCGTGATGCGCTGCTGGCAGAACGCGCACGCGCCACCCTGCAAGCCAATATCGACCCCATTACCGGCTACAGCCTGCGTAGGCGCTTTCTTCAGAAAATGGCTGCTTGGCTAGAAGAATATGCAAGTCAAGGGCCGATACAAGTCATCCTGATTAAGCTGCAAAATGCTGAAAGACTGCGCAGGCAGCAGGGTGTCGATTTCTACGAAGGCGTACTGCAATCATTGTCCCACCAGCTCAATGAAAACTTCGATGATGAGAGCCTACTCAAGGGGCGCATCAGCGAAGATACCCTGATGATTTTGTTACCTCGTAACCAGGCCTTACACGGCATGCGCTGGCATCGTTTCGTGGAACAACCTTGGCTATTGCATCTCTCCGCCAACACCCGACCTGATTTACTGATCGGAGCAGGCACCTTCATCAGCGATGACATGTCAGGGGCGGAACTGGTCGAGGTGGTGGAAGAGGAGCTTGTCTGTGCCAGTGAATGGGCGCCGAAAGAGAAGGGCGTGCAGTTCGCGGATCTGACAGACAATCTGAATCTGCGTTTCGAGATGAACAACCGCTTTGCCCAAGCACTTCGTGACAATGAACTACGTATCCACCTGCAGCCAATCGTCACTGCTGGCCGTCAAAGCCTCAGTGGTCAGGAAGTGCTACTGCGCTGGCAGGACAAGGATCGCTGGATCACACCCCATCAGATGCTGCGCATCGCCAGACACGCGGGGCTGGATGAGGAGCTTGATATCTGGGTCTTGCGCAGAAGTTGCGCTTTGCTGAGCCATTGGGTTTCGACTAGGGAGGAGGGGGCTACCGTGTTGCCGCTGTCGTTGAACGTAACGGCGTCGCGTCTCGTTGAAGCCGAGTATATGGATGTTCTGCGGCGCGTTCTTCGCCTCTACAGACTCAGGGGAGATTGCCTTCGCCTTGATATCAGCGGTGTCGAGAGTTTTGTCGCGACGCCTGAGCCATTGGTCTCGGCGATGAAATCGCTGGCCAATGACGGCATCAGCTTCTGTGTCGACCGTTTCGGCCCTGAGCATGACAGCCTGCGTCTGTTAAGCATGCTGCCCATCGCTAGCGTGAAACTGCATCCTCGCTGGATCAGTCTGTTGCAGACCGATACGCGTCAGGGGCGGCTATTGAAAGCCTGGACGGCGGCATTGCATGCCCTGGATATATCCGCCATCGCAGTTGGCATCGAACACTCACGCCATCGCCAGACAATGGTTGATCTGGGCTTTGATCAATTGCAGGGACACGCTTTCGGAGAGCCGATGGCGCCAGATGAAGATTACGGTAAATGGAAGGCTAGGGTGGAAAGCTCTCTTGAGCCGCAATCTGACAAATCCGCCGACACATGATGGCTAGGCTATCAGATGCTGGCGCTTATCAAGGATTGGAGCCATTAAGGGCTCACGTTATTGCCGCGCAAGAGCTGTCATTTCGGCTCAGACGCTGGTGAGTCACAGGGACAACGCTGAAATGCCAGGGTAATATTAGCGGCTTCGAGGCCCAGTTTGCGCATCGAAGTCCGGTTCAGGATGCGGCCGTCCGGTTGCAGATACATCCAGTCATCCATGCTGAACTCCCAAGTACTGTCGTCGATCGGTACTTGAAGCACGTAGTTCATGCGCAGGGCATTACCGCGGGTCGTCGCTGTCGCTTCGCCCGTAACATCCGCCGCTCGACCGATCCATTGGCGATCACCCGCAGGGGTAAAGGTCCAGCGGCGGTGTTGTGTCTCGCCATCGGCATAGACGAAGTCTTCCTCAAGAATCAGCTGGTTGCCTTGCATGCTGCCGATGACATCGACCACAAACCGCCGCGTCACCTCACCACGGTAATCCTGCACCATGCCCCAGCCACGCGTGTGGCCCAGGAAGTAGTCATCGATGCGAAATTCAGGGCCGCTGCCCGCGTAATCCTCTATCTGAGGCCCGCTACAGGCTGACAATCCCGCTGCCATGATCAACACTGCTGCGCGGCCGCTGATGCGCCGAAGGCGTCGAATGCCGTTGTGCATGAATCCAGCGCTAGCTGACAGACAGGACGGGAAGGAGGGCATCGCTGACTCCGATTCGCGCCGACGCGTGAGTCATCACGGCGCGCGGCAAGGTTGAGTGACTAGATGAGCGGTGTGGGTCACATGTGGCTCGAATTATTCTACAGCACTTGTGCGTTAATTCTATCAAGGATAAGTTTTTTCGCGCTCTTGAGCTAACGGGCTGTTTGCACACGGACTCTGGCAAAATGGCTCGGAGTGCCTGGTGCGAGCTCAAGTGGATCGTGATCCTTGCCGTCGCTGATGCAAGCGACAGGTTCAACTCGCTGGACTTGGCCCGACGACTCGACCTGATAGGCCTGACCTGATGGACCAAAGCAACTGACCATACGGGCGCCCAGGATCACTAATGAACCCGTGTATATTGTAGTTCGCATAATATATATTATGTTAAATGCGGTAGTTCGTAAGCGTGCTCAAGCTGTGTACGTCGGTGCCTTGTTCATCCGGGCTTTGTTCATCCGGGCTGTGTACGTCAATGCTTGAGCGTCGATCTTCAGGCACCTGACCTCCTCCGCGCGAATGACAGCTTCTGCATAGCTGCTTGTGAACCTCAGGTTCTGCTTGTCATTAAAGTCAGTTGATAAAGTCAGCCGATGGAGTCAGTCGACGTTCCCGCCTATCTTTTGCTGAGTGGCCTGCATTTGGTCAGTTTGGCGACAGTCTGACTCGCTTCGGCGGCGGGCTCGCATCCGAGATCGTGTCGTTGTCATGTTGTGATCCCGCGCTGATGATGCAGTGACATCCTGAACAATGCGCAAACAGTGAGGTCTGGCTGTGCAAACTGCCGCGAAGGCTGCTCCTGTCTGGAGGCTGGATTCCATCAAGGTTTTCGTCACCTGAAGGCGACGCAAGCCAAGCTGGCGTTATACGTCAAGCCGGCTGACAGCGGCCCTGACCCACGCCTGGCGGGAGCTCGTGTGGTCTGTCCTCGACTGGCGACAGAAAGTGATCGCTACGTTGGTGAATTGCAGGCAATGGCTCGGCGTCAGGTGCTGAAACATGGACAGTCACCATTCGGGCTACGTATGATCGCCCCCAGTAACGCTTCGGTGCTAGAACGCCCAAGCTATACAAGGGAATACCCAGGCATCGTCGGATCAGTGTGCTGACTGACGATGGACAAGAATTATGTCTGCCGTTCACACAGGTTGTAGAGCGGCAGCAAGGCTGAACAGGAACCTTCTCCCCTATGCTGATCCGCAAGCTGCTATTGCCTGTTACCTTGACCAGTGTCGTCGTCATGGCCGGCTGCGTCCCGGCACAACCGCAACCGCAGAAACCGGTATTGACGCCAGATGCCTTCTCACAGCGCATCGATGCGCTGCAGGAGCAGCTGGCAGGCCAATGCAACGTCCAACAGCAGCAACTTGCCGACCAGCAGGCACTGAGCCGCTCTCTGCGTCGTGACGTGCGAGAAGTCGGCAGTCAGCTGCGCCAGATCCATGCCGAGATGGAACAGCCCGCACAGCCGCAGGCCGTGGAAGCCTGCAAGGCCGTGACCGACAACCCCATCCTCGACAAGGCCTTGCTTGGGCGTGTCGAGTGGGTCGGTTTCCCGACCATCAGCAGCTACTTCAAGGCACGTATCGACACCGGGGCCAACACCTCGTCGCTGTCGGCGCGTGATATCACCGAATTCGAGCGCGATGGCGCCAAGTGGGTCAAGTTCAAGCTCGCGCTGCGGGATGACGGCAAGTATTTCGTGTCAGGCGATCGTGACAAGTGGGTCGAAGCCCAGGTCAGCCGCACGGTGACCATCATCCAGGCCTCCGGCCGTGAAGAGCGTCCCGTCGTCAGCCTGCTGATGACACTGGGTGACATCAAGCAGAAGGTCGAGTTCACCCTCAATGATCGTCGTGATCTCACCTATCCGGTATTGCTGGGCCGTCGCTTCATGATGGACATCGCTGCGGTGGACGTCAGCCGTACCTTCATCAATGCACGTCCGGAGTATCCGGGCAGTGCACCCAGTAACGAAGCGGCCAAGGACGAGGACCCGAACGAAGGCAACCGCGACTGAGTGGCAAGCGCCCTCCTGTCTCCTCTGCCCGGCTTCGCTGCCTGACATGGCTCGGTGCTCCACCGAGCCATCATGACTGCTCCAGACATTTCAAGGACTCCCATGTCGCGTTTTGCTTTCTATCTTCTGGTCGGCCTGTTGATGCTGATCGGTGTGGGCCTGACCGCCTATCGCCATATTTCGTTTGATGTGCCCTGGGTGCCCGGTGCACAGCAGAAAGTGTGGGATATCGAAGCCCAGGTGGCCTTCACGGCCACTGGCGGCCCGGTCAAGGCGTCGCTGGCGCTGCCGGAAAACCAGAAAGGCTACAGCGTCCTGACCGAGAACACGGCGTCCTCGGGCTTCGGGCTGTCCTATCTGGATGACCTGCCGGGCCGTCGTGCCGAATGGTCGATCCGTGAAGCGGCAGGCTCGCAGCTGCTGTATTACACCGTGACCATGCTGGAGTCCGACAACGCGACGCCTGCGGCCATCAAGCGCCTGCCGGCCCCTCAGGAAGTCTCCTGGGAGCGTCCCTACGATACCGCCGCGGCCCAGGTCATCGATCAGGCCCGTGAGCGCAGTGCCGATTCGTTCACCTTCGCACGTGAGTTGATCAAGCAGTTCGACAATCAGCGTCAGGGCGAGAATGCGCGCCTGCTGCTGACCCAGTTCGAGCGTCCCGAGTTGATGCTGCGCCTGCTCAATGAGGCCGGTGTCAGTGCGCGTCTGGTCAGCGGCCTGAGTCTGGAAGACGGTCGTCGTCGCCAGACGGTCTCGTCGTGGTTGCAGGTCTTCGCCGAAACGCCGCAAGGCAACGAGGCGGTGGATGTCGAGGCCGCCGATGCTGAAGACATCAACACCGACTGGGTGCTGATCAATCCGGAAACCGGCAAGCAAGGTGAGCCGGACAACCTGCTGCTGTGGGAAGGTCGTGGCGCGCCGATGCTGGAAGTCGAAGGCGGCGTGAATTCCCGTGTCAGCTTCTCGATGATCCGTCACAACGAGCCGGCGGCCGTCGCGGTGCGCAACAAGCTGGCCAATGACGAGCTGCTCAACTTCTCGATCCACTCCTTGCCGCTGGAAGAGCAGGCGCTGTTCAAGACCATCCTGCTGATCCCGATCGGCGCGCTGGTCGTGGTGCTGCTGCGTGTACTGGTCGGTCTCAAGACCTCCGGTACCTTCATGCCGGTATTGATCGCCCTCGCCTTCATCCAGACAAGTCTGGTGACCGGCTTGATCGGCTTCCTGCTGATCGTCGCGACGGGCCTGGTGATCCGCAGTTACCTGTCACGGCTCAATCTGCTGCTGGTGGCGAGGGTCTCGGTGGTGATCATCACGGTGATCGCGATCATCTCCATCTTCTCGGTACTCGCCTATCGCTTCGGTCTGAACGCCGGCCTGACCATCACCTTCTTCCCGATGATCATCCTGTCGTGGACCGTCGAGCGCATGTCGATCCTGTGGGAAGAGGAAGGTCCCAAGGAAGTGCTCAAGCAAGGTGGCGGCAGCCTTCTGACCGCTGTGCTGGCCTATCTGGCGATGAACAATCCGTGGGTGCGTCACCTGACCTTCAACTTCCTCGGTCTGCAACTGGTGCTGATGGCCTTCATCCTGCTGCTCGGCAACTACACCGGCTATCGTCTGCTGGAATTGCGCCGCTTCAAGCCGCTGACGGAGGATTGAGATGCTCTCGTCATGGCTGAATCGCTGGTCGCGCAACTGGACCACGCCGGGCGCCTTGCGCGCCCGGGGGGTTGTCGGCATGAATCGCCGCAACATCGGGTATATCTCGAAATACAACGACCGCCGTCTCTATCCGCTGGTCGATGACAAGCTGCAGACCAAGCTGCTGTGTCAGAAGTACGGCCTGGCCTCGCCGGAGATGATCGGAAAGGTCGCCAGCCAGTTCGAGGTCGAGCGCGTCGTCGACATGGTGCGCGATCACACAGGCTTCGTGATCAAGCCGGCCAAGGGCTCAGGCGGCAAGGGGATCCTCGTCATCGAGCACCATGATGGCGAAGAGTATGTGAAGCCCAGTGGCGCGCGTATCACGCGTGCCGATATGGAACGCCACGTCTCCAACATCCTGTCAGGGCTCTATTCGCTGGGCGGCTCACCGGATGTGGCGCTGGTCGAAGGCTTGATCTCCTTCGATCAGGCCTTCGCCGAGTTCACCTATGAGGGTGTGCCGGACATTCGCGTCATCGTCTTCAAGGGCTATCCCGTGATGGCGATGATGCGCCTGTCGACGGCGGCCTCGGATGGCAAGGCCAACCTTCACCAAGGCGCGGTCGGTGTCGGGCTGGATATCGGCAGTGGCTGGGCGGTGCGCGGCGTGCAGTATGATCGCCCGCAGTTCGCGCACCCCGATACCGGGCACGATATCTTCTCGCTCAAGGTGCCGCAGTGGGACACCCTGCTCGAGCTGGCTGCCGGCTGTTACGAGATGACCGGACTGGGGTATCTGGGCACCGACATGGTGCTGGATCGTCGCCATGGCCCGATGCTGCTGGAGCTCAACGCCCGACCGGGGCTCGCCATCCAGATGGCCAATGGCGAGGGCCTGCGCAAGCGGCTCGAGCTGATCGAGCGTCAGCCCGACGGTGTGCCGGTCGCCGAGCGTGTCGCCTTTGCGCGCAAGCATTTCTCGCGCAGCAAGGAAGATGTCGCCAATGTCGGCATGGCGCCCATCGCGGACTGATGTCGGTCTCCCTGGGCCTGCCGAGTGACGGTTCTGCCGAACGACTGTTCTGCTGACCGATGCCTTGGTTGATCGACTTGTCCTGCGTGTGGAAAGACAGAAACACCCCGCCAAGGCGGGGTGTTTCTGTTTGGTGAGTCGTAAGCGAAGCCTTGGCTCAGCCGGGGTCCATGCTCAACATCAGGCGACTACCATTGGGCACCACCGGTGAGCGATGGATCAGCCCTCGCCCTTCGTTGCCCGGCCAGCACTCGCCCTTGAGCAACGCCAGGCTGCCCGGGCGCAGCTCATGTATCTCGCCGGGGGCCAGGCAGATGTCATGATGGCCGGGCTGGCCGTGGCCAGCGCCAGTCTGTCGGCGGCATGTTCCGGCAGCCACTGGGTGCCCGGGCCGTCGTAGGTCGTCACCAATCTGACCGGGATGCGATCGACATGAAAGCGCGGGCACATGGCGCTCTGGGTCATCTCCAGTCGCATGCCGATGTCCTTGACCTCGAAGAGCTCGCCCATGGCCTCACCCAGTACACGGATGTCCTCTATCAGCGCAGTCCCGGCATCCGGTGCGGGAAGGTAGCGCTCCAGCGCCTCACGCAGATCACTGATCGGGCCGCGCCAGCGCATGCGCAGCGGGTAGGCACCCGAGGATTGAGCCTTGACCGCCATCTTCAATGCCGCATCGATGCGGCGTTGCATCACGGCCAGACTGATGTCAGGGTCGAAGATCGCCCCCAGGTCATGTGCCTCGTGACCGATATGCCAATGGGCCGCGGGCCTTGGCGCCGACGCGAGGGGCGAAGGTGACGAACTGGCTGCCAGGCGTGGCTCGGGTCGTGTGTGAAGGGGTGGGTGCAGCGCCTCGAACTGGGCCATGAAATCCTCCTGTCAGGGATGGGCGCGGGTCTATCACCGCGACCAGAAAGCGATAATTGTTATGTTATATCATATTGATCGCTTGTCCATGCTTTCATGTCAGCTCAGCGCCGTGCGTTGCCTTTGAGTGACTCACTCAGCCCCGATGCCTTTGCCGGTGGCCCGTCATGGCCCATTTGCCCTAGAATAAGCATCTGGTCATTCAGGCTGCGCGCTGACGCACTTGCCCTCATCGCGCTTGACGCCTTTTGACATCCGGGATTCACGACACTCAGGATTCTTCATGCCAGAGCCACTTTCGCTGATCGACCAGGCCGAACGTCAATGTCTGGCGCGCGGTGTGCGATTTACGCCGATTCGGCGACGTGTACTGGAAATGATCGCGACCAGTCATGGCGCACTCAAGGCGTATGACCTACTGGATCAGCTCGCCAAGGAACATGGCGCTGCCCGCCCTCCCACGATCTATCGTGCACTGGACTTCCTGCTCGAACAGGGCCTCGTCCATCGCATCGAATCACTCAATGCCTACCTTGCCTGCCACTGCCCGGAACATCAGCACGGCTTTCAGCTGTTGATCTGCCGCGGCTGCGGTCGTGTCGAGGAAATGCATGATGACGATCTCGGTACTCGGCTAGTCGCCAGCGCCGATCGCCATGGTTTCTCGATCGAACGCCAGACCATCGAACTCGAGGGGCGTTGCCAGGATTGCACCTCTCAAGCAGCTGCCATGGCAGAAAACGCTCAGTGAACGGCGCTTGCGAGCGCTTTTGATACGATATAACATTTGCTTCCCACGGAGGACGTCACATGCTGGACATCCGCATCTCACAGGCGCAAGTCGTCAATGAAGGCACCATTTCCACTCAGGATGTGGGCATCAAGGACGGGCGTATTCACGCCATCGGCAACGACCTGTCTCACCTCGATGCACGTGAAGTGATTGATGCCGCTGGCCGCCATCTGCTGCCGGGCATGATCGATGATCAGGTGCACTTCCGTGAGCCGGGCCTGACCGCCAAGGGCAACATCGCCACCGAGTCTGCTGCTGCCGTGGCCGGGGGGATCACCACCTTCTTCGACATGCCCAATGTCAAGCCGGCGACCCTGGACAGCGATGCACTGGAAGCCAAGTTTGCCGTGGCGGCCGGTCGTGCCCATGCCAACCACGCCTTCTATCTGGGTGCCAGCAACGACAACCTGGAAGCGATCAAGACGCTGGATCCGAACCAGACCTGCGGCATCAAGATCTTCATGGGCGCCTCTACCGGCAACATGCTGGTCGATGACCCGGAGATTCTCGAAGGCATCTTCAAGCATGCCCCGACGCCCATCGTCACGCATTGCGAAGACACGCCGATGATTCTCGAGAACGAGGCGCGCTGGCGTGAGCGTTTCGGGGAAGACGTGCCCTTCTCCGAACACGGCCTGATCCGCTCGCGCGAAGCCTGCATCAAGAGCTCGCGTCTGGCGATCGATCTGGCGACCCGCAACGGTACCCAGCTGCATGTCCTGCACCTGACCACCGCTGAGGAAATGGCGCTGTTCAAGGCTGGCCCGATGAAGGGCAAGCAGATCACCGCCGAAGTCTGCGCGCACCACCTGTGGTTCAGCGACACCGATTACGACACCCGTGGCAGCCTGATCAAGTGCAACCCGGCAGTGAAGACCGCCGAAGACCGCGCCGCCCTGCGCGCTGCCGTGATGGATGGCCGTATCGATATCATCGCTACCGATCACGCGCCGCATACCTGGGAAGAGAAGCAGAACCCGTACTTCAAGGCGCCTTCCGGCCTGCCGCTGGTACAGCATGCCCTGCTGTCACTGCTCGATCAGGCCCAGGACGGCATCTACGACCTGGCGACCCTGGTGCAGAAGACCAGCCACAACGTGGCGGATCGCTTCTCCATCGTCGATCGCGGCTACATCCGTGAAGGGGCCTTCGCAGACCTGGTGCTGGTCGACCTCAATGGCGAGACCAGCGTCACGCGTGACAACGTGCTCTACAAGTGTGGCTGGAGCCCCTTCGATGGCGTGACCTTCAAGGCGCGTATCGATGCGACCTTCGTCAACGGCGTGAAAGCCTATGACGGCAAGACCGTCAATCCGGTGGCCAACGGCCAGCGACTCTCGTTCAACCGCGGCTGATGGCGGTCCTGGCGTGCCGGTTCTCGGCACGCCCTGTCCGCATCATGCCGTGATCACTAGCAAAGGAAGTGGTGTCATGAGTATGCATGCGGGCTCTCCCCTGGCGTCTCGCCAAGTGTTGTGTGAAAAGCTGCTGTCCCGGGTCCAGCGCACGCTGGGTCCGCGGGCTGCGCGTGCCCTGCCGCTGAGTGTGCTGGGCGCGCTTGCCGCGTTCGCGACGCCTGCCGCCCACGCCCAGGACAGCGCCCCTCTGCATGTGGCCGTCAGCGTGCCGCCCATCGCATGGATGGTCGATCAGCTGGCCGGTGAGCATGTCGAGATCACCACGCTGGTCAAGCCGGGCGACAGCCCGCACGCCTACGACCCGACCCCGCGCCAGGTGGCCGAGCTGTCGACGGTTCCTCTCTATCTCGCCATCGGCGTGCCCTTCGAGCAGGTGTGGTTGCCGCGCCTGGTGAAGAACAACGCCGAGATGCAGGTCGTGCATCTGGAAGAGGGTCTCAACACACGCCACTTCGGCAGTGGTGAGGCCCATGACCACGGTCATGATGAAGCGCATGCTCATGAGCAGGACGCGCATCACGATGGTGATCACGACGAGCATGCTGATCATGAGGCCCACGAAGAGCATCACGGCGAGCACGAAGGTCACGACGAGCACCACGATGAGCACGCTGATCATCAAGAGCATGTTGCCCAGCATGGCGAGGATGAGGACCTCGGCGAAGCCGACCCCCACCTCTGGCTGGACCCGCAGCGCATGCAGACCGTCGTCGAGCGTGCCGCCGAGGTGCTCGAGGGCCGCCTGCCGCAACATGCCAGCGAGATCGATGCCAATGAGCAGCGTCTGCTCAAGACCCTGAGCGAGCTGGATGCGCAGATCGCTCAGACGCTGACTCCCTACAAGGGCCGCAACTTCCTGATCTTCCATCCCAGCTTCGGCTACTTCGCGGACCGCTACTCGCTCGAGCAGCATGCCATTGAAGTCAGTGGCCGTGAGCCCACGCCGCGCGAGATGGCCACGCTGATCACGCGTGCCAAGGATGAGAACATTGGCACCATCTTCGTCTCGGGGCAGTTCTCCCAGACGGCGGCCAAGCGGATCGCCAGCTCGCTGGAGGCCGAAGTGGCCGTGCTGGACCCGCTGGCAGAGGATTATCTCGACAACCTGAAGCACGCCACCGAAGCGCTGAAGGCGGGTTTCGAGTTGACTGACAGCCAGTAATTGTCGGCCGGGTATTGCGCATATCGCCTGATCTTGCACAATGCCCTGCCCCATCGAAAAGTCAGACGGGCGCTCATGCGCCCGTCTGCGTTGCAACGAGGTACCTTACGTCATGGTCAGCCCCATCTCCGTCGCGCGCCCGCGCACGGACAGCCATCCGGAGGCGTCAGCCACCGGGCGCAGTGTCGGACCGGTCTTTCGCCCGGTGCCGGCAGATGCACCGGATGCCATTGATATTCGCGGCGTGACCTTCCGGTATGGCGAGCAGGTCATTCTCGACGATGTCGACTTTCAGGTCGGCGCGCGCGAGATCGTGGGACTGATCGGGCCCAACGGTGGCGGCAAGAGCACGCTGCTCAAGCTGATACTCGGTCTTCACAAGCCGGCGGCTGGCTGTGTCCGGGTGCTGGGGCGCACGCCCAAGGCCGCCGCGCGCCATATCGGCTATGTGCCGCAGTTTGCCAACTTCGTGAAGCGCTTTCCCATCCGCGTGGAAGATGTCGTGCTGATGGGGCGCCAGGGGCGTCGTCGTCAGTGGGGACCCTGGCCACGCGCGGACCGTGAGGCGATCGGTGCGGTGCTGGAGGAAGTCGGCATCAGTCATCTGCGCCGTCGGCATATCGATGCCCTCTCCGGCGGTCAGCTGCAGCGTGTGCTGATTGCCCGCGCCCTGGCGGCAGAGCCTCAGTTGCTGCTGCTGGATGAGCCCACCGCGAGTGTTGACAGCGACGGCGAGCGCTCCCTCTTCGAGCTGTTCAATCGGCTGGCCAACCGCATGAGTGTGGTAGTGATCAGTCACGATCTCGGTTTCATCAGCGATTATGTCGATCGGGTCGCCTGCCTCAACCGCAAGATGATTGTCCATGACACCGAGACGCTCACCGCTGAATCGATCGAGCGGCTCTATGGTGAAAACGTCCAGATGATCCATCACCATCACTGATGTCGCGGCCGGTGACTGTCCGTCTGGCCTGTTTCACTTCCTTCACGTCGCCCGCTCTGCGCTCTAGGCTTACATTACATGAATTTCATCACCGCCCTGGGCAGCCAGGATTTTCTCCAGAACGCCCTCTTCGCCGGTCTGCTGGCCAGTCTTGCGGCCGGTCTGGTCGGCCCCTATGTCGTGGTACGCCGCATCGGCTATCTGGCCGGGGGTATCGCCCATACCGTGCTTGCCGGCATGGGGATCGCCTACTTCATGGGCGCAAGCCCGCTGGTCGGCGCCTTCATCAGTGCCATTCTCGCCGCCCTGCTGATCGGTTACATCAGCCTCAAGGGCTTTGATCAGGAAGACACCGTCATCGGCGCGCTGTGGGCCATCGGCATGGCCACCGGCATCCTGTTCATCAGTCAGACCCCGGGTTACAAGGTCGACCTGATGAGCTACCTGTTCGGCAATCTGCTGCTGGTGCCCGCGGATGCCATCGGCACCCTGGCTTGGATGGTGGGAGGTCTGGCGCTGGTGTTGCTGCTGGTGCATCGCCCGCTGACCGCGGTGATCTTCGATGAAGAGTTCGCGCGTCTGCGGGGCGTGCCGGTCAAGACGCTCTACCTGCTGCTGCTGGTGATGGTGGCGATCACCGTCGTGCTGCTGTTGCAGGCGGTGGGCTTGATCATGGTGCTGGCCTTGCTGTCCCTGCCTGCCGCGCTTGCCGGCCATCATGCGCGCTCACTGGGCATGATGATCGTGATCGCGAGTCTGGCGGCCATGGCCTTCACCACCGGCGGGCTGGCACTCTCATGGCAGTTCGACCTGCCGGCCGGCGCGACCATCGTGCTGGTGGCCGGTGTCGCCTACCTGCTGTCGCTCATCTGGCGCAGCGCCCGTGGCGGACTGCGTCGCTGATTCGCGGCTTGTGATATTGAATACTGCGTGAGCCCCTGCCGGCGTGACATGACGCTTGAGGGGGCTTCGATATGGACTCTGCAAGGAAACACCCTCAATGGCACAGGATGGACTGCTCAAGTCGCTGGAGAATGCCGATATCGGCGAGAAGGTCGCGCTGGAAGCGCTGATCGCCGCCTTGCCCTGGAATGGCGACGGGCTGATTCCCGCCATCGCGCAACAGCATGACAGCGGCGAGGTATTGATGATGGCGTGGATGAACGCCGAAGCCCTGCGCGAGACGCTCTCCACCGGTCGCGTGTGCTACTTCTCACGCTCGCGCAGCAAGCTATGGCGCAAGGGCGAGAGCTCGGGCCAACAGCAGAAGCTGGTCAGTACGCATCTGGATTGCGATGGCGATACCCTGCTGGTCAAGGTCGATCAGACGGGCCCTGCCTGCCATACCGGCCGCAAGAGCTGCTTCTACTGGCGCCTGGATGCTGAAGGTGCCGAGATTACCGATGCACCGATCATTGACCCGAACACCCTGTATGGCAACGCCTGAACGCCGCCACTCCCTCAGGCGCGGCGTGACGTCGGTCATGACGCGCCTGCTGACCGGCTTGCTGCGCGGTTATCAGCTGGTGCTCAGCCCGCTGCTGGGGCCGCGCTGTCGCTTCTATCCTTCCTGCTCCAGTTACGGGCTGGAGGCCATCAAGGTGCATGGGCCCCTCAAGGGGTGTTGGCTCACGGCCAGGCGTCTGTCGCGCTGCCACCCGCTGGGCGGGCCGGGTGGCGTGGACCCCGTGCCACCGCGCAAGGGTCACGCCTCGTCTGCCAGCTGCTGCGATGCGCATGATCAGGACGACGCGCCCAGGCCTTGAGGGCATACGCCTTGTGAGTGGCTGGGTCGAGTGCCCTGCGAGCGGCGGAGTCTTGCGGCTGGCTGTACGCATGTGAAGTGTTTCTGTGTTATCATTCACATGTGTATGGCGTCAGCTGTGACGCCATCGTCAGTCAGCAGGAGAATGTCATGTCCACCGCAGCCGCCCTCGATCGTGTGTCCCCGACCAGCCCCAGTGCGGGCCGTGTCGCCCTCAAGTCCTTCTTCAACATCATGGAGAAGTGGCAGTGCAGCGCGGCGGATCAGCGCGTGCTGCTGGGGGGCATCGGTACCACCACCTATCACAAGTATCGCAAGCTGCCGGAAGTGCGCCTGCCCAACGACACCCTGGAGCGTATCTCCTACGTGATGGGGATCCACAAGGCCCTGCGCATCCTGTTCAGCAATACGCCCGAGATGGCCCATGAATGGGTGCGGCGCCCCAATCGTGCGGCGCCATTCAATGGCCAGAGTGCGCTGGACTACATGCTGGCCGGCCAGGTGGTCTCGCTGGCCGACACTCGCCGTTATCTCGACGGAGTGCGTGGATGAGCGAATGGACGAGCGAAGGCAAGCATGTCGATGACTCCGCCCTGCCCGCGCTGACGCTGCCGGACTGGCAGAACGCCTGGCGCGTGATCTCCAGCGCCTTCCCGCCCATTTCGGTATTCGAGGACATTCTCGAGCCTGATGAGCTGGAGATGGCGTTTGCCATTGAGGCGCTGACCAATGATCGTCTGCGCGAAGAAGCCGGCGAGCTGAGTCGCGTCGCACCGCAAGACCGTATCAGCGGGCCGGGCTCCACGCCGGTGATGGCGGCCTTCACGCACATCGGGCGTGCCTCGCGCTTCACCGATGGCAGTTTCGGGGTCTATTACTGCGCCAGTACGCTGGATACCGCGATCAGCGAGACCCGCTTCCACATGGCGCGCTTTCTGGCCGATACCGCGCAGCCCAGTCAGGAAATGACCATGCGCAGCTACGTCAATCGCGTGACGCAGCCACTGCATGACATTCGCGAGGGCCATGACGCTCTCTGTCAGCCAGACATGGCCAGCTACCCTGCCGGCCAGGCCTTTGCCGCCAGGTTGCGAGAGACTGGCAGCTTTGGCCTGCTCTACCCCAGCGTGCGCCACGCTCAGGTGGATGCAAGCGCCGAGTGCGCTGCCATTCTGCGTCCGCCGGCGGTCAGCATTCCCATTCAGGGGCCGCACCTGCGCTATGTCTGGGATGGTCAGCATCAGGCCATGACGCATGTGCTGGAAGTGCGCGAGCATCGCTGAGGGCGTGCAGACGCCCTGCTGAACAGTCTGAAATTACCCTGAGAACGCCCTGGGTGAGAAAGCCCTGAGAAATTATTTAGAAAGACACAAAAAAAAGACGCCCGCCATTCCGCTCGAGATCTCGAGACTGGAATGGCGGGCGTCTTGCGTTACTCGTGTCGGCCCAGACCTGAAGCATCTGCCCCCAGACGACAGGCCTCAGGCGTTGGCGTGCAGCTCGGCGACGCCGTAGATACGCTTGAGCATCGCATGCAGGCCGTTGGAGCGCGTCGGCGACAGGTGCTTGTCGAGGCCGAGCTCGTTGAGGAAGGTCGGCTGGGTGGCGACGATTTCCTGCGGCGTCCGGTCGTTGTAGATGCGCAGCACCACGGCGATCAGGCCTGCCACGATGGCGGCGTCCGAGGTCGCCTGGAAATGCAGGCGCTGCTCGCTGCCTTCGCCACGCACTTCAGGATGAATCCAGACGTTGGACTGGCAGCCGTCGATCTTGGTCTCAGGGCCTTTCAGGGCTTCCGGATATTCCGGCAGCGCCTTGCCCATGTCGATGATGTACTGATAGCGGTCCATCCAGTTGTCGAAGAAGCTGAATTCCTCGACCAGTTCCGCCTGCGCTTGTTGCGCGTCGCTCATGCTGACTCCCGATGATGTCACTGCAAAGTGTCTGAAGATACGCTGTCGCCATGATAACGCCTGACCTCGCCGGACGCACGGCGCCTTGGGGCCTGAGCGTGGTGACAGCGCTCATGAGTCGTGTTCTGGCGCCTCAGGCGGATGGCCTGGCGTCGCCAGCGAATGTCTGGCCATCTGCTGCTGCCACTCGCTGTCCTCGGCGTGCAGGTAGCGCGATGTCGTATCCAGTCGCGAGTGTCTGGCGGAGCGCGACAGAAAGCGCAGCTCTACCCCGGCCTGTGCCTGATGGGTGATCGCGGTGTGGCGCAGCCAGTGAGGGCTTGCCTGATCGAGGGTCCGTGCCATCAGCTCGCTGGCGTCGCCAGGACTCTGGATTCGCTGGCGCATGTCAGCGGCAGCCTGTGTGAATGTCTGCTTGATCAAGCGGTAGAGCTGGTTGTCGCCGAGCGGTGTCGTGCCATCCAGGCGCGCCAGCAGCGGCAGCGTCTCGTCGGCGGGCAGCACCTGCGGCAGATCACTGAGCCCGCGCAGGCGTCGCCAGCGAACCAGCGCCTCGAGCATCGGCGGCGGCAGCGGAATCTCGGCCAGCTTGGCCCCCTTGCCTATCACGCGCCACCACCACTGGCCTTCCCGTTTGACGATATCGCCCATCCTCGCGGCGGCCATCTCCGCGATGCGTGGCGCCATCAGATAGGCGAACGCGAACAGAAAGCGCTGGCGCTCGGCCACGAAGCGCTCGCGGGACACCTCATCCTCAGGTGAAGCACCGAGCGGTGTCAGCTCCTCGCAATGCGCTTCGATACGCCCCCACAGCCAGTCCCATAGCGGGCGCTCGAGATAGCGTTCGATGCGCAGCGTGCGGTTGTCCATGCGGCGCTTGTCGCGCATCAGGCGGAACGGGTTGCGTGACAGGTAGCCGGCCTCGATCAGCCAGGCATACATGCCCTGCAGGATCACCAGGCTCTGACGGCGGCTGGCGGGGGCCAGCGGGCCGCGAAAGGGTCGCCACTGCGGATGCTTGCGGGCGCGCACGCTGCCGATCCAGACCTCTGCAGGCTGAGGGTCGGCCAGAAACGCTTCGAAGTGCTCGAGGCGTTCGCGATCCAGGCTGGCCAGGGCGGACTCTCTGCCCTGCTCTCCCTCGGCCTTGAGCCATAGCAGCAGGCGCTCCGCCTCCTTGCGATAGGCGCGCAGCGTCTGAGCGCTGTGGCGATATTCGTTGAGCCAGGCGGCCACGGCTTCGACATCCGTGCGGGCGCGAATCAGTGAGCGATCGTCAGCGGCCGTCAGCTGGGCATGCTGTTGCGCTCTGGATAGCTCACCCTCCAGATGCCCGACCAGCGCGGTGATGCCGTCTTGTGTGCTTTCTTCCACCGATCAACTCCAATTGCTGCCTCTCGCCTGTCTGGCGCGTCATATCAGGCGTACGCCGCTCTGTGGCGCCCCTGTCCTTCTGTAGTCTGCCCTTTCCTGTTCTGTCCTTCCCTGTTCTGTCCAGGCTTGGCCTGTCCTCGGGGCTGATTGTGACGTTATGGTCATGATAATTCAAGATAAGGCGCGTAATCATGAATTTATTAATCTGCTCGTATCGTAAATTACGTATTACGTAATATGTAATTATCTTTATCTTGTCAGAAAACATCGTTAAGATGGGCGCCAAGCTGATGATAGGCCGACGGCAGAAGAAGGCGAGCGTCATCCATGGTGACGCTCTTTCAGATGACGTGGCCCATCCGCTGCCTTTACGTTATGAGAGTGCGTGCTGGAGAGTGGTAGTTGGCCGCGCTTCGTGGCGTAATGGCGGTCAAGCAGCAACGACTGACGACGTATCAATGACAGACTACGTATCAATGACGGACTACGGACGGAGATTCCCATGGCGCGCACTGGCGTCCAGTACGAGGATGTACAACGAGCCATCGAGTCACTGATGGCGCGGGGCGAGGCCCCGAGCGTGCAGAAGATTCGTGAAGTGCTGGGGACCGGCAGCTTCACCACCATCAGCGATCATCTGCGTGACTGGCGCCAGCGACGCGCCGAGAAGCGTGATGAGCCGCTGAGCCAGGCCATGCCCGACAGTCTCACCGAGACCCTGGCCACGGTCTGGAAAGAGGCGCAGTCACTGGCCAATGAAAGTCTGGTGCACTATCGCCAGGAAGCGGACAAGCAGACCGTCGAGGCGCGTGAAGCCGAAGCGCAGGCACAGCGCCGCGCGGAAGATGCCGAACAGCGTCTCAGCGCCCTGTCCGAGCAATTGGTCCAGGTGCAGGCGCGACTTGAAGAGCGCGTGCAGGCCTTGGCGACATTGACCAATGAGCAGGAACATTGGCAGCAGCTGCAGGACAAGCTCGAAAAGCGTCTGACCCTGGCCCAGGAAGACATCGCGGCCATGGAGCGCACGCGCGAAGTGGACCATGAGCGTCATCAACAGGCGATTCAGGCGCAGGAAAGCGAGTGGAAGGAACGCCTCGCGCAGGAAGAGGCGCGTCATGAATCCAGTGAAACGCGCCTGATGAAGATGCTGGATGATGCACGGCTCGAGAAGAGTGAGCTCGACAAGCAGCATCGACGTCGTCAAGAGCAGCTCGAGAAGCGCGTCGAGCGTCTCGATGCCCAGGCGGCCGAGCAACGCAAGCAGCTACAGGAAGAAGAGCGTCGCCGCTTTGAAGAGACAAAGGCTCGCCAGCAGCGCGAGACGGAGCTCAAGGACATGCGTGCGCAGCTGGAGCACTCCTCGGCGGAATACTCACGCCTGGAGGCCCAGCTCGGACAGCTGACACATGAGAACAAGCTGCTCAAGGAACGCCTGGCCTTTGCGCCCTTGCCGCCCTTCGTATGCTGAAAGCCTTGCGAGTGATTGCCACGCATTTGCGGCGTGATCTCCGTGACTGACATGACGCAATGCACACGAAAACGCCGCCCATCAGGGCGGCGTTTTCTGTCAGTGCTGTCGTGGTCTCATTCTCGTGATACCACTTCTTGATGCCGAGCTTGTGATGCCAGAGCCGCCAGTGTCGTGATGACGACGCCATCGTGTGGCTATCAGGTTGTCGAAAGTGTGATGAACCACTTACAGCAGCTCTTCCGCGACCAGTGCCAGACGTGAGCGCTCGACGCACTTGAGTGTCACGTGACTGGCATGCGGCCACGAGCTGAAGCGCTGCACTGCCACCGCAAGGCCACAGGTATTGGCAGTCAGGTAGGGAGTGTCTATCTGGCCCACATTGCCCAGCAGAACCACCTTGGTGTTGGCGCCCGCCCGTGTCAGCAGGCCCTTGAGCTGCTTGGGTGTCAGGTTCTGGGCTTCATCGATGATCAGGAAGGTGTCGCTCAACGTGCGGCCGCGCATGAAGGACGGTGAGCGGATCTGGACACGATTGCCGATCCAGGCGCGCGTGGCCTCCTCGTTCCAGGCGCTGGTGCCTTCTCCTTCCTTGCGCAACAGGTTATCCATGTTGTCGTGGAAAGCCCCCATCCACGGTGACATCTTCTCTTCTTCGGTACCGGGCAGAAAGCCGATCTCTTCGCCCATCGCGATCGGCGCGCGGGTGAAGATGATGCGCTCGAAACGCTTCTTCTCCAGCGTCTGCTCGAATGCGGCAGCCAGCGTCATGTAGGTCTTGCCTGTGCCTGCACTGCCCGCGATCGACACCATGTCGACGCTGTCGTCCATCAGCAGATTGAGGGCGAAGTTCTGGCGACTGTCATGGGCATTCACCCCCCAGGCGCTGCGCTCGTTGCGATAGTTCTGCAGCACTTCCAGGCGTGCATAGTCGTGCTCCAGCTCGCGCACGATGGCCTCGAAGCTGGCGCCATCATCTCCATCGCAATCCGCGATCAGCATGCCCGGGTACCAGTCCTTGGGCATCTGACCTGACAGCTCATAGAAGGTGCGATGATGCTCGCGCGTGACGGTGACATCGACCTGCATGTCATCCCAGACGCCCTGGCCGTCGTGGCCGGCCTCATGGAAGAGCTTGACGCCCTCGATCATGGCGTCGCTGTCGGTGAAGGCGCGATCCGTCAGATAGTCTTCCACCGCCATGCCCAGGGCGGCGGCCTTGATGCGCAGGTTGATGTCCTTGGTCACCAGGATGACCGAGGCGTCCTGACAGCGTGCAGACAGGCTTCGAGTCTCGGCGAGTATGCGATTGTCGGCACAGACGTCGCTCTGATCGACATGGCCGGAGAGGAAATGAAGGTTGCCCGCGCCATTCATGGAAGGCGGGAGCGGAATTCCACGCAGGATTTCCTGCGGTGTGACATCCGCGGTGAGATCGGACAGCGTACGGCTGATCTGGCGGGCGGTATGGGCAATCTCCTTGTTGCCATTCTTGTGCTTGTCCAGCTCCTCCAGCACTGTCATCGGAATGACGACATCATGCTCGTCAAACTGGAACAGGGCTGAGGGGTCGTGGATCAGCACGTTGGTATCGAGGACGTACAGACGACGGGACTGCTTCTCGACTCTTACCATTGGCGACATGCCTTCCGTTGGAGTGTGCCCCTTGAAGCTAGCATGATGAATATGTCGATTGTGTTGCAAAAACGCGTTCAGATTTCACGCTAGCCTTGCAGACAGGTCACGCAAGGCAGGCGCATACTGTGGCTCCCTCATGAAATGCCCTCTTGCCAGGTGCCTGACAGCAGCATGCTGAGCAGCGCCAACCTGTAGCAGAGAGAGCCAGCCGCGCCGCAGGCATGAAAAGCCGCCCACCGAGAATCTCGGGGGCGGCTTTTGTTTATCCCCTCACGGCATTCGTCGTGAGGGTTGATTCTCTCAAGCGCTATCTTGTCGCTCGGATAGCCCTTCGTCGTCAGGCAGCGGCGGGTTGCTGGCGACGTCGACGTACCTGCAGGAAGCCGATAAGCCACAGCAATGCCAGTGCCGGCAGCATGGCGATTTCCTTCGGCGGACGCTCAGCTTTCTGCTGGATGCCATCGATGGTGAAGTCGAAATCGATGCCGGCCTGCTGTGCCACGCTGCCGTACTCGATCATGCTGACCAGCACCTGATCGTCGCTGATATCCAGCGTCAGGCCGACATCGGTCAGGCGGGCTTCGCCACTCTCGGCGTCAGAAACCGGCAGCAACACGGTCTTGGAGACCTCGTCGCCATCCAGGTTGATGCCCGAGACGTGAATCGGCAGCTTGCTGTCCACCGGCGCTTCGGCGATCAGCGTCTCGATCTGCTGGGGCGCGGCCATGGTGGTCGGCGGATAGATCATGTCCCACCAGTAACCCGGACGGAACAGCGTGAAGGTGATCAGCAGCAGACCGATGGTCTCGTACCAGCGCGTACGCGTCAGCCAGTAGCCTTGCGTCGCCGCCGCGAAGACCAGCATCGCCGCGACGGCCGAGGCCACCGTGATCGCCAGATGCCAGTAGCTGTCGATGTTCATCAGCAACAGATTGGTATTGAAGATGAACATGAACGGCAGGATCGCGGTGCGGATATCGTAGGTGAAGCCCTGGATACCGGTCTTGATCGGGTCTGCCTTGGCGATCGCGGCCGCCGCGAAGGCGGCTAGCCCCACCGGTGGCGTGTCATCGGCCAATATCCCGAAGTAGAACACGAACAGGTGCACGGCGATCAGTGGCACGATCAGGCCGTTTTCGGCGCCCAGATTGACGATGACCGGCGCCATCAGCGTCGAGACGACGATGTAGTTGGCAGTCGTCGGCAGGCCCATGCCCAGGATCAGGCTGATCACGGCGGTGAAGAGCAGGATCAGCATCAGATTGCCGGCCGAGATGAACTCGACGAAGGCGGTCATCTTGAGGCCCAGACCGGTCAGGGTCACGGTGCCCACGACGATACCTGCCGCCGCGGTGGCCACGCCGATGCCGATCATGTTCTTGGCGCCGATCACCAGGCCATGGAAGAGGTCTTCGCCACCGCGTTGCGCGGCGCCACCGACATTGCCTTCCTTGCGGAAGATGGCCACCAGCGGACGCTGGGTCACGGTGATGAAGATCATGAATAACACGGCCCAGAAGGCCGACAGCCCCGGTGACATGCGTTCAACGGTCAGGCACCACACCAGTACCACGACCGGCAGCAGGAAGTAGAGACCGACCTTGACGGTCGGGCCGACCGGCGGCAGTACATCGATATCGCCTTCCCCAAGTTCCGGGAAGCGTGCCGAATAGGCGATCAGTGCCACATAGGAGGCCAGCAGCAGCGGCAGCACGATCCAGACCGCGCCATCACCCGCCAGGGTCTTGATCCAGCCGATGCCGTAGTAGACGACCAGCGTGAGTATCCCCATGCCGATGAAGACGGTCAGGAAGGTCAGCAAGGTCGCGATCATGCTGGTCTTCTGGGTGCGCTTGAGGCCTTCCATGCCGGCCTTGCACGCTTCCAGGTGCACGATGTAGATCAGGGCGATGTAGGAGATCAATGCCGGCAGCAAGGCATGCTTGATGACGTCAAGGTAAGGAATGCCGACGTATTCGACCATCAGGAAGGCCGCGGCGCCCATGATCGGCGGCGTCAGCTGGCCATTGGTGGACGCGGCCACTTCCACGGCGCCCGCCTTGGTGGCCGGGAAGCCGACCTTCTTCATCAGCGGGATGGTGAAGGTGCCGGTGGTGACGACGTTGGCGATGGAGGAGCCGGAGATGATGCCGGACAAGCCAGAGGCGACGACGGCGGCCTTGGCTGGCCCGCCACGCATGTGGCCGAGCATGGAGAAGGCCATGCGGATGAAGTAGTTGCCGGCGCCTGCGCGCTCAAGCAAGGCACCGAACAGCACGAACAGGAACACGAAGTCGGTGGAAACGCCGAGCGCGACCCCGAATACCCCTTCCGTGGTCAGCCACTGGTGGCCGAGCAGCTTGTTGAGGCTGGCCCCGGCATGCGCGATGACGTCGGGCATGTAGGCGCCGAACAGGCTGTAGAGCAGAAAGACGCTGGCGACGACCGCCAGTGGCGGCCCGAGTGCGCGCCGCGTGGCTTCCAGCAGCAGGACCAGGCCGATCCCCGAGAACACCAGGTCCACGGTGGTATAGGCGCCAGCGCGACGTGCCAGTTCATCACTGAAGATCAGCACATAGGCGACACCCGCCACGGCGAAGATCGCCAGGGCCCAGTCATAGAGAGGAATACGATTGGCCGGTGCACCCTTGTAGGCCGGATACGCCACGAAGGCCAGCGAGATGGCAAAGCAGAGATGCACGGCGCGCGCGGTGTCGGAATTGAGCAGTGACAGCGGCGAGGCGTGGTAAAGCTGAAACAACGACCATGCCAGTGGAATCAGCCACATGAAGTGGCGGCCCACGAAGCCTACGGGATGACGGCCGCCGGTTTCCGACTCCAGCATCTCGAGGACTTCAGCATCATGATGCGTCTCGGCGTCTGACGCCTGAGACGTTGCTGCAGTTTGGGTTTTGGTCATTTTTGTGATCCGGTACGCGAGTCAGGCGATGGCTGACAGGTCACCTTCCTTCTCGACCAGAAGGCCCTGCTCAACCACATGCTTATCAAGCTGGTTACGTCTTCAGTATGTCCGGCCTGACAGATGTTTCCATTGATTCACCCGATCAGGGCGCAAATTATCTGAACGATTTCCTGAACGGGCAGCGAGCTAGGCTCGTGACGAGCGTGAGACCTTGCCTGGTCACGCTTGTCCATGCTGCGGCTGCCGTCACGCCACTTGCCACTCGCAGGCAAGTCCTGGCGGCGCGCTGACGGCGGGTGTCTCTGCTGCGCTATCCCTGCCCAGCCTTTTCCTGCTTGGCCCTTTCCTGCTCGGCCTAAGTGGCCGGCCGGGAATGCAGACTTTCCACAAGCGCGGAGACCGCAACGAGTGCGGTCTCCGGGAATTCCCTGTGCTCGGGTCCTTGAGCGTAGGATGAGCGTTGATGCACGGCGCCTCGCAGGCGAGGCGCGCAGGGCATATCACTCGCTCAGCAGGCCAGCTTCCTTGTAGTACTGCTTGGCGCCATCGTGCAGCGGCGCCGTCAGGGAAGCATTGACCATCTCTTCCTTCTTCAGGACCTGGAACGCCGGGTGCAGGCGCTGGAACTGATCGAAGTTGTCGAACACGGCCTTGACCACTTCGTAGGCGACGCGGTCTTCGACTTCGGCACTGGAGACGATGGTGGCGCGGACACCGAAGGTGGTCACGTCGTCATCGTTGCCGCGGTACATGCCACCCGGGATGGTCGCGACGGAGAAGTAAGGCTTCTCTTCGACCAGCTTGGTGACGGCGTCGCCGGTGACATTGACGATGTTCGCATCACAGGTAGTGGTCGCTTCCTTGATGGAACCGGACGGGTGACCCACGACGTAGACGTAACCGTCGATCTTGTTGTCACACAGTGCGGAAGACATCTCGGAGGCCTTGAGCTCGGAGGCCACGGAATACACGCTGGTGTCCTTGCCCTGCGAGGACAGCAGAGTGTCGATGGTCGAGCGCTGACCGGAACCCGGGTTGCCGATGTTCATGCGCTTGCCTTCCAGCTGGTCGAACTCGGTCACGCCGCTGTCCTTGCGAGCAACGACAGTGAACGGTTCCGGGTGCAGGGAGAACAGTGAACGCAGGTCCTTGTTCGGGCCGAAGTCTTCGAAGTCGCCCTTGCCTTCATAGGCATTGTAATGCGCGTCAGACTGGGCAACGCCCATGTCCAGCTCGCCGGTACGGATGCTGTTCAGGTTATAGCCGGAACCGCCCGTGGACTCGACGCTGCAGCGAATGCCGTGTTCGGCCTTGCCACGGTTGACCAAGCGGCAGATTGCACCACCAGCCGGATAGTAAACGCCTGTTACACCGCCGGTGCCGATGGTTACGAAGGTCTGCTCGGCGGCGCTGGCGCCTCCGGAGATCCCCATCAGGCCAAGACCTGCGGTCGCGACCGCCGCTGTCAGCGACTTCTTGATCATGGTCATGTTGAAACTCCCTTTGCTGGCTTGTTATTGGTCTTGCCGTCGTGCACCTCGATCCCGGCCAGCCCTTTGCTTTTATCGCGTGTGAAACAAGCCGATTTTCAGGCTTATCCACTGCCACATGGCTGATATTTCAGTAATTTGAGGTGCATAACGCTGCACTGAGACTAGCATAGCTGAAGTGCGCGAGTACCAGATTGTCACGCTTTATGCTACGAAAGGAGTAGGTGTTGGCAGTGAACTGCGCTGGCATCGACTTGTCTCTCGCCACACGAGGATTGCCGCTTCCTCATTGCGTGCAACTTTCCGCGCGGCTTCAGGTGTTGGCTGCTGCTGATTGTGTAACCTGCACCGTTACTCAGTAACCATGTTTCCCCTTTCGCAGTTAATATGCGCCTGGGAGCACGCAGAAGACGCATGCAAGAACGCCCCACGGCAAAGCCGTGGGGCGTTTTGTTTTTACGACGTTCAGTCTTTTCAAGGCTCAGTCATTTCGACGAGCCGTCTTGGCGACTGGCTTGTCAGGTGCGCGTGACACTGCGCATGGTGACGAACTCTTCCGCTGCCGTCGGGTGAATGCCCACGGTCAGGTCGAAGTCGGCCTTGGTCAGGCCGGCACGCACGGCGATGCCGATGCCCTGCATGATCTCACCGGCTTCATCACCGACCATGTGCACGCCGACGACCTTGTCGCTGGCGTCATCGACGATCAGCTTCATCAGGCTGCGCTCATCGCTGCCGGATAGGGTGTGCTTGAGCGGACGGAAGTCAGCGGTGTAGACGCGGATGCTGTCGAACTTCTCGCGCGCCGCTTCCTCGCTGAGGCCGACGGTACCGATGTTCGGATGACAGAATACCGCCGTCGCGATGCTGTCATAGTCCAGGCCACCCACGACGCCGTCGCCGAAGTGCGCACGCACCAGGTGCATGGCTTCTTCAAGCGCCACCGGCGTCAGTTCCGGGCCACCGATGATGTCACCCAGCGCGAGAATGGACGGGGTGGTGGTCTCGAAGCGTTCGTTGACGCGCACGGTGCCATCGACATTCAGCGCCACATCGGCATTCTCGAGCCCCAGGCCTTCGATGTTCGGCTTGCGACCGGTGGCGGCGAGGATACAATCCACTTCCAGCACCTGGCCATCGCTGAGACGCACGCTGTAGACGTCGCCCTGCTTGTCGATGGACTCGACCGTGGTGTTAAAGTGCAGATTGACGCCCTTCTTGGCCATCTCGTCACGCGTGAACTCGCGTACTTCGTTGTCAAAGCCGCGCAGGAACAGGCCGCCGCGATAGCTCAGATGCGTCTCGGCACCCAGGCCATTGAAGATGCTGGCGAACTCGACGGCGATATAGCCGCCACCGATGACGAAGAAGCGCTTCGGGAAGCTTTCCAGATCGAAGATGCGATTGGAATCCAGCGCATGTTCACGACCCGGGAAATCCGGCAGGAACGGCCAGCCACCGGTGGCGACCAGAATCTTGGCCGCGGTGTGGCGCTCGCCATTGACGACAACGGTGTTGGCATCGGCGATGGTGGCACGGCCTTCGATCAGCGTGGCGCCGGAATTGTTGAGCAGATTGCGATAGATACCGTTCAGACGAGAGATCTCGGCGGTCTTGCGATCGCGCAGGGTCGCCCAGTCAAAGCGCGGAGCGTCGACCAGATCCCAACCGAAGCCGGCGCTGTCCTTGAAGGCATCATGGTAGTGGGCAGCGTAGGAGTAGAGCTTCTTGGGCACGCAACCGACATTGACACAGGTACCGCCGAGGTAGCGGTCTTCTGCCACGGCAACGCGGGCGCCGGTCGCGGCGGCGGTCCGGGCAGCGCGAACGCCGCCGGAGCCGGCACCAATGACGAACAGGTCGAAGTCAAACTGGCCTGTCGCAGGCTGATGGGTCTGATCGGTCACGGGAATCTCCTTGATGAATTGGCCACATGGTATCAGGACTCGCGCGGCCTCGGGAGTCCCGCGTCGCTGGGCGCGGTTACCTGCGTATCGGCCTTCAGGTTGACCCTGTGGCCTCTGACACGGTAAATATGTCCCACAAGCATGTTAGACAAAAGTTACAACGTGCTGGCACAGGGGCTAGCACCGTCATTGGCGAAGCGCTCCGCGGGCGCGTAACATTGTCGCTCGTCACATCAGCGCTCTGACGCCTTGCCTGACGCTGCCGTCACTAGCTGTCTCGTGGGCCTGAGCCCAGAAGGTCTGAGCCCGAGAGGCATCACGGCCAACGCCTCTGTGTGAAAACTATCCCCTGCCCCCCGTCATTTGAAAAAGTGGTCTCCCTGCCATGAGCGATATCAAAAAGCTGCTTGAGCAAAACAAGGTCTGGGCTGAATCCATGACCGAGCGCGACCCTGAGTTCTTCAAGCGCCTCTCGGACCAGCAGAATCCTGACTTTCTGTGGATCGGCTGCTCGGATTCCCGCGTACCGGCCAACCAGATCATCGACCTGCCGCCCGGCGAAGTCTTCGTTCATCGCAATGTCGCCAACCTGATCCACTACAACGACATGAACGCGTTGTCGGTGATCCAGTACGCCGTCGATGTCCTGAAGGTCGAGCACATCATGATCGTCGGCCATTACGGTTGTGGTGGCGTGCGTGCCTCGATCACCGGCGGTGACAATGGCATGGTCGACTACTGGCTTCACACCCTGCGTGAGCTCTACAACCTGCACTATGACGAGCTCAAGGACTTGCCACTGGATGAGCAGGTCGACCGCATGTGCGAACTCAATGTCCGTTCTCAGGTGCAGAACCTGGCCAGAACCAAGATCCTGCAGCGTGCCTGGGAGCGCGGTCAGAAGCTGGAAGTGCACGGCTGGGTCTACGGCCTTTCCGATGGTCGAGTAAACAACCTCGATTGCACCATCAGCAATCTGTCACAGGTGCCGCAGCTGTATCGCGTGGACCGCATCGAGCCTTTGCCGCAGCAGGACTGAGCAGGCCAACCTGACCTGATCCAGCTGCCGATGCCGCAAGGTGCCGTTAGCATCGTCAGCAATGTCTCCAACGCGCCTCCCACTCGGGAGGCGCGTCGCGTTTCAGGCCTCCCTCTTGTCAAGACTGACCCTGAGTCGCCTTATCTCAAACGCTCCTTCCCTTGCCAGTGCTTGTCAGCGGCGACTGCCTTGGCGTCTATTGAATGGGATCAGGGCTAGCGATCGTCTGAGCTGGGAAGTCTTTCACGTGCTTTCAGCGCACAGTTTGTGAATTTTACAGCGCAGTATTGACCTCACAGACCTTTGTGGAGGGTCTCAGAGGCGCAACTTTGGTCGCAGAACGCCATGTGCACCAATCAAGTGCAGAGGCTGCACTCATTGAAAAATCACTGCGTACCCTGGCGGCTTTTCTGCTGCTGATGGCGTTTGTTTATTGCCAAGTGGCGTGAAGCCTGGTTGGCGGTATTCAGCGTAGACAGTGTCTCTCAACCAGGCGCTATCGGCTGACGGAACTGACACACATCACGGCCACACCATCTTCGAAAGACCTGCCAGACCTTGATTATCGTATCCTAAGCAAGTAGTTGATTCTATTGGAGTTTACTTGTCGTGAAGTCTTGCGGAATGAACGAGGCAGGCCAGTATCACGGTGGCTTTCCTTGCGCGTGGCAGCGCTGAATCGCCCCGTATAGCCCTGGCAGAAAGCGCGCGCAGCTCACGGCGTTATCGAGGTGAAAAATGGCTACGCCGTGTGACATCCGGGGTGTCGCTTCGTCAACCGCGCGCCCTGCACCAGCCTGGATGACGTTGCGTTGTCAGGAAAAGGCTATTCACCACCTGCATCCTGCTACTCAACATTTCGATTGTCCCGCGACCAAATGACTCCCTACTGTTAGAACGCATCTTTCGTGTCTGCTTCAACAGCCGCGCAGGATCGCCACAACAACAAACAAACTACACAAGCAAAGGGATGCTCATGACCCGTCAGAATGCCCTCCAGTCTTTCTTGCCCAAGAAGACCCTGTGTGCGCTGATCGGCAGCGCGACATTGGCCATGGCGGCTCCGGCAATGGCCGAAGACGTCACCCTGCGCATGGCCTACGACGCTGACCCCGTGACCCTCGATATCCACGAACAGCTCTCCGGCGGCACCCTGCAGCTGTCGCACATGGTCTACGACCCGCTGATTCGCTGGAACAAGGATCTCGGCTTCGATGGCCGCCTGGCCAAGAGCTGGGAGCGTGTCGATGACAACACCATGCGCTTCCACCTGCGCGAAGGCGTCAAGTTCCACTCCGGCAATGACTTCTCCGCCAAGGATGTGGTCTGGACCATCGAACGCCTCAAGAAGAGTGCCGACTTCAAGGCCATCTTCGCGCCGTTCACCGACGTCAAGGCAGTTGATGACTACACCGTGGATCTGGTGACCGACAAGCCGTTCCCACTGGTGCTGAATGCCGCCACCTACATCTTCCCGATGGACAGTGAGTTCTATTCCGGTGAGACCGAAGACGGCAAGGCCAAGGATGAGATCGCCAAGGCGGCCAACACTTTCGCCTCACGCAACGAGTCCGGCACTGGCCCCTACAAGGTCGCGGACCGTCAGCAGGGCGTGAAGATCAGTTTCGAGCGCTTCGAGGATTACTGGGATACCGAATCGTCGGGTAACGTCGATGACATCGTGCTGACGCCGATCAAGGAAAACGCCACGCGTGTCGCGGCGCTGCTTTCCGGCGACATGGACTTCATCGCGCCGGTACCGCCGACCGACCTGGAACGCATTCGCAAGCAGGACGGCGTGCACCTGGTCGAGATGGGCGGCACCCGCATCATCACCTTCCAGATGAACCAGGAGCGTGTCGAAGCCTTCAAGGACAAGCGCGTCCGTCAGGCCGTCAATTACGCCATCAATCAGGAAGGCATCGCCCAGAAGCTGATGAAAGGCTTCGCGACCCCCGCCGCCCAGATGTCACCGGATGGCTATCAGGGCCACAACCCCGAGCTGACGCCGCGCTATGACGTGGCCAAGGCCAAGGAGCTGATGAAGGAAGCCGGCTACGAGGATGGCTTCGAGATCAGCATGATGGCGCCCAACAATCGCTATGTGAACGATGCCAAGATCGCCCAGGCCGTCGCCTCGATGCTGGCCAAGATCAACATCACGGTGGACCTGAAGACCCTGCCCAAGGCCCAGTACTGGCCGGAATATGATGCGCGTGCTGCCGACATGATGATGATCGGTTGGCACTCGGATACCGAAGACAGTGCCAACTTCTTCGAATTCCTGACCTTCTGCCCGGATGCCGACAGCGGTGTCGGTCAGTACAACTCCGGCAACTACTGCAACCCGGACGTCGACAAGATGGTCACCGAGGCCAACCTGGAGACCGACACCGAGAAGCGCGCCAAGATGCTGCAGGCCGCCGAGAAAGCCGTCTACGACGATGCTGGTTTCGTGCCGCTGCACTGGCAGAACCTGGCCTGGGGCGCGCGTGATGGCGTCAACATCGAGCCGGTCCTCAACGTGATGAACTTCCCGTATCTGGGGGATCTGGTCATCGACCAGGAGTGATCCCGCCGCGTGAGTGAGGGACAGGCAAGATGGATGGGGTGTGGAAGGCGGCTGTGAAGGACTGATTCCGTGCTCTCAGCTCATCCACTCCCCATCGATTCCTCACTCACCCCTCGCGTCAGGCAAGGCAGGCAGCCAGAGACAGTCAACCAGTGAAACACTGACATCGAGTTCTCTGGTTGCCCTTCAGGCCTGAACGCGACGACTTACCCCCGCCTGTTGTTTTCCTCACTATCGCCTATCGGTGATGGGTTGGGGAGCCTGTGCCCGATGACAGGCCAGCGACGGGCGGGATACCTGACACCCAGCGTGATCGGTCAGCATGGCCAGGGCCGACACGCGCGAGACCGTGATGTTCACGAGGAAGGTGGCGATCCATGATTGCCTTTCTGATCAAACGCCTGATGCACGCCGTACTGGTCATGTTCGTGATCAGCATCATCAGCTTCGCCATCCAGGACAACCTGGGTGATCCGCTGCGCGAGATGACCGGCCAGGCCGTGTCGGAAGCCCAGCGTGAAGTCATGCGCGATGAAATGGGCCTCAACGACCCCTTCATCACCCAATATCTGCGTTTTGCCGGCAATGCCCTGCAAGGGGACCTCGGCACCTCGTATTTCTACAAGCAGCCGGCGACCGAGGTGATTCTCAAGCACCTACCCGCCACGCTGGAACTGGTGATGGCCTCGAGCCTGATCATCATCCTGCTGTCTGCCCCCATCGGGGTGTTCGCAGCGATCCGACCACGAAACTGGCTGTCCCGCCTGTTCATGGGCACCTCGATCATCGGTATCTCGGTGCCGGTCTTCCTGACCGCCATCGTGTTGATCCAGCTGTTCGCGATCGGCGTAACGGTGGACTGGTTCCCCAGCGACACCACCTGGGGCAGTGTCCTGAACGGCATGCTGTCCACCGATGGCGGCATGCCCTCCTACGGACGTGGTGAGCTGGTACACGTCGCGGGCACCTGGTCGAGCGGCTTCTTCACCGCCGATGGCCTCTGGCACCTGGTGCTGCCGGCCATCTCGCTGGCCTCGATCATGCTGCCGCTGTTCATCCGCCTGATTCGTGCCGAGATGATGGAAGTGCTGCAGTCGGACTACATCAAGTTCGCGCGCGCCAAGGGCATCGGTCTCAAGCGTATCTACTTCCTGCACGCACTGAAGAACACCATGTTGCCGGTGATCACCGTCGGCGGCGTGCAGATCGGCACCATGGTGGCCTACACCATCCTGACCGAGACCGTCTTCCAGTGGCCGGGCATGGGCCTGATGTTCCTCGAGGCCATCACCCGCTCCGACATCCCGCTGATCGTGGCCTATCTGATGATGGTCGGCGTGATCTTCGTGATTACCAATACCCTCGTCGATCTGATCTACGGACTGGTCAACCCCACCGTCAAGCTTGCGGGGAAACCGGCATGAGCCAATCCAATACCCAATCGAGCAACGCGCCCGTCACCCCGAAGACCAGTTCCATCGTGGTCCCCGGCCGTTGGCAGCGTTTCCGCGAGTCCTATCTGGTCTACAGCTTCAAGCGTGACTGGATGGCTCAGGCCTGTCTGTTAGTGTTCATCGCCATGGTGATCGGGGCCTTCCTCGCGCCGTGGATCGCTCCGGCTGATCCCTATGACCTGGCCAGTATCGACATCATGAACTCGGAGCTGCCGCCGGCGTGGATGGCGGGCGGTGATCCGGCCTTCCTGCTGGGCACCGATGCCCAGGGGCGAGATCTGCTCTCCACCATTCTCTACGGCACGCGCGTGTCGCTGTTGATCGGCTTCGGCGCGGTCATCCTGCAGGCGCTGCTCGGCGTGACCTTCGGGCTGCTGGCGGGCTATCTGGGCGGGCGTATCGATGCCTTCCTGATGCGCATGGCCGATATCCAGCTATCGTTCTCGACCCTGATGGTGGCCATCGTGGTGGGCGCCATCATCAAGGCGACCTTCGGTGGCGCCGCCTTCTCGGACTACGCGCTGATCCTGTTGATCCTGATCATCGGGCTGGCGGAATGGCCGCAGTATGCGCGTACCGTCCGCGCCTCGGTGCTGGCGGAGAAAAACAAGGAATACGTCGATGCCGCGCGGGTGATGGGCTTCCGCTCTCGTCGCATCATGTTCCGTCACATCCTGCCCAACACCCTGTCGCCCATCTTCGTCATCTCCACCGTGCAGATCGCCAACGCGATCATCTCGGAGGCGGCGCTGTCCTTCCTCGGTCTCGGCATGCCGGAGACCCAGCCGTCGCTGGGGTCACTGATCAAATCCGGCTTCGACTACCTGCAGTCAGGCAGCTGGTGGATCACGCTGATCCCCGGTGGTGTGCTGATCGTGCTGGTCCTGGTCATCAACCTGCTGGGCGACTGGCTGCGTGATGTCATGAACCCGCGTCTCTACAAGGGCTGAAGCCGAGAGGAGTCAAGACAATGGCACTACTTGAAGTCAACAACCTCGACGTCCGCTTCGCTATGCGAGGCGGTGAGGTGCGCGCCCTCCGCGACGTCAGTTTCACCCTGGAACGCGGTGAGCGGCTGGGGATCGTCGGTGAGTCGGGGGCCGGCAAGTCGGTCGCGGCCTTCACCATCCTGAATCTGATCGCCAAGCCCGGCTACATCGCCGGCGGCGAAATCAAGTTCGATGGTGAAGTGCTCAACACCCTCAAGCCCAAGGCGATACAGTCGATTCGCGGCAACCGCATCTCGATGATCTTCCAGGACCCGATGATGACGCTCAACCCGGTGTTGACCATCGGCGAGCAGATGATCGAGTGTCTGAAGGCGCATCGTCGCATCTCCCGCAAGGATGCGCGCGCCATCGCCCTGCACAAGCTCAATCAGGTCTTCATTCCCTCACCGGAGAAGCGCCTGGATCAGTACCCCCATGAGCTGTCCGGCGGCATGCGACAGCGCATTATCATCGCCATCGCGCTGTTGCTGGACCCGGACATCATCGTCGCCGATGAACCGACCACCGCACTGGATGTGACCATCCAGGCCGAGATCATGGAGCTGTTGCTGCTGCTGTGCGAGAAGCACAACGTCGGGCTGATACTGATCACCCACGATCTGGGCGTGGTCAGCCAGGTCACCCAGCGCACCCTGGTGATGTATGCCGGGCGCGTCATCGAACAGGGGCCGACCCGCGAAATCATCAATGATGCTCAGCATCCCTACACCCAGGGGCTGATCAACGCCCTGCCCCAGATGGCCACCCCGGGCAGCCGTCTGAACCAGATTCGTGGCTCGATGCCGACCCTGACCAAGATTCCGGCCGGCTGCGCCTTCAATCCGCGCTGTGACTTTGCGGCGAATATCTGCCTCGAGAAGGTGCCGGCCTTTGCCAACTCCGGCAACTGCAAGGTGGCCTGCCATATGGTCGATGCCATGGTGGCCGGCGAGCGCTGGACCCCGATCATCTCAGATGCCAACGGCAATGGCACCACACCCACTGACAGCCACCGCACGGAGGTGAACGCATGAGCGCGGCAATTCTGAAGGACGCTCAGTCCTCCTCCCAGGCTTCCACCACCCGTGTGGATAGCGCCGAGCTTGGCGAAACCCTGGTGGAAATCCGTGATCTCGAGAAGCGCTTCTCGTTGTCCGGTGACTTTCTCGAGCAGCTGACCTTCGAGAAGGGACGCCTGCGTCGCAAGCAGGAATATGTGCACGCCATCAATGGCGTCACGCTGGATGTCAAGCGTGGTGAGGCACTGTGCGTGGTCGGGGAATCCGGCTGTGGCAAGTCGACGGTCGCACGTACCGTGATGGGGCTTCTCAAGCCCAGCGGTGGAGAGATACGTTTTGACGGTACCCGCATCGATGACATGGCCCCGCGGGACCTGCTGCCCTACCGTCGTCGTATGCAGATGATCTTCCAGAATCCCTATGCGTCGCTGAATCCGCGTATGACCATCCAGCAGACCCTGGAGGAGCCGCTGCGCTTCCATCAGCCGACGCTCAAGGATGGCGAGGTGCGCGACAAGATCGAGGAGGTGATGCGCTCGGTGGGCATCGACCCGGACTGGGGCAAGCGCTTCGCCCACGAATTCTCCGGCGGCCAGCGCCAACGTATCTCCATTGCCCGGGCGCTCGCGGTGGACCCGGAATTCATCGTCGCCGATGAGCCGATCTCAGCGCTGGACGTGTCGATCCAGGCCCAGGTGCTCAACCTGATGATGGAGGCGCAGGAGCAACGCAACCTGACGTATCTGTTCATCACTCATGATCTGGCCGTGGTCGAGCACTTCGGCACCCGCGTTGCGGTGATGTATCTGGGCACGCTGTGCGAGCTGGCGGACACCCGTTCACTGTTCGCCCGCCCGCGTCACCCCTACACCCAGGCATTGATGTCGGCGATTCCGCGGCTACACGATGACAAACCCAATCACATTCGCCTCGAGGGTGAGGTGCCGACGCCGGTCAATCTGCCTTCGGGTTGCGTCTTCCATGGCCGTTGTCCGCATGCCAATCAGCGCTGCCGCACCGAGATTCCGCGCCTGATCGCCACGGACACCGGTCAGGTCGCCTGCCACGCCGTGGAAGAAGGCCGCATCGACTGATGTGATGGCAGTGATGAAAGTGATGGCGGCGATGTGATGGCGGCGATGTGATGGGCGCCATCGATCATTGCGTTTCCGGCCTCAAGCAAGGAAAGACCGCGCAAGGTCGCCATTGTCATCGGCAACCTTGCGTCTTGCCCTCATTGACGATTGCATCTCGCGTTTTGTGTGGGCAAGATTTCGCACATCCGCTACTGACCAACAGGTCAATTGGCACCATTGCCCACGATGATAGAAGAAGATTCAGCGTGGCACCGGGCCCCGATGACGCATCCCCAAGATACTCTGGTGTGACATGTCCGAAGAGATGTGCACCCGACCTCCTGACATGGCCTGTTCCCAGGCCGACGAGGCACTCCGATTACATGGAAATTCGCTGGCTCGAAGATTTCATCGTTCTGGCTCAGACCCGACATTTCTCGCGGGCAGCCGATGCACAGAATGTCTCTCAGCCCACCTTTTCCCGCCGCATCAAGTTGCTGGAAGAGGAGATGGGCACCACCTTGATCAATCGTCAGACCCTGCCGCTGTCGCTCACTCCCGCCGGAGACGAATTTCTCCAGCTATGCGAGCAGATCACCGAGCGCGTTCGCATCACACGCGAACGCCTGCAGGACATGGCACAGCAGCAAGCCAGCAAGATATCGCTGGGGGCGCCGCAGTCTCTGGTGTCACACTTCCTGCCCGATTGGCTCGACCAGCTTCAGCTGCGTGAACAGGTGCTGCCCTATCTGCGTGCCACCGGCTGGCTGGCGGCCGACTATTTCCACGGGCTGGATCGCGGCGAATGTGACCTGGCGCTGTGCTATTGGCCCCAGGCACGGGTAGACTTGGGTTTTGAGCTGGACAGTTACCAATACCTGGTGGTCGGCGAGGAAACCTTCATCCCGCTGTGCGCGCCCGGCGCGGATGGCAATCCGCGTCATCAGTTGCCGGGCACGCGGCGCAATCCGCTGCCGTTCATCAGCCCGCACCCGCGTGCCGTCGTCGCCACCTCGCTGATGGCGCATCTCGCTCAGGTCCCGATTCAGGCACATCTGGTCACCATGAATGAGAATATCCAGGCGGCCAACATCAAGGCTCTGGTGTTGCAGGGCTATGGCATCGGCTGGTTGCCGCAACGGCTGGCCGCAGAGGAAATCGCCAGCGGCAAGCTGGTACGTGCCGGTGACCCACGCTGGGATCTGAGCCTGCATATCCGCCTGTATCGCCCGCGCGTGCCGCGCCACGACAGTGTCAGTGAACTCTGGCACCAGCTGGAAGCCCATTTCTCGTGAGCCATCCGGGCAGGAGGGTCGACGGCGCCGGCTCAGCGGCACTCTTATCTCTCCTTCATCCCCTCATTCTCCACCACAACACGCCATTGACGCTCACTTCTCCATGTCAGGTGTGACGACCGTTTGCAAGGAAACATGATGTCTGACAGCCAGCTCAACGACCCGACCATCACCCACGCCGCGGCACACCGCGCCCATCTGGCGGTGCTGCAAACAGGCTACGAAGTTGCCATGCAGCAGCACGATCTGGACGCCATCGTGCTGCACAGTGGCAAGCCGAAGCGGCATTTCGCCGATGATCAGGATGCCAGCTTCAAGTCGCATGCCCATTTTCTGCATTGGGTGCCGATGGCGGGTCTCAGCGATAGCTGGCTGGTGATTCGTCCGGGCGAGCGTCCGACGCTTTACCTCTATGCCCCCGATGATTTCTGGCATCTGTCACCCAGCCTGCCGACGCCAGACACTGCGCCATGGGCCGAGCAGTTCGAGATCGTCCATCTGCGCAAGCCGACACTGCCACAGCGTCCCGAGGGCCGCGTGGCGCTGCTGGGCGAGATCGCCGAGCTCAACCCGCAGGTGGTCAGCGAACTTGAGGCACTGCCCAACCCGGTCGGCCTGGTGCGCCAGCTCGACGAGGGGCGCGTCTGCAAGAGCGAATTCGAGATCGCCTGTCTGCAAGAAGCCAGCTTGCGCGCCGCGCGTGGCCATCTGGCTGCCCGACGTACCTTCATGGAAGGCGGTGCGGAGCTCGATATCCAGTTGGCCTATCTTGGCGCGTCTCGCCAACGCGAATCGGATGTGCCTTACGGCAATATCGTGGGTCTCAATGCGCATGCCGCGGTTCTGCATTACCAGCATTATGGTTTGCAGGCTCCCGCCGCCCGTCACAGCCTGCTGGTGGATGCCGGCGCCAGCGTGCACGGCTATGCCTCTGACATCACGCGCAGCTGGGCGGGCGACGATGCCTTGCCGCTCTATCGCGCCCTGATCGAGGGTGTGGAGGCGCTGCAGAAGCGGCTGATCGCAAGGCTCGCGCCCGGGGTGGACTACGTTGATCTGCACCTCGAGATGCATCGCGAGCTGGGTGAGCTGCTGCGGGAACTGGGCGTGGTGTCCCTGCCCGCCGAAGATCAGGTTGCACAAGGGATCACGGCAGCCTTCTGTCCGCATGGTCTCGGGCACCTCCTGGGGCTGCAGGTCCATGACGTGGCGGGTCGCATTCCTGATCACACCACCGGCGACATCCGTCATCCGCCGCAAGGTCACCCGATGCTGCGCCTGACGCGTATGCTAGAGGCCGGCATGGCCATCACCATTGAACCGGGTTGCTACATCATCCCCATGTTGCTGGAGCCGCTGCGCAACGATGCACGCGGTGAGCATATCGACTGGAAGCTGGTCGAGGCGCTGGCACTGCATGGCGGTGTGCGTATCGAGGACAATCTGGTCATCACCGCAGACGGTGCCCTCAATCTGACACGCAGCCCGGCGACAGGTCTGTAATCAGGCCTGTCACAACACTGTCTGGGTCTCTCGCTGTAACGCTTGTCGTCACACGTCTGCCTCACGCCGCCATGGGCCCTGTGCCGATGGCGGCTTTTTTGTCGCATGACCCAAGGCTGAGTATTCGAGCGCCAGGCCCAGAATGTGATCCAGGGCGAGCTAGCGCCCTTGGCGTCGATGCGTATGCTGCACTGCGACTAGCGATTGGCGTCGTCAAGTGAAATGATGCCAACGATATCCGTGTAGAAATTCCTGTCAGATCTTGCTGCAGGCCACCGCCATCAAGGGCATGCCCATCACCCGATCACCAACGTCATCGCCCTGGCCTGCCACTGGAGCTACCTCACATGCCGCACTCCATCTTCACGTCAGAGTTTCGCCCTGCCCTTGGCCTGCGCAATCGCCATGTCCAGACCTTGTTGCCCCGCCTTCTGCCCCGCGCGCCCCTGAGTCGTCGCACCGAGATTCTCAATCTTCCCGATGGTGACTTCGTCGAGCTCGCCTGGGTCATCAGTGACGGTCATGAAAAGCGTGAGCGTACGACGGCCCTGAGTGACGATGCGCCCCTGTTCGTGCTATTTCATGGCCTTGAGGGTGACTTGAGCTCGCCCTACGCCCGTGAGCTGCTCAATGCAGCCGCCCGGATGGGCTGGCGACCGGTGATGATGCATTTCCGTGGCTGTGGGCAATCCCCCAACCGCCTGCCGCGCGCCTATCACAGCGGGGATACCGCTGACGCCTATTGGGTGCTCGGCGAACTCGGGCGACGCTATCCGCACGCCATCAAGGTCGCCTGTGGCGTATCGCTGGGCGCCAACATGCTGCTCAAGCTGGTGGCTGAGCAAGGCGGTGATGGTCTGGACCTGGCTGGCGCGATCGCCATCAGCGCCCCACTGGACCTGGCGGCCAGCGCGGATGTGCTCAATCAGGGCTTCTCGCGCCTTTACCAGCGCCATCTGCTCAAGGGCTTGAAGGCCAAGGTGGCAGCGAAGCTTGCCAATGGCCCACTACCCATCTCGATCGGAGCGCATCAGCTGACCCAGCTCAACAGTTTCTGGGCCTATGACAACGAAGTCACCGCGCCTCTGCATGGCTTCACCTCGGCGAGTGATTATTACACGCGCTCCTCGGCGGGTCGTCTGCTGAGCGAGATCGAACTGCCGACGCTGATACTGCAATCGCTGGATGACCCCTTCATGCCACGCGATCTGTTCGCACGCTTCCACCAACCCTCCGAGGCCGTGCGTATCGAGCTCAGTGAGCGCGGTGGGCATGTGGGCTTTGTCGAGTGGCGTCGTGGTCGACTGAGCTCCTGGCTGGCTCGCCGTATCAGTCAGCAACTGGAGGCCTGGAGCGGGCTGCCCAAGCCGCAAGCACAGGCCGAGGTGCAGAGCGAAGCGCACTGAGCTATCTGTACTGAGCTACCTGCATTGAACCAGCTGCATCGAACTGGTGAGGTTGACCGCTACTCAGGCACCAATACGCATTCCCCTCCCTGGTTGTCTTGTCCTTGGGGTATTTCTTGCCTCTCTTTGCTCCTTCCACCCTTGCTCGCCTTCCCACCCTCAGATCCGGTGGGAAGTCCTGAGTCCACTTTGACTACTATCGTATGCCTTGTTGGGATAGCTGAATTTAGTGCACTGAAAATGATAACGGTATACAGGATGATGATGTGAAGGGTGACACGGATCACTGTCACGATTCAGTGAGAATGGTAGACTGCGCGCCCATCCTACGTTCAAGACTCTACTGGCCTGATAATGAACCTGATTTTTCGCCTGGTGCTCGGCATCGTGGCTGGCATACTGCTGGGACAATGGGCTCCCGAATCCCTGGTTCGCGCCTTGCTGACCTTCAAGGTGCTGTTTGGTGAACTGCTGGAATATGCCATTCCGCTGATCATCCTGTTCTTCATCATGAGCGGGATCGCACGCCTCGAGCGCTCCTCGGGCCGTCTGCTGACCATGACCATCGTGCTGGCCTATGCCTCGACGACGCTGGCAGGGCTGTTGGCAGGTATCGTCGGGCTGGAGGTCGTGCCGCATATCGTGCAACATGACCAGCTGCCGGTCAGTCATGCCGTCAAGCACTTGAGCCCCTACTTCACGCTGGATATTCCACCACTGACCGATATCAGCACCGCGCTGGTGACGGCCTTCCTGTTCGGTATCGGCATTTCCGCCACCGAGCATGACGGCATGCGTCAGCTGGCCGACGGTGGACGTGACATCGTCGAGCGCTTCATCGCCAAGGCGTTGATTCCTGCCCTGCCGTTCTATATCGCCGGCCTGTTCTGCGAAATGACGATCGCGGGCACGGTCGCCAATACCCTCAAGAGCTTCGGCATGATCCTGCTGCTGGCGCTGGCCTTGCATTGGCTGTGGCTGAGCTTGCTCTACGTCACCAGCGGCACCAGCACCGGTCGCTCGCCCATGAAGGCGCTGGGCCACATGCTGCCCGCCTACTTCACCGCCGCCGGTACCATGTCTTCCGCGGCCACGATTCCGGTTACCGTGCGCCAGATGCACCTCAATCATATCTCCCCATCCGTGGCGAGCTTTGCGGTGCCGTTGCTGGCCACCATCCACATGTGCGGCAGTGCTATCACGTTGACCGTGTGCGCCATTGGCGTGATGCTGGTCACTCCCTCACTGGCAACGCCCGAGCTCACCACCCTGCTGCCGTTCATCGCCGCGCTGGGGGTGACCATCATTGCCGCGCCCGGCTCGCCCGGCGGGGCCGCGGTGACCTCGGTGGGCGTATTGCAGAGCCTGCTCGGCTTCGATGCCGCCGCCGTCGGCCTGATGATGGCGCTCTATCTGGCACAGGACAGCTTTGGTACGGCGTGCAATGTCACCGGCGATGGCGCCCTGGTACAGTGGATCGATCGCTTTGCAGAAGCCGAGCAGGACCGACAGCGCTACCGCTGACACTGTGCATCGCAGCGCCTGACCGAAGGCTGCTCCAGACAGAAAAAAGCCTCATGGCGACCGTGAACTTCGCGGCTACCATGAGGCTTTCGTGTTTCTCAGCGACACTCTCAGCACAGTCTCAAGGCAGCCATGTCCTGCCTGTCATGACGTCAGTGCCAGGCTGTCAGCCGATGGGACAGCTGATTCCCGTGCCTTTCAGACCGCAGTAGCCGCCTGGATTCTTGGCTAGATACTGCTGGTGATATTCCTCGGCGTAGTAGAACTCGCGCAGCGGTGCGACCTCTGTGGTGATGCGGCCGAGACCGGACTGATCCAGCGCCTGCTGGTAGTCGGCCATGCTCTTCTCGACGATGGCGCGCTGGTCTTCGCGGGTGTAATAGATCGCGCTGCGGTACTGGTTGCCGATGTCATTGCCCTGACGCATGCCCTGTGTCGGGTCATGGGCCTCGAAGCTGGCCCGCAGGATCTCAGGCAGGCCGATCACCGTCGGGTCGAAGATCACACGCACGACCTCGGTGTGGCCTGTCTTGCCGGTGCAGGTCTCTTCATAGGTTGGATTCGGTGTATGGCCACCGGCATAACCGACCGCCGTCACCTTGACGCCCGGCAGCTGCCAGAAGAGGCGCTCGGCTCCCCAGAAGCAGCCCAGTCCCAGCACGATCTCCTCACACTCACTGTCGAAGGGCGGTACAATCGAGCGGCCATTGACGTGATGAACGCCGCTGATGCGTACCGCTTCACTGCGCCCTGGCAAGCTGTCCTGCGCTGAAGGAATGGTCTGCTTATCTTCCGTTATCCACATGGCGGACTCTCTCCTGTGTCGCGTCGTGCAATCGTGTATAGGTTCAATGATGTCATCTCTGCCCCCCAAAATCTGCCCCTGCCAGCCCAATAGTACTGAGGCGCGACGCTACGTCGATTGCTGTCAGCCGATTCATGCTGACATCACCCTCGCCGAACGCCCCGAGCAATTGATGCGTGCCCGCTACAGTGCCTTCTGCCTGTCGCTCAGCGATTTCCTGATCGACAGCTGGGACCCGGCCCATTGCCCGGCACGCGCCGATCTCGAAGGTGCTGGCCCGCACTGGCTGGCATTGGAGATTCTGGATAGCGGACAAGACGCCGATACCGGCATGGTACGCTTTCATGCCACCTTCTTCGAACAGGGAAAGTTTCAACAATTGCAGGAACTTAGCCGCTTTCATCACGATGGCCATCACTGGCGTTATGTCGACGGTGATGCCGAGTGGCAGACACTGACACCGGGGCGCAACAGCCTGTGTCCCTGTGGCAGCGGCAAGAAGATCAAGCGTTGCTGTACTGCGTGACCGTCAGCGTCGGGCGCTGTCGGTCACGATCTCTAGAGCACCTTCTGAAACGAGTTCTCCGCCCCCACCATAACGAGACAGCCCCCACCGAACCTGTCGATGGGGGGCTGAATCTGCGGCAATCAATTGGCCTGACGTGTCATCTGTCCTTGCCGACTCTGGGCGCCAGCTCGCTGCGACCCAGCGAGAAGCTGTAGAGCAGATCCACGGCCTGCGCCGTGCCTGACACCGCTTCGGCATACAGATTGCGGAACAGCTTGTAGCGCAGCGTCAGCTCCGCGATCGGCGAGAACAGCCCGACACCGTAACTGAGCTTCAGGTCCGGGGCGATATAGCCGCTGACCACCACCTGGCTGTCATCGCCGCTGCCGGAGCTATCCAGACTCAGGTCGCGCACGCCGAAGGTCTCCCCGATCTGGCCGACCACCTGCCCACTTTGCGCCAGCGACATGCCGATCAAGGCGGATGTGACCGCACTATCACTGCTGGTGTCGCTGTCCAGACCTTCACCGCGCAGCAGATAACTCAGTGCCGAGGATTCATCCATCGACGGGTCCGAGAAGATCTCGACGCTGGGCGACGAGGCAAGTCCGGTCACACGCACCCCTGCGGTCACGTCGTCCTCTGTGTTGTCAGGATCACGGATCGCCTCGATATTCAGACGCGGGCTCGAGGGCGGTCCGGCCAGCAAGACCTGCCCCTTGCTGATCTGCAGGTCCTGCCCGAAGCTCTTGTAGGTGCCGTCGACCAGATTGACCTCACCGAAGACCTGCACGCCACCCTTGGACTGACGCACATCAAGATCACCTCTGAGCTTGGTCTTGAGCCCCATTGCCTCCAGACGCGCATCCGGCCCGATATGGATGCCGATGCGCACGTCCAGCGCCATGCCTGCCTCGTTGAGCGCCTTGGCGGTATCGCTGCCATCGGCCAGTTCGGCCGGATTGGAGGTGTCCTGATCACTGGGGCGCTCGATGATGACAGTGTCACTGGAAGGTGACACGGCAGACGGCGGCACCTGATCCACTTCGATGCGTGTCCACGGCACCTTGACGTCACCCCGCAGCTTGAGAAGCGTGGGGCTGGCATTGATCGCAAGGTCCGGCGCGACGCGCATACGCCCGATTCCGGCGATATGCAGTTCGAGCGGATTCTTCGCGCCGTCAAGGTTCAATGACGCCGTCCAGTCCTCAAGCGTCGGCCACGCCGCCTCGCCATCGATGCCCCAGCGCGCATCATTGCCCACCAGATAGCCATCGATATCGGCACTGTTGCCATCGAAGTCGACGGTGAACTGGGCATCCGACAGCGACACCGGCAGCCCGTCGCCCTGCACCTTGACGCCGGTCAGCGCAATTGGCCCGGTCAACGACGGCAGGTTCAGGTTGCCGCCGACCTCGACGTCACCCGCCAGCTTGCCTTCCAGCTGAGTCATGCCTGCCACCAGCGGACGGTACGGCGAGAGGTCGATGTCGCGGATGGCCAACGAGCCATCCAGCTGACCTGCGCCTGCCGGGTCGAGGACCGACACGGTGAGACCGATGCCGCCGGCGCTGTCGAGGCGAATCTGGGTATCGAGATCGGCCTTGTCGGGCGTGGCCTCAAGCGCCAGTTGCAGGGTGGTCTCGGGCAATGACCAGGCATTGCCGTCGGCGTCTTCGCCGGCCAGCGTCAATTTGCCCGCCAGCTCGGCATCAGCATTCCAGCGTTGGCCACCCTGCTTCCAGCTTGCCGTGATCTTGCCGCCCGTGGCACCGCCGATGGACCAGCTCTCCGGCATGGCGCTCTGGGCCATGTCCAGCGGAATCCCCTCGAGAGTCACCACGGCCTGACCGTCATTGCCCGCGCTCAATGGCTCGGCGACACAGATCTGGCCGCCCTGTTCACGACTCAGGCAGAACGGCTGCACCAGCACGCTGCCCTTGGCGAGATTGGCATCGAAGCTCGCCGGCGTGTCGAAGTTGAAGTCCCCGAAATCGGTATTCGCCGTCAGCGGAGACAGCGCACCGCGGTAATGCTCACGCGCCTTGTCGAGCCCACCCTTGAGGGTCAGCCCCAGACGAGAAAGCGGCATCTCACCGGCCATCTCGGTATCGAACTGCAGGGTGTGATCGCTCAGGAAGCCTCCCAGCGTCAGCGCGACGGTCGCGATCTGCTGTCCGCCAGCTCTCACATCATCGGCATTCAGAGCGATATCCAGTGCCGGGTCATCGATTCCTCGCTTGCGAGCATCGACCTCGGCCGACAGCGCCATGTCGGAGATACGGTTCTCCCCGATCTGCAGGCGTCGTGCGGTGAAGTTGCTGGCCAGCTGAGGCTTGTCGAGAGTGCCCGAGGCATCGATCTTGCCCTTGAGCTCACCCGCGATATCCGGCATCAGGGTCGAGAGCGCCGGGAAATCGATGTTGGCCGCCAGGGTGATGGTCTTGGCAATCTTGCCATTGGCGCTCAGCCGGTTCTGCCCCTGGCGCAGCTCAAGCGCGTCGACGTTCCACTGCATGTCGGCATTGCCTGCAAGCTTGCCGGTCAGCGTGAGCGGACGCTCGAGCAAGGTGCCATGGATATCCAGCTTGCTGACATCGATGGCCCACGGGCCTTGCTGAGGCTGATTGAAGCTGGCCACGAGATTGCCGCTAAGCTCACCACGCACGGCTTTCTGTCCGCCCCCGGTCGGGGCTGGCAGCAAGTCTTCGGGATGCAGCTTGTCGAGAGCCAGCTCGGCGGCGACCTCGATCCCTTCCTGCCAATGAATCTCGCCACGGGTGGTCGCGGTGCCACGCTTGAGCGCGATCTGGAGCGGCTGCCAGCGGTAATGCTCGAGATCGCCGTCGCCAGCCAATGACAAGGTGGCCCGCGGAATGTCACGCCCCTCGATAATGGCGTCCAGTGTGGTCGTATACCCCGACAATGAGCCCTTGGCGACCAGCGCCAGATTCTCGACGCTATAGTCAGGCGTGAAGGAGGTAGCGCCAGCGGAGGCAGTCTTGTTCTTTCCAGCGTTGGCTTGCGTCGCTGTCTGAGCGCCTTTCTGCGCATCCGCGGAGGTGTCATCAGAGACAGCAGCAAAGGGCCAGGTGATCCGCTCGGAGCTCAGGCGTGCCTCGAAGGGCAGATCACTGTCCAGTACATCCGCGCTGGCCACAAGCTCAGCGGCCAGAGGACCGTCGGCCTTGAGGGAAGCCTCAAGATCCGCCAGCGAGCCTTCCAGAGACAGACGCAGCTTTTCATTACGCACGGGGTCGATCAGGGTCTCGGCATTGAGCGTGGCGCTCAGGGGATACTCGTCCTTCAAGGTGACTTGCGCAACGAGATCGGCGTTCACATCACGCGAGTCGACCTCGAGACGTGAGAGCGTGATGTCATGCCCTTCCGTCTTGAGCGCCAGCGACAGGCGGCTGACCTCATACGGGCTTGGCCCCTCGAGCGCAAAGTCTTCAATGGCAAGATCGGGAACCTCGATGGTCAGCGGAACATAGACTTCCGGCAAGGCGATGCGCCCGGCCTGTGTTGTCTGATCCGTGGTTTCAGCTGCAGTCTTGCCAGACACTTCTGCAGCCTCATCCGTGATGGCCTTGGCGGCGCTCTCGGCTTGAGACGCCACGTCCTGAGCGTTGATCACTGCACTCGCCGCTTGCTGAGCCTCAGACGTAATGCTCACACCCTCGAGACTGACGGAATCTGACGCCGTTTGAGCCGCGGCGGCATCGGCCGGAATGAAACGACTGGTGATCAGGCGTGTCTCGCCCAGCGTCAGCGTACTCACTGACAGCGTGGCCGAGGTATGGAAATGATCGAAGGTGACGCGACTGCCATCCGCCAGCGCCAGGGCGAAGTCATCAATGGCGACCTTGTGCACCTCGATGGGAATCGGCACCACGATGGGCACGTTGAGACTCTCACTGCTCTCCGCTTCCGGTTCAGTGCTGGCTCCACTATCGCTCAGGGTGATCGCGAGACCACTGGACTCCAGCGACTCGAGACACAGCTTGCCCTTGAGCAGGCAGTCCTCGCCCCAAGCCAACGACAGAGAGTCGGCATTGACGGTCAGCCCCGGCAGGTCCAGCGAGACGTCCTTGAGTGACAGCGCTTCCAGCGGTGAGCCGGAGGCCTGGGAGTAATCGATGAAGCCACGTGAGCGCGCCTGATCGAGCACCAGCCCGGTGCCCCACGGAGACAGCACGCCCCCGACCAGCAGCATCGTCAGCCCGATCAGGAACACGAGCAGCCATATCAGCAACCGGATGACCAGGCCGCCCCGACGTACATAGGGATTAGACAATTCCAACATCTCCATATCTTTTTTATCAGCTCACCCGCTCAGCTGATGGTCCTTTGCTGGCGCTTGATCCGCACGACACTCGCTCAAGAGATGCGAGCCGCTCAGAATTCCGGCCCGATCGAGAAGTGAATACGGTAATCGTTGTCATCGTCATCGAAGGGATGGGCGATATCGAGACGAATCGGCCCTACCGGCGAGATCCAGCGAATCCCCATGCCGGCCGCTGTCTTGAGCTCGAGTGCGTCCCAGCCATTGAAGGCGTTACCGGCGTCGTAGAAGGTCGCACCCCACCAGTCGCCGGTCAGGCGGTAATCGTATTCCAGGCTGCTGGTGAGCAATGAGCTACCGCCTTCCAGATCGCCGTCATCATCTTCCGGCGCGAGTGTCTCGTAGGAATAGCCACGCACACTGTTGTCACCCCCGGTGAAGAAGCGCATCGAAGGTGGCATGTCATCAAAGTTGTCGGTATCGACGTGCCCGACGCCCATGCGCGCCACGAAACGATGGTTGTCGCCGATGGAGCGTATCCAGTTGGTGTTGAACTGGGAGCGCAGGAAGGTCACGTCCGAGCCCCACATCTGATCGCCGTACTCAAAGGTCAGCTGTTGGCGGTCGCCCCACATCGGGAAGGTCTTGGGACGTGTGCGGGTACGGTTCCAGCTCACGCCGGGATACAGCAGCAGCACGGCCCCGGATTCGTCCGCCTGGGTGTAGTCCTCATAGGTGGAACCGAAGAACACGCGCTGGGTCCAGCCATTGTCGAACTTCCACTCGCGGGTGAAGCGCGCGGTGGTCTCGAGACTCTCGGTATCTTCATCGTCGGTGTTCGACATCCCGTACTCGAGAACATAGCTATCCTTGAGCGGGTCTTCGAGCGGCATGCGGTATTCGCCCTCGAAGGTCTGTTCCGGCGAGGACAGGAACAGGCTGTTGGTCAGGCTATGGCCATAGCGATTGACCCACGGCATCTCCCAGCTGAACTGCAGCCGTGGCCCGACATCCGTCGCGTAGCCGATACCGGTCTCGAACTTGTGGCGATCGGCGGGAATCAGGCTGATGTCCACCGGAATGACGGGGCCGTTGGCCGTCTTGACCGCAGCCTCCAGGGCATCGGCAGTCAACATCGGTGTGGCGTCATCTGCTAGCTGAGTGCCCGTTACTTGAGAGTCCGCCACCGAAGACGCCTGCCCGGCAGACGACTTGCCTGCGGCCTTTGCGGACGAGGCCGTCGAGTCCGAGCTGGCGTCAGCTCCCCCTGTATCAACTCCCTGGACATCGGCAAGCCAGGAGCCCTCATAGCCCTTGGCCTCGGCATAGGAGGTATGGCCTTCGCCCGTCTCGATCTCGCTGTCGGGGCTGGTGGTCGCCAGGTTGGCATCGGAACTCAGCTGCGGCTTGATCGCGGCCGAGCGGAACCAGCCAGCCTCACTCAGCCGCTGGTTGAACTGGGTTAACTTGCCGGCTTCGTAATAATCACCCGTCTCGAACGGCTGCATGGCCTTGACGCGATCCAGCTCTATCTGACTGTTGCGGTAGGTGATATCGCCGAAGCGGTAGCGCTGACTGCTCTGCATGACCAGATAGATGCGTGCAGAGTGCAACCAGGGGCGTATCTCGATGCGTTGCTGGGAGAAGGAGGTGTCGAAATAGCCGCGTTCGAGGCTGAGCGACGTCAGAGTCGACTTGAGGCTGTCATAGCGTGAGTGACGCAGCACATCGCCTTCCTCGAGGTCGGCGTCGGCCAGCACCTTCTTCATGACCTTGTCGCGCGCAGCGTCGCCCTCGAGTCGCAGCTCCAGCGTCTCGATGGTGACCGGCTCACCGGCATCCACCGTCACGACCACATCATCGCCGCCCAGCAGCCCCTTCTCGGGATAGCTGAGCGTGATCTGGGCATCGTAGTAACCGAAGGCCTGCAGCGCTTCCTGAGTGCGCCGGATGATCTCATCCTCATAGCGCTCGGCCGGCGCATCGCCCTCAAGCGTCATCCCGGCCAGGAAGTTGACCACGTTAGTGGCCGTCGCGCCCTTGACGCCCTTGACGGCGGCATCGATCGCAAGCGCCTGCTGCGCGAAGCACAATCCGCCACACACGATCAGCGGCGTCAGATAGCGATGCGGCAAAACGCGCGTCCCGGTCGCTCGAGCAGACTCTTTGTTGTCGCCACTCATGATTCGTCCTTTGTTGAGTGCTGGTGGAAAGCACTGTCCATCGTTCCCATTCATCATGTCGTGCGGCGCTCGGTCATCACGGGGCGTGTCACATGGCCTACCTGGATGGCGGGCCACGCCATATCGTCGGGTCTTGTGTCGCGGATACTCAGGTAACGCCACCCATGTCTCTGCTACGCCGGCTCAGCGACGTTCCAGTCGACTGACGCGCTGTTCCAGCTCAGATACCTGGCCCAGCAGCGACGCGACACGGCCACTCAGCTGACGGCGGCTGGCGTCCAGCGAGCGCAACTGCTCTCGCGTGTCCTCTGACGCCCTCTGAGAACTGGCTTCCAGGCCGGCACTGAGCGCTGTCTGCTGACGGCGCAGCTCACCCAGCTGGGAGTCCAGTGAGCGTTGCGCGCTCTCAAGCGCTGTCAATTCGTCAAGCGGCGCGAAGCGGCCCGTGAGCTTGCTGGCCAGTTCATCGCCATCAGCGGTGGCCACCGGCTCCGGCAGTGCCTTCAGCGTCTCGTCCAGTTGCTGCTGGGATTGCTGTAAGTCACGCGTCTGGGTCTGTTGCGTGGCTAGGTCCGTCTTGAGTGCCGTGAGGCGTGTCTCGAGCGAGGCCAATTGCTCGGCGCTGTCGCTCTCAATATCGCTCTGCAAGGTCTCGATGCGGGAAGTCAGCGTGTCCAGAGTGCTGGAGGTCTTGTCCACCAGCGGCTCGAGGTGCTCAAGCGTGGCCGACTGGGCATCCAGACGCGCGCCCAGCGCTGCACGGCCATCACGGCTGAGGGATTCCAACGCCGCCATCGAGCCTTGCAGCGCCGTGATCAGGGTCGCTTGATTATCACCTGTCTGGGCAAGCGTCGTGACGCGACCATCCAGGCGATCAAGCGCCTCGTCCATGGCGGTCAGACGCGCTTGAGCGTCATCCGCGTCCTTCGCCACCTTGTCTTCCAGCGTCTCGAGGCGCGCGACGGCCTCACTCGACAGGGACGCCTTGTCCTCCTGCAGAGTGGTCAGCGCCGGCAGGACAGTGTCATTCAACTGGCTGTCCAGGGCGCTGAGTTGCTCACCCAGTGCATCACGCAGTTCGCTCAGGCGCTCATCGCCCTGCTGCTCAAGCTGGGCCACGGAATGTTCGAGCTGGCTGACTCGCGCGCCGAGCTGATCGCGTTGATCGCCCCCGAGGGTCTGCAGGTTATGCAGCTGCCACTGTTGCCAGCCCACCACGCCCCCCAGGACAAGGAGGCAAAGCCACGTCGGCCAGCGTCTGGGCGCGGGGGGACGAGTGTGATGCACGCCAAGCGCATCGTTGGGACGCGCGACCAGCGCATCGTCCGGTGAGTCATTGAGAGACGGTTCAGCGTTGTGCGGCCGCATTCTGGCTCCAGGTCCGGCAAACGATCAGCAGCGAAAGGTTCAGTGCAGCATCTTCAGGGCGACGCAAGACGACCGGAAGTGCGCTTTTTCGCATTACTGTATAAAAATACAGTAATGCAGGTTCTGCAAAAGATAAGTCACGATTCACGTACAGGAAATCGAGTCTAACAGCTGACCTCGGTCATCTCATCAGGTTCCCGCCACGGCGCGTCATCGAGGGCAGAATGGCAGGAATATGGCAAAAGCCTGGCAATGCACGCGAGCCCTGCAAGACGCTTGAGAGGATCCCGCGGTCAGTGCCCACCAGCGTTGGCCTGTTGGTGTCTGGGTGCTATAGTGCCAGACACTGCGATACGCGCAGCCTCTGTCTTCGTAGCTATCTGGATTCACAAGGTTTTTCACGCTGATTGCACATTTCATGCGCGTAGCCACGGCATGAAGGATGCACGGCGAGTCATGCACTTTCGCCCTTGCCCGCTGCCTGAGCGGGTGGCCAGTTTCAGGGCCGGGAGTGATGCTGGTCGCGGAGCTTGAGTCTGTGCTTGTCTGACCTTCTCCCATCACGCGATGGCAGGTCAGGCATTGAAATACTCAGCCCCAAGCCCCACGAAGGCAGAGTACGACCCAATTGGTGAGGAAAAGGAGCTGATCCCCATGGCATTTGAACTTCCAGCACTGCCGTACGAAAAGAACGCACTCGAGCCGACCATCTCTGCCGAGACCCTTGAGTACCATTACGGCAAGCATCACCAAGCCTACGTCACCAAGCTGAACAGCATGGTCGAAGGCACTGCTGACGCGGAAAAATCTCTCGAAGAGATCATCCAGAGCGCCCAGGGTGGTCTGTTCAACCAGGCAGCTCAGGTGTGGAACCACACCTTCTACTGGCACTGCCTGTCCCCGAATGGTGGTGGCGAGCCGTCCGGCCCGCTGGCAGACGCCATCGTGGCCAAGTGGGGCTCCGTTGCTGACTTCAAGGAAGCCTTCAACACTTCCGCCGCTGGCAACTTCGGTTCCGGTTGGACCTGGCTGGTCAAGAACGCCCAGGGCGAGCTGGAAATCGTCAACACTGACGACGCTGACACCCCGATCGCCAAGTCTGGTCAGACTCCGCTACTGACCGTCGACGTCTGGGAGCACGCCTACTACGTCGACTACCGCAATGCGCGTCCGAAGTACCTGGAAAGCATCTGGAACATCATCAACTGGGAATTCGCTGCACAGAACTTCGCAGCCTGAGCTTTTCCAGATTGAGTTTGGCTAGACCGAGCTTAGCTAGCCTCAGGAAGCCGAGTCGTTTACCGCTCGGAACTCCAGCTGAGCTAGGGCATTTAACGTCACCCTGATATGACGCATGGATGCCCTGCTCTGAAAACCCCGCCACCTGGCGGGGTTTTTTCGTTCAAGACAACGTCACCCAGCCACGAGCCTGCTACACGCAAGGCTTGGCTACGCTGTATGCACCATCAGGAGAAGAACCTCGTCTGTCGACTTGCAAATGACGGCGGTGCCCCAATCTAATGACTGATAAGTAGAACGTATGCTCTACCTCGTTGTGTACCCTTGATCGCTCACAGGGATTCGACGACAAGAGACTCGATGACATTGTTGGCACACTGTTGGCACACACTGCTTGAAATGCATTCTTTGACCGCACGAAATACATACTTTGAAAAAAGGGAATACTGATGCCCACTGACACCTCGACCTCCTCTCTGCCCGACTCCATGCTGGCGATCGTGACCACCGGCCATGGGGGCTATGAATGCCTCGAGACGCAGCAGCGCTCGGTGCCGACACCCGGTGAAGGCGAGGTGCTGATCAAGGTGCTGGCGGCTGGCATGAACAACACCGAGATCAATACGCGTCTGGGCTGGTATTCCTCCACGATCACTACCGCGACCCAGCAGGCCAGCAGCGTGCATGATAACGGGGATGCAGAGGCGACGACTGACAAACCGGCGCCGCCGGAAGGTGGCTGGAAGGGAGAGACGCCCTTCCCCCTGATACAGGGCACGGATTGCTGTGGCGAGGTGGTGGCGTTGGGCCCGAATGCGGATGCCAGCCTGCTGGGCAAGCGCGTGCTGGTACGCTCCTGCATGCGCAGCGAGGGCTGGGACTCACTGGAAAATGAATGGATGGGCTCCGACTTCGACGGCGCCTTCGCGCAATTCGTCAGCGTGCGCGCCAGTGAAGTGTTCGCGGTGGACTGTGACTGGAGTGATGTCGAGCTTGGCTCGCTGCCCTGCGCATACGGCACGGCGGAAAACATGCTCGAACAGGCAGAGCTCAAGGCGGGCGAGCGTGTGCTGATTCTGGGCGCCTCGGGCGGAGTCGGTTCCGCCGCGTTGCAGCTGGCCAAGCGCCGCGGCGCAATGGTGTATGCCGTAGCGGGCGCCGCCAAGCATGAGGCCCTTGCCGAACTAGGCGCCGACAGACTACTGGACCGCAAGGCCGACCTGCTCGAGCTGCTGGGCCACGAAAGCGTCGATCTGGTGGTCGACAATGTCGCGGGCGACAACTTTCCGGTCATGATGAAGTTGCTTGCACGCGGCGGCCGTCTGGTGACCACCGGCGCCATCGCCGGCCCGATGGTGACGCTGGATCTGCGCGACCTGTACCTCAAGAACCTGCGCCTGCTCGGCACCACTGCCTGGTGTGAAGCCACCTTCCCCAATCTGATCCGCTATGTGGAGCAAGGTGAGATTCGCCCGCTGATCGCGGCCAGCTTCCCATTGACCGAGATTGTTACTGCGCAACAACAGTTTCTGAGCAAGGGTCACGTGGGCAAGTTCGTGCTCGAGCCCTGGGCCTGAAGTCAGCCTGGCGGTCATCATGAAAAGCCTGGCGGCCTAGATTTTAAACCTGAGCCCCACGACAAAAAGCCCTCATCCGGAACCGGATGAGGGCTTTTGCATACCGAGTACGCAAGGGTCAGCCTGAAGGTGCGTCAGTCTGAGAGAACATCAGCTTGAGAATGCGTCAGCCTGACCCGCCGAGATGCCCGTCAGGGGCTGGCACGGCGGCCGATGCCGCGATAGACCAGACCCTGACTTGCCACGTAACGCGGGTCGAAGATGTTGCGACCATCGAGCACCAGGCCCGCGCCCAGCTCACGCTTCAGGCGCTGCCAGTCCGGGTTCCAGTAGCACTTCCACTCGGTGACCAGCATCAGGGCATCAGCGCCCTCCAGGGCGTCATACATGTTGCCATCGACCAGCTCCAGCAACGGATGCGCACCACAGGCCTCACCCAGCGCCGACAAGGCCGCGGGATCATGCACGCGCACGCGCACACCCTGGGCCCACAGCGCCTCAAGCAGAGTCAAGACCGGCGCATGGTCGATACGCGCGGTACCCGGCTTGAACGCCGCGCCCCAGATCGCCACGGTACGACCGCGCAATTCACCATCGAAGTGCTGCCACAGCTTGCGGAACAGCGTCTCCTTCTTGGCTTCGTTGATGTCGAGCACATGCTCGAGCAGCATTGATTCACGCCCTGTCTGGTGCTGGACATCGGCCAGACGCATCAGGTCACGCGAGAAGTTCGGGCCACCGAATCCACAGCCCGGATAGAGGTACCCGAAGCCGATACGCGGGTCGGCGCCCATGCCCTGACGCACATATTCCACATCGACGCCGAGGGAGTCGGATAGACCCGCCACTTCGTTCATGTAGCTGATACGCGTCGCGAGCATGCCGTTGATGGCCAGCTTGGTCAGTTCAGCGGCGCGGCGCGGCATGATCTGGAAGACATCTTCACGTCGGTTGAAGGCACGCAGCAACTCCTGCACCCGCAGGGTGGCAGGTTCCGCTTCGCTGCCCAGCAACCAGCGGGCCGGACGCTCGAAGGTGGCCAGTGAACGGCCCTCTTCCAGCATGTCCGGCAAGGCGACGGCGTACTGGTCGTCACGCGGCAGCAACGCCTCGAAACGCTCGGTCGTGCCCACCGGGAAAGTCGAGTTGTTGACCAGCACCAGCGGCTCATCCAGGGTCGCCACCAGCTGCTCGACACGACTCAGCGCACTTTCGCGCTGGTCCGGCGAGACGGCGATCCAGTGGATATCGATGCGCCGCAGTGACTCGAGGTCCTCAATGAGAGTGAGATCGCCGCGCTCCCGATGGCGATCAAGGCGTTCACGCAGGCCTGGCTCACTGTTCAACCAGTCGACGTGTTCCAGGGCAGCCCAGTCCATATCCTCATGCGGCCACCACCAGACACGGTGACCCACGCTCGCCAGAGCGGCGCTGGCCGTTGCCGCCGCCAGTTCGCTTCCGTGCACCAGCACCTGCATGGCTTATTTCTCCTGGTAGCGAGTCAGCAGCTCGCGGAAGCCTTCACCGAAGGTCGGGTGACGCTTGGCGAAGGAAAGAGTCGCTTCAAGATAGCCCAGCTGGTGGCCGCAATCGTAGGTATCGCCGGCCATGCGGTAGGCCGCGACGGCCTTGTCGTCACGCAGGGTGTCGATGGCATCGGTCAGCTGAATCTCACCACCCGCGCCCGGCGGAGTGTTCTCCAGAAGCTCGAAGATACGGCCCGGCAGCAGATAACGGCCGATGACCGCCAGGGTCGACGGCTCGGTGCCCGGGGCCGGTTTTTCGACCATGCCATTGATCAAGGCGGACTTGCCAGCTTCCGGCGTGTCACTGTCGATCGCGACGATACCGTACTTGTAGGCCATATCCTTCGGGACATTCTCGACCATGATCTGGGCGGCGTTGGTAGCTTCATAGGCCTCCATCATGCGCGCCAGGTCATTCTTCTCGAGACCTTCGCCATCAACCAGCACGTCCGGCAGCATGACGATGAACGGCTCATCACCGACGATCGGCTTGGCACACAACACGGCGTGGCCCAGACCCAGCGGCTCCGGCTGGCGCACGCTGATGATCTTGACGTCATCCGGGATGATGTTACGCAGCTGTTCGAGCAGCTCGAGCTTGCCCTTGGCTTCCAGGGTGGTTTCCAGCTCGAAGTGCTTGTCGAAGTGGTTCTCGATGGCGTTCTTGCTGGAATGGGTAACCAGCACGATTTCCTTGATACCGGCTGCGACCGCTTCTTCCACCACATATTGGATCACCGGCTTGTCGACGATGGTGATCATTTCCTTGGGGATGGCCTTGGAGGCCGGGAGGCAACGTGTGCCGAGACCGGCAACAGGCAGAACAGCCTTGCGTATCATGTAGCGTCTTCCTTGTGTCTATGTCGTGGTGAAGCCCATCGAAGGGCCTCCACCGGGTTACTGCCGTCGAAGCCAATCAACGACCATCCTTCATCATAGGCAGGGATTATGCCAGTTTGATCAAGGAGTGCGAAATTCCTGCACTATCCGAGGCTTGCCAAGCGCTACCACTTGCTGAATCGCTATCAACGGCGCATGGCGCGGCCGAGCAGCGCACCAACACTGTCACTATCGGGCGACTCTACCACGCCATGTTCCGTGACGATGGCATCAATATACTCATGCGGTGTGACATCAAAGACCGGGTTGAAGACATCGATGTCCTGCGGCGCGATCTGGCGACCACCCGCCTCACGCAGTTCGTCGGCGCCGCGCGTCTCGATGGGGATGTCCGCGCCACTGGCCAGGGTGCCATCGAACGTGGCCAGAGGCGCCACGACCATGACCTTGATGCCGTGGGCGCGCGCCTGAACGGCCAGCGAGAAGGTGCCGATCTTGTTGGCCGTGTCACCGTTGGCGGCAATGCGGTCCGCGCCGACGATCAACCAGCGCACCCCTTCCGGCGTCCGCGCCCCCTGCTGCATGATCAACGAGGCTGCGCCTTCCACGGCCAGCCGTGCGGGGATCTGCTCCTGCACCAGCTCCCACGCCGTCAGGCGAGAGCCTTGCCACCAGGGGCGCGTTTCGTTGACATGCACACGGCCAAGAATGCCCTGAGCGTAGGCGGTACGGATCACGCCCAACGCCGTGCCGTGGCCGCCGGTGGCCAGCGCGCCGGTATTGCAGTGGGTCATGACCTCGCACCGCGTCTCGCCTTGTGCAAGGGAGGCCGCAATCACCTGGGCACCAAACTCGGCCATGCGCAGATTGTCGTCCAGATCCTGCTCATGAATGCGCACGGCCTCCTTCAGCAACGCTTCATACGGGGCCTGCGACTGGGTGGCGTGTGCGGCAATCACCTTGCGCATGCGATCCAGCGCCCAGAACAGGTTGACTGCTGTCGGACGCGAGGCAGCCAGCACATCACAGGCGCTGGCCAGGCGTGACTGCCAGTCGCCGCCCTCGCGGTTGATGACGAAAGCCTCCAGCGCCACGCCATAGGCGGCGGCGATCCCGATGGCCGGTGCACCGCGAACCACCATGTCGGTAATGGCAGTCGCGACCCCGCGTGCATCCTCAAGCAGCACCTCGCGAGTTTCACCCGGCAGCAGGCGCTGGTCGAGCAGCGCAAGCTTCACCGCCGGCTGAGTGACATCAGAAGTGACATCATGAGTGACGCCAGCGCGGGCATCGGGCTGGGCTACTGCCGTGTCTTCTTCCCGCGACGCACACTCTTGCTGGCTTACCCAGCGAATCGGAACCAGGCTCATGACCACTCCCCGTTGCTACATGACAATAATGTCGACTGGCCATCGCGCGTGGCGCGACGTCCTGCCCCATCGTAACGCAAGTGCCCGTCATGATGAGTTTTTTGCGCTGGACGCTGACCCGCGACGGCAGTCGGATTAGAATGGTGGAATCGTGCCCGAGGGTAAGGTGCCTGTACAGGCCTGACACCTCCCGAACAGCACTTCCGTAACGGTAAGGATGCAAAGATGAGCGATAACGACACCCAGCAAGATGCCCAGCCCCAGGACCATCTGGGCAATGTCGATGCCAGCGAGATCGCCAAGTTCTCGGCATTGGCCAGTCGCTGGTGGGACCGTGACAGTGAATTCAAGCCGCTGCATGACATCAATCCGTTGCGGGTCGACTATATCGACACCCACGCTGGCCTGGCAGGCAAACGCGTGATCGACGTCGGCTGCGGCGGCGGCATTCTCTCCGAAGCCATGGCACATCGTGGTGCCCAGGTGACGGGTATCGACATGGGTGAGGCGCCACTTTCCGTTGCCCGCCTGCACCAGCTGGAGTCCGGTGTCGAAGTGGACTATCGCCAGACCACCGCCGAAGCCGCTGCAGAAGAGATGGCCGGCCAGTTCGACGTCGTCACCTGTCTGGAAATGCTCGAGCACGTGCCGGACCCATCCTCGGTGATCGCGGCCTGCGCACGGTTGGTCAAGCCCGGCGGCATGGTGTTCTTCTCGACCATCAACCGCAATCCCAAGGCGTATGCCTTCGCGATCCTCGGCGCGGAATATGTGCTGCAGATGCTGCCACGTGGCACTCACGAGTATCGCAAGTTCATCCGTCCGGCCGAGCTGGGTCGCTGGACACGTGATGCGGGCCTCAAGATGGAAGGCTCCACCGGCATGACCTACAACCCGCTGACGCGCAAATATCGCCTGAATTCCTCCGACCTCTCCGTCAACTACCTGATGCACACGCGTCGCCCGACCGAGGGAGAGCTTGCGTGAGCCTGCCGGCCGCGCTACCTCGCCCCGCCGCCTTGATCTTCGATCTCGATGGCACCCTGGTGGACACCGCGCCAGACCTGGCACGCGCCACCAATGAGCTGCGTCAGCATCACACCCTGCCGGCGCTGGACTACGACGTGATTCGCGCCGAAGTCTCGCATGGTGGCAGCGCTCTGGTGACGCTGGCCCTGGGCCATGAGCTCGATCATCCCGAGCATGCCAGCGAGCGCACTCGCCTGCTGGAGTTCTATGCCCGCGATGTCGCGGCGCACAGTGTGCTGTTCCCGGGCTATGACGCCCTGATCGAGATCTGTCAGCGCGCAGGCCTGCCGTGGGGCATCGTGACCAACAAGCCCCGTCAGTTCGCCGAGCCGCTGATCGCCGCGCTCGAGCTTACGCCCGGCTGCCTGCTGTGTGCCGATGACCTGCCTGTCAAGAAGCCGCATCCAGAGCCTCTGTGGGAGGCGGCGCGCTGCCTCGGCGTCGATGCTTTCGAATGCTGGTACCTGGGGGATCATGACCGTGACATGCAGGCGGCTCGCGCGGCGGGCATGCTGGCGGTCGCGGTGCGCTACGGCTATGTCCGTGAGGGTGACGATGTGGACGCCTGGCCTGCCGATGTGTGGTTTGACACCTCGGAAGAAGTCATCAATGCCGCGCTCCGGGCAGCAGACCTGCGCTGACCGAGCGACATGGACACAGCTCGCACGAACCAGCCCCTACGAGCGAGTGATCCGCAGATGAATATCAGAAGATAGACACAAGCAGCCAGACACAAGAACGCCGACGGCCAATGCCGTCGGCGTTCTTGTTGTAGGGTACATCGAATGACACGCCTGGCGGCGTCACTCGTCATCCGATGAGGCGTTGATAATCGACCAGCACTCAGGTTTTCGGCGGTTGGGCATCGAACATCTCGCCGGTACGACCACGACTGTCCGGCCCCATCAACCACAGATAGGTCGGCATGATGTCGGCGGGCGTGCGCAGGGTATCGGGGTCTTCGGCCGGAAACGCCGACTTGCGCATCGGAGTCCGCGTGCCACCGGGATTGAGCGTATTGACCCGCACCTGACTGGTATTCTCCAGTTCCTGAGCCAGCATCTGTGAGAAGCCTTCCGTGGCGAACTTGGAGACACTGTAGGCGCCCCAGAAGGCACGCCCCTTGCGCCCGACACTGGAGCTTGTCAGCACGACGGAGGCATCCTTCGAGGCCTTGAGCAATGGCAGCAACGCCTGGACCATCCAGATGGGCCCATTGATATTGACCTGCATGACCTGCTCCCACAGCGCCGGATCATACTGCTCGAACGGAGTGATCTTGCCCAGCAGGCTGGCGTTGTGCAGCAGACCATCCAGACGACCGAACTCGCTGTGCAGGGTATCAGCCATCTGCTGATAATCCTTGAGGGAAGCCCCTTCAAAGTTGAGCGGATAGATGGCCGGCTGTGGTGCTCCCAAGGCCTCGATCTCGTCATAGACTTCTTCCAGCTTGGCAATGGTTCTGCCCAGCAATATCACCGTCGCCCCATGTCGCGCATATTCGACTGCCGCTTCACGCCCAATGCCGGACCCCGCCCCGGTCACCAGAATGATTCGCCCTTTCAGCATGTCGTCCGGGGCCTGATAGTCGATCTTGCACTCTGCCATGGTGATATCCCTGTCTGAGATCTGTCGTCAACGGCCGATAAGAGTCACTGCCTCTTCACCGGCAATACTTGCTTGGCCACATGGGTCGCGCTCGGGTCGCCTGCCGATGGCATGATGGGCCGAGCGCCACATAACGCAAAGCCCCCACCTGGTAGAATACCAAGCGCGGGCTTTGGGGAATACAGGTGGCCAATGGCCACGGGCACTCAGGTGCCGGAGGATAGGAAGTCCTTGGCCATGGTGCCAGCCTTGCTGTCCGGATACTGCTGGACCAGCTTCTGGAGCAAGGAGCGACTTTCCTGTGCCTTGCCTTGACGCGCCTTGACCAGCCCCAGCTTGTACATCGCATCCGGCACCTTGCTGGATTGCGAGAATTCGCTGATCACGGTCTCGAAGGCCTGGGCGGAAGCATCCAGCTGATTTTTGGCCGAATACAGCTCGCCCAGCCAGTAATGGGCATTGGCTGCGAGATTGGAATCCCCATGGTCCACCACGAAGGCTTCAAAGGCGACAATGGCACCATCGAAGTCGCGAGACTGAACCTTGGCGAAGGCTTTCTCGTAATCCTTCTGGGCCGCTGCACCGCTGTCGGCATTGCTGGCGCCATTGGTGCTGGCTGCAGCACCGCCGGCACTTGCACCGCCAGTGACTGCCGTTGCTGCCTGTGAATCGACAACCTGACCGTTCTCCCCGGCGGAAGCGCCGCCAGAAACCCGCTGCTCCAGATCCAGGTAGCGTTGCTGCGACATCTCGGTCAGGCGCTTGAACTGATATTCCAGCTCATCGATCCGGCCGCGAAGCCGGGCAATTTCCTGTGCCTGTTCGTCGAGTTGGTTGAGAAGGGTCAGGGTGCCGCCGCCACTCAAACGAGTATTGGCCTGCTGATAGAGCGAGTTTGATTGCCCAGTGAGGTCCTCGACCGTCGGTGCGGCCAAAACGGACAACGGGAGCAACAAGGCTCCCGCACCGAACAACCCTTTCAGGCTGTGTTTCATGCTGTCGGCTCCGCCGAATCATCATGGTATCGCGCAAGCAAGCCCGGGGTTCAAGGACATGCCTCTAGCCCGGGCCAGCTCAACACGAGTTTCTATCGTCTCCGCGCCTACTTGGGGAGGAGCGGAGGTGAACCGTGCTTAGTAGTCGAAGACCACACGACGGTTTTTGGCGTAGGAAGACTCGCCGTGGCCCTGGACTGCCGGACGCTCTTCACCGTAGGAGACGATCTCGATCTGTGACGGAGACACGCCCTGGACAGTCAGGAAGCGTGCGACAGACTTGGCACGACGCTCGCCCAGACCCAGGTTGTATTCACGAGTACCGCGCTCATCAGCGTGGCCTTCCAGAACGACATTGGCGCTGGTGTTGGCTTTCAGGTACTGAGCGTGACCCATCAGGACGCTTTCGAACTCAGGACGGATGGTGTCCTTGTTGAAGGCGAAGTAGATGGTACGCACGTCAGGCATGGTGGCGTTGCTCATCTGGCTGGCGTTGCTGTTGGCACCAGTGTTCATGCCGACAGTGTTCGCACCGCTGTTGGCTGAATCCATGTCGCCGTCCTGAGCGCCGCCGCTGCTGGAACAACCTGCCATGACGCTCAGGGACAGGGCAACCAACAGACCTTTTGCATACGGGGTGAACTGCATTGTGAAACTCCTTGCTCTAATGGGTACGAATGCCAAGCCTTTCTTGGTGACTCAGTTGCATTCTAGTGGTTTAGTTCAGGAACGGCGACCACGCAGGTTCACGCACGTCGCCTTGTGCTGACGGCAGGGAGAATTGTGCCCTTCCGTCTGCCGACACCTGGCCCAGGACCCCGCGGGTTCCTTGCTGAGTGGCATATATCACCATAGTGCCATTCGGCGCAACACTTGGTGATTCATCCCACTGAGTATCGGTCAGGGAGGTAACCCGACCGCTCTTCAGATCTTGCTTGGCAACCTGATAACCGTTGCCTGCGCGGTTGATCATGAACAGGTTCTCGCCATCGGGTGAGATGCGCCCGCGGGAGTTGTAATTGCCGGTATATGTCACACGTTCCGTGCCGCCGGACAGATCAAGACGATAGATCTGAGGGGAGCCTGCACGATCAGAGGTGAACACCATACCGCTACCATCCGGCAACCAATCCGGCTCGGTATCGATCGCAGGATTGTTGGTCAGACGCTGAAACTGTCGACTGGCAATATCCATCACATAGATTTCCGGCTGGCCGTCCTTTGACAATGCCATTGCCAGTTTACGACCATCCGGCGACCAGGCTGGGGCACCATTGATGCCTCGGAAACCTGTCAGTTTTGCACGACGACCACTACCCAATTCCTGCACATAGATAGCGGGACGTTCGGCTTCAAAACTGACATAGGCCAGCTTCTTGCCATCCGGCGACCATGCTGGTGACATGATCGGTTCATCGGACGCCAGAACCTCCTGACTATTGTGGCCATCTGAGTCCGCCACGTACAGGGCAAAGCGAATATTGTCGCCAACACCTTTGGCGGTAATGTATGCGATTTTTGTCGAGAAAGCACCGCGAATTCCAGTAATTTCCTCAAATATTTCATCGCTCATATAATGGCCACGCGCGCGCAGCTCACCATTGCTTCCGGTGATGACTTCGCCAAGCATGCGCTTGTTACCCAGCACGTCCATCAGCTCATACTGGATGCTATAACCACCATTGCTGGCCGTCTTTACCTGCCCCACCACGAGGTAACTGGCCCCCAGGCGCTTCCAGTCATTGACAAAGACGTCCTGCGTCGTACCCGGCAACGCGATCAGATTGTCGCGCTTGATCGGGTCGAACTGGCCACTGCGCGCCAGGTCATCGGAGATGATGCGTGCGAGGTCCTGCGGCAGACTTCCCCCGGTCAGATTCTCGAACGGCACGACAGCGATAGGTGTGGCGCTGTCATTGCCCTTGGTGATCTCGATGGTCAGGTCAGCTCTTGCCAGGCTGGTCACTGCCAGCAAGGCGGCTGCCATCATCCATGCGGTCAATCGTCTCATCGGCCCAGGTCCTCTGGATTGAAGTACAGGTTGAAGTTTCGGAACTGGCTCTTGGCACCAGCCGGCAGGTCCTGCATCTCGGTAAACGGCGCTGCTTTCTGGATCGCCTGAACTGCGGAGCGATCGAAGGCGGCGTTACCACTGCTCTTGCTGACCGCAGCCGCTACCAATTCGCCTGTCGGCAACAATGACACTCTCAGCGTAACCGTCATACCGGGAACGGAGCCCGAGGGCCGATTCCAATTCTGTCCGACATACTTCTTGAGCAGGTTCTCGAAGCTGTTGGCTGCCTGAGCGGCCTGTTTGGCGCCACTGATGGCGTCACTTTCACTGTCTATCAGGCTATCCAGCGAGCCGGCAGAGGCCTGCGCCGCTTTCTCGGCAAGTGCCTTCTGGCGTGCGGCCTCAGCGGACGCTTTCTTGCGCGCTTCTTCCGCCGCCTTGGCCTTGGCTGCTTTCTCCTTGGCGGCCTTTTCCGCTGCTGCCTTGGCTGCCTTTTCCTTCTCGGCCTTTTCCGCTGCTGCCTTGGCCTTGGCTGCCTTTTCAGCTTCCGCCTTCTTGGCTTCAGCGTCTGCCTTGGCCTTGGCGGCCTTTTCCGCTTCGGCTTTCTTGCGTGCTTCTTCTGCAGCTTTTTCCTTGGCGGCCTTTTCGGCTTCCGCCTTGGCCTTGGCAGTCTTCTCGGCTTCCGCCTTTTTCAAGGCCTCGGCCTTGGCCTGCTTTTCCGCTTCTGCTTTCTTGCGATCAAGGGCAATCGCCTTGGCTTCCTCTGCACGCCTGGCCGCTTCTGCCTTGGCCTTGGCGGCCGCCGCCTGCTCGGCCTTCAACTGCTCTGCTGCCTTGGCCTGTTCAGCTGCCTTTTGCTGTTGAGCCTTCTGGGCAGCCGCCTTTTCCTCGGCGGCGCTGCGTTGCTGCTCCGCTGCAAGCTCTGCCTCTCTGGCCGCCTCTTCCTTGGCGCTCTGGCGCTGATCGGACTCTTCAGCTGCATCACGCGCCTTGCTGGACTTCGCCTGCTGGGCCTGATTGGTCGTGGTCTCGGTACTGACCAGTGTCGCATTGACGATGGTGGTGTTGGTCTTCTCCGGTTCGGATTCCGGCCAGCTCACCAGAGTCAGAATCAGGATGCCCAGGTGCAGGCCAACGGCCAGCACTACAGGCAATCCCAACCCGACCCGCTGTTCTATCTCTGGCTGACTCATCCATCAGCCCTCGGTCGGTGGTTCTGAAATCAGCCCGACATTGGGGACACCGGCGCCCTGCAGCGTGCTCATCAGTCCCATGACATCGCCGTAGGGCGCTGTCCTGGCACCCTTGACCAACACGGGCGTCTTGGGCTTCTCGGCCACGATGGACGCGACTTTGCTGCCCAGTTCATCCAGTGCCACCGGCGTGCGCTTGTCTTCATCCGACCCCAGATCGATGTAGTAATTGCCGCTGTCGTCCAGCGAGACGATCAATGGCGTCACATCATCGGGATTGTCGATCGGCTTGGAGGTGACCTTGGGCAATTCGACCTGAACCCCCTGCGTCATCATCGGCGCGGTGATCATGAAGATGACCAGCAACACCAACATGACGTCGATGAAGGGCACCACATTGATCTCGGAGGACAGCTTGCGCTTGTGCCCTCTGCTATACGGTCCTTTCATTGACTCGCCCCCCTTCAAGCGTCGTTGCTGCCACGACCGTGCAGATTACGATGCAGAATGGAGTGAAGTTCTTCGGCGAAGTCTTCATAGCGACCCAGTAGCTGATCAGCACGGCTGGCCAGACGGTTGTAGAAGATGACGGCCGGGATGGCCGCGAACAGGCCCATGGCAGTCGCGACCAGGGCTTCGGCAATCCAGGGGGCGACGGTGGTCAGGGTTGCCTGCTGAGCAGTACCCAGCGCCTGGAAGGAGCCCATGATGCCCCACACGGTGCCGAACAGACCGACATAGGGGCTGACGGAGCTGACCGTGGCCAGAAACGGCAGGTGAATATTCAAGCGCTCTTCCTCACGTGACAGCGTGACGCGCATGCTGCGTTGCACGCCATCCATCACCGCATCGGCATTGCTGGACTTGGGCTTGAGTCGGCTGTACTCGCGGAAGCCGGCACGAAAGACGCCGGAGGCACCCGGGGTGGACTCTTCATCCGCCGGTAACTCACGATAGAGGTGATTGAGGTCGACCCCGGACCAGAAGCGCTTTTCAAATGCCGCGTAAGCCTGCTTGGCACGGGACAATGCCATCCCGCGCTGAAAGATCACCACCCAGGATGCAATGGAAGCTGCCAGCAACAGCAACATGACTGCCTGAACGACCAGACTGGCGTTCACGAACAGCGAAATGATCGACATCGAATCTTCCACGGAAATCCCTCTTTACTTGGTTCAGTCTGTGCCACCGTCATTCAGTGACACGATAAGTAATCTGTTCATCAGCCTGGTGTCTCTGTGCCTGGCTGACAGCGGCCTCCTCGCGCCTTGTGGTCTCAGACCTCAAGAGCCGCGAGCAATTCCCCGGGCCAGCGTCTGGGGCGCAAGGTCGTGGCATCAACGCATGCGATCACGACTTCCGCTTCGCTCAATATCTGCTCACCGCGCAGCGCCTGTTGGGTGAACGTCAAGCGAGCACCGCGTAATGCGCCTGCCGTTGCCGTCACGGTCAGCAGATCATCCAGATACGCAGGACGAAGATAACGATTTGTTACACTGTGTACTACCAACTGAATGCCCTTTTCAAGCAAGGCTTGCTGCGTGAAGCCCTTCGCTCGCAACCATTCACTGCGTGCGCGCTCCATGAAGCGCAGATAATTCACGTAGTAGACGATGCCACCGGCATCAGTATCCTCGATGTAGACACGCACAGTGTGGTGAAAACATGCAGCTTCACCCTTCAACGTATTTCCTGCGTCTTCAGATGTCATGACGCGTCATTTCCTTCCTGTCCCAGGCGCGCCTGCTCTTCGCGTGGGGTGATCCCGAAGTGCAGATAGGCCGAGCGTGTGACCAGACGCCCACGCGCCGTGCGCATCATGAAGCCCTGCTGGATCAGGTAGGGCTCCAGAACATCCTCGATGGTATCGCGCTCTTCCCCGATGGCCGCCGCCAATGAGTCGACCCCGACCGGCCCGCCATCGAACTTCTCGATCATCGCCAACAGCAGTCGACGGTCCATGTGATCCAGACCGTGGCTGTCGACATTGAGCATGTTGAGCGCCTTGTCGGCCACTTCCAGCGTCAAGCGACCATCCGAGCGCACTTCGGCGAAGTCACGCACCCGGCGCAGCAGGCGATTGGCGATACGCGGCGTGCCGCGGGAACGTCGTGCAATCTCCAGTGCCCCGTCCATCTCGACTTCCATGCCGGAAAGCCTGGCACTGCGGGCCACGATGTCGGTGAGTGACTCGATATCGTAGAACTCGAGGCGCTGAACGATACCGAAGCGATCGCGAAGCGGCGCCGTCAGCAGCCCCGCCCGCGTCGTCGCGCCCACCAGGGTGAACCGTGGCAGCTCAAGCTTGATCGAGCGGGCTGCGGGGCCTTCACCGATCATAATATCGAGCTGATAATCTTCCATCGCCGGGTAGAGCACTTCCTCGACAGCCGGTGACAGGCGGTGAATCTCGTCAATGAACAGGACATCGCCTTCCTGCAGGTTGGTCAGCATCGCTGCCAGGTCGCCTGCCCGCTCCAGCACCGGCCCTGAGGTCGACTTGATATCGACACTCATCTCGCTGGCGATGATATGCGCCAGCGTCGTCTTGCCGAGACCGGGCGGGCCGAAGACCAGAGTGTGATCCAGACTATCGCCTCGCCCTCGCGCGGCACTGATGAAGATTTCCATCTGTTCGCGGACGATGGGCTGTCCGATGTAGTCACTCAGCGTGCGCGGCCGGTTGGCGCGATCGATCCGCTCTTCCGGATCATGCGTCGCCGCGGAGATCAGTCGGTCCGACTCCATCATGATGCTTGCTCAACTCCTGATGACGCAGGTCACGCACATGACACGGGTCATGGCCATGAACGTGCGTCAGTGGCAGGTGACAAGGTTCGCCAAGGCTATGCAACGATCTAGCGCATCTGCGTTCAAGCGCGCACTTTCTACCCCAGTAACCTGCCAACCCCTAGTCAATAAATCCAATCACGATGCGCCATTTCCTTCACGGAAACTATAGGGCGCATGTTTGCTGCTCTGGCAGGGTCTCAGCTGGCCATCTTGCGCGCCAACGCCGCCTTGATGAGCGCTTCCGTAGAGGCGCCGGTCTCCAGTCCGGAGAGCATCTTGGCCGCCTCGACAGGCTTGTAGCCCAGTGATACCAGCGCGGCTTCGGCGTCCGCCAGAGGATGCGTGATCGGCGGTTGTGGCTGGGAGGCACGCGCCATTTCATCCAGACCATCATCCGCCGGCAGCGTCCAATGCTTGAGGCGATCGCGCATCTCGATGATCAAGCGATCCGCCGTCTTCTTGCCGACGCCCGGCAGGCGTGTCAGCGCTCGGCTATCTTCGTCATGAACACAGCGGATGAAATCGGACTGCTCCATTCCCGACAGAATCGCCAGCGCCAGTCGCGGACCGACACCGGAGATCTTGATCAATTCACGGAACAGACGACGCTCGGGCTCCTTGCCGAAGCCATACAGCAACTGCGCGTCTTCGCGCACCACCAGGTGGGTGTAAAGCTGGCAATGTTCGCCCACGGCCGGCAAGCCCAACAGGGTGTTCATCGAAGCTTCCAGTTCATAACCGACACCCTGTACGTCAAGCACCAGCTGCGGCGGTTGTTTTTCCAGCAATGTCCCGGTCAGGCGTCCAATCATGTTGCGGCTGTCCTTGCTCGGCAGAGAATGTATTCGTCAGGATCCTGCTGCTGGCAGGCCCGATTCTCTGCACGGATTGTTACAATGCGGGCAAGCCTACCAAAGATGAAGCGCAGGCGGCATGTCCCAGTGTCACGACGAATTTGTCGCATCTTTCTGACAGTCATACCTTGGGTGAGGACCCGAAGCCTGATGCCGCGCGGCTTGGCGCATCACGCAATCGGCTGCTGCCAAGCTCGGCAGACACTCTACAAGTGACTGAAAAATCGCTATTAATTGAGCACAATACCGCATTTGTCGCTCAGCGGCATGTCAGGCGTCAGGCTCGAAGTCTCGCCAGCTGCTGCTACGCCCCACGCGGGTTCCCTTGCGTCGACTGGTATTCCCCAGCCCCAATGCTTCCAGCTGGTCATTGCCGGGCGTCAGTCGTCGACGCGCGAAACAATGCGTCAAGGCGATGGCCAGCGCATCGGCGGCATCGGCCTGCGGCGTGGCGGAGAGCTTGAGCGTATGCGTGACCATATGCTGCACCTGAGACTTCTCGGCGGCACCGGTACCGGTCACGGCCTGCTTGATCTGCCGCGGCCCATATTCGAACACCGGCAAGCCGTGATTGGCCGCACACACGATGGCAGCCCCGCGCGCCTGGCCCAGCTTGAGCGCCGAATCGGCGTTCTTGGACATGAAGACCTGCTCGATGGCGAATTCCGCGGGGCGATGCAGGGCGATCACCTCGCTGATACCGGCATAGATCTGCGCCAGGCGCTGGTCCAGGCTGACCTGTGACATGCGGATGCAGCCACTGTCCACATAGCGAGGCTGAGCCGCAGAGACATCCAATACCCCATACCCGGTCAGACGTGAGCCCGGGTCGATGCCAAGAATGATCATGCCGCTGCCTCGTCTCTCACACCTTGCGTCTTCGCTGTCGTCATCACGCCATCGCTCTTACTGTGTATATAACCAGCCACCATGCCACAAAAAAGGCGGTGCGACACTGTCATTGCCTGACGTGAACGCCAGCAAACAGTCTCGCACCGCCTTGTCGGGCTTGCTCGCCCACTAGCCTATCAGGCCAAAGGGGCAAACCTGCCACCGCGGGACCGCCCGGGTCTGATCGAATCAGTCCAGACGGCCCCACCAGTCACTCTCTCGGTCATGCGCCGCTGAATCAGGCCTGGCCGCTTTCGTCTTCGACCTTGACCTTCTGACGCAGACGGATGTTCAGCTCCTTGAGCTGCTCACCGCTGACCACGCCCGGAGCGTCGGTCATCATGCAGCCGGCGCTCTGGGTTTTCGGGAAGGCAATCACTTCACGAATGGTCTTGGCGCCGGTCATCAGCATCACCAGACGGTCGAGACCGAAGGCCAGACCACCATGGGGCGGCGCGCCGAACTTCAGGGCGTCGAGCAGGAAGCCGAACTTTTCTTCCGCTTCTTCTTCACCGATGCCCAGCACTTCGAACACGGTACGCTGCATGGCCTGATCGTGGATACGGATGGAGCCACCACCCAGCTCGGTGCCGTTGATGACCATGTCGTAGGCGCGAGACAGTGCCGCTTCCGGGTTGGCCTTGAGCTCTTCCGGTGTGCAGGACGGCGCGGTGAACGGGTGGTGCAGCGCACTCAGGCGGCCGTTGGCATCGGCTTCGAACATCGGGAAGTCGACGACCCACAGCGGTGCCCACTCGCGGGTGTAGAGGTTGAGGTCTTCACCCAGCTTGACGCGCAGCGCACCGATGGCTTCGGCCACGATGTTGGCCTTGTCAGCACCGAAGAACACGATGTCGCCATCGACGGCGCCACAGCGGTCCAGCACTTCGTCCACGACGTCTTCCATGAACTTGACGATCGGCGACTGCAGACCCTCGATGCCCTTGGCACGTTCGTTGACCTTGATCCACGCCAGACCCTTGGCACCGTAGATGCCGACGAACTTGGTGTAAGCGTCGATTTCCTTGCGTGACAGGCTGGCACCGCCCGGCACACGCAGCGCGGCGACGCGGCCCTTGTCGTCCTTGGCCGGGCCGGAGAAGACCTTGAAGTCCACGCCGCTCATCAGATCATCGACATCGACCAGTTCCAGCGGAATGCGCAGGTCCGGCTTGTCGGAACCGAAGCGGCTGATGGCCTCGGAATACGGCATGGTCGGGAAGTCGCCCAGCTCGACATCGAGCACTTCTTTGTAGAGACCACGGATCATGGTCTCGGTCATGCCCATGATGTCCTGCTCGTCGACGAAGCTGGCTTCGAGGTCGATCTGGGTGAACTCCGGCTGACGGTCAGCGCGCAGGTCTTCATCACGGAAGCATTTGGCGATCTGGTAGTAACGATCGACACCGGCGACCATCAGCAGCTGCTTGAACAGCTGCGGAGACTGCGGCAGTGCGAAGAAGCTGCCGGCGTAGGTGCGGCTCGGCACCAGATAGTCACGTGCGCCTTCCGGCGTGGCGCGGGTCAGGATCGGGGTTTCGATGTCGAGGAAGCCCAGGGCTTCGAGCTGGGCGCGCACGCTGTGAGTGATGCGCGAGCGCAGGCGAAGCTTCTCGATCATGTCGGGACGACGCAGGTCGACATAACGATACTTGAGGCGAACTTCCTCACCGACCTTGTTGTGGTCGTCGAGCTGGAACGGCGGCGTCTGTGCAGTGTTGAGCACTTCGACGTCCTTGGCCAGCACTTCGATCATGCCTGTCGGCATGTTCGGGTTCTGGGTGCCTTCCGGGCGCAGACGGATACGGCCCTTGATACGCAGCACGAACTCGCTGCGCGCCTTGTCGGCAGTGGCGAAGGCATCGACGGTGTCCGGATCGACGACGATCTGGGCGATGCCATCACGGTCGCGCATGTCGAGGAAGATGACGCCACCGTGGTCGCGACGGCGGTGCACCCACCCGCACAGAGTGACATCCTGATCGATCAGGGTCTCGTTCAGTTTGCCGCAATAGTGGCTGCGCATGTTGATTCCTTGTTGCTCAAATTCATGATCGACGCGCTGATGCGCATCTGTCTCAGAGGGCCTGCCGTTGGCGATGAGGGTCAAGGGTACCCGTTGGGCGCCCTTGACCCTCATCACGCTGATGCCTGACGCACTATCCCAGCTATGTCAGGCGGTGCTGTCGCTACCACCGGCCAGATTCTTCTTGCTGCCGGACTTGAAATCCGTCTCGTACCAGCCACTGCCTGCCAGACGGAACCCGGCGGCGGAGACCAGCTTCTCGAGCTGGTCCGTCTTGCATTCCGGGCACTCCGTCAGCGGCGCAGCGCTGATCTTCTGCAACTTGTCCATCCGATGGCCACAGGCCTTGCAGTGGTATTCATAGATCGGCATGGTTTTCTTTCCTGACGATACTGGTCACGGGGCTGTCTGAGCACCGTGAACCATGACAATGTTATGCCTTGCGGCGCGTCTTGCGTTCAGCGCACCTGCGGCCCCAACATGAGAGCTTTCGCAAGCACCAGCAAGAGACGCCTACAATAAGGCCAGTTGAGCGGCTTTCAAGTCAAAGCGAAAGGGACACATTATAGCGTGCTCGGCCCCGTGCGGGGCAACACCCAAGCACAAACCGGCCCAGACACCAGGTACTCGACCTTGCGGGCCAGCCTTTCTGTCTTCCTATCTATCTTCCTACGCCATCATGAGGCACCTATGTCCGATCACGATCGTACTGCGCAGTCTCCCTCGCATTCTTCCACGCCCGCTTCCTCTCACTGCGAGCCCACCTCGTCTACCGGCGCCCCGCAGGCCGTCATGCTCGATGCCGGCTCCGTCGGTGATGGCCTGGACTTCTCGCGCCTCGAGGCCCGTCTGGAAGGATTGGTCTGTCATGACGCCACCGCGCCCGAGGAAGTGGTGCCACGACTGAGCGGTGCCTCCATCGTGTTGGTCAACAAGGTACGCATCGAGGCGCACCACATGGATGAGCTGCCGACCCTCAAGCTGATCGCGGTGATGGCGACCGGCACCAACAATATCGACATGGCGGCCGCCGAAGCACGTGGCATTCGGGTCATGAACGTCAATGCCTACGGCACTCATTCGGTGGCACAGCACACCTGGATGCTGCTGCTGGCACTGGCTGGCCGCCTGCCGGAATACCAGACCGACATCGCCGCGGGCGAGTGGCAACGCAGTCCGACCTTCTGCCTGATGGGCCGCCCCGTGGTGCAGCTGTCCGGCAAGCATCTGGTCATCATCGGCAAGGGGGAGCTGGGCACCGCGGTGGGCAGGCTGGCCGAGGCGTTCGGCATGCGCGTGACCTTTGCCGCTCGCCCGGGCACCGCCCCCACCGCCGAGCGCCCCGCGCTGGAAAGCCTGCTGCCCCAGGCCGACGCCATCAGTCTGCACTGCCCGCTGACCCCAGAGACGCAGCATCTGATCGATGAGCAGGCGCTCGCCGCCATGAAGCCCGGTGCATTGCTGGTCAATTGCGCCCGCGGGGGCATCATCGACGAGGACGCAGCACTGGAAGCACTGGCCACCGGACAACTCGGCGGCCTGGCGGTGGATAGTCTGCCGGAGGAGCCGCCGCGTGAAGGCCATTCGCTACTCTCGGCCCTGGAAAGCCAGCACCATTCGGCGAATGCTCCCTTGAATCTGATCGTCACGCCGCACAATGCCTGGATCAGCCAGGAGGCGCGCCAGAACATGCTCGATCTCAGTCTGGCCAATATCGAGACATTCCTGAGCGAACACGCCTGACACGGCCACAGCCTCGCTGCGCCAGGCATCGACGCCGAGTGGCAGGTGCGAGCGGTACATCACGAAAAAGCCCCCGAACCGGCATATATGCCGGTTCGGGGGCTTTTTCCTGAGTGGTCAGCATCAACGGATGCGGATATGCATGCCCGCCGCCTTGAGGGCATTGCCTTCAGCATCCCATGACACCACACGGCCACGTGAGCTCAACAATACCCATCGGGTGCCGTTCGCTCTCTCCTTACTCTCCTTCTCGTCGCCCTCTTGCGCGCCTCCCGCCCGTACACCACCATCGCCAGCGGCCAGGCTCCGCTGTTGCAGGGGCTTGTCGCCGGCATTGCCTGTTTCGGCGTCCATGTCGACTTCGTTCATTCCCATCGCCTCGATCTGCTGAAGGTCCTCTTCCTGCGGCGCACGCATCCGGTACTGGCACTCACAGCTTTCGCCATAGGTAGTGATGATCTTGTGTCTGAGCGCATGTACCTGCTCGAGATCCTCCGGGTGAATCAAACGATCGAAGTCCATTTCACGCATCGCCAATGGTTCGTGGCCCGAAGCGCCGAGCATCTTCCAGAGATTGGGGTGGATATGAACGATGCGCTCAGGTATGTCCACTTCCCACAGGCTATCGCCACTGGCTTCGAGGGAATCTAGCAAGCGACGCTCGCTGGACTGCAATTCCTTCTGCGTCTGGCGCAGCCGCTGATACATCTCTTCGGCGGTGGCGTTGGCGTCATCCAGCTCGACGATGCCACTGCCGCCCGCGGATTCGACCTCCGCACCCATGCCGATGCGATGCAGTCGTTCACGCAGCTCGGCCAGCGGCACCGAAAGGCGACGGCTGATGTGGTGCGTGCGCCAGCCCATGAGAATGAAGAAGGTGAAATAGAACAGGATCAGGCCGCCGACCAGCGCCATGCCGACCAGCTGGAAGTTGCGCCCGATCTCGGCGGTACGAAAGAAGACGGCACTCTCTTCGACCATGCTCAACATGATCCAGCCATTGCCCGGCAAGCGCTCCCACGCCACCTTGTAGGGCGCCCCCGCCACATTGACGCTTTCCAGGCCACGCCGCTGCTCCAGAATACGGGGCGCGAGTCTCTTGAAGACATCATGACCTTTCAGCTCCAGCTGAGCGGGCCGAATGACATCCTCTTCCTGGAGGTCATTGGCATCGGGAATTTCCAGCGGCAGCAGCGACAACAACTGCTCACCGGCCCGCGGGACGGCGAGTGAGCGTCCCTCGGCATCGAACAGCATCGCGAAGCCTTGCCAGGGCAGCTCCATCGCCAGCACCTGATTGACGATCACGTCCAGGGTCATGTCGACGCCGACGACGCCGAGAAATTCGCCCTGCTCGGAATAGAAGGGACTGACGGCCGACGCCATCCAGCCATTGTCGGCCGGGTCTTCGTAGATATCGGTCCAGATGGTGTTTCGCGAGGGATTTGCCTCTGGCGCGGCCAGATAGAAGAAGGAGAAATCCCGACAATCGTGGTCGGCTGGCACCAGCGAGGCCAGATCGACATAGGGGAAAAGGCGGACATAGCAATCGGCCATCGTGACGAAGGACTGCACCACGGCCGAGTGCGAAGATACGACACTGCGCATGATCGGGTCGACCGCTGTCATGCGCAGTGCCAGGGGAATGTCCTGCTCGAGGCCTGGCAAGGCGGGATAGAAGCCGCTGCCCTGATTGTCCGCCGTCTGCTGACTGGCCCAGACACCGCTTGGCAAGCTTGCGTGACGGGCAATCTCGCGAGCCGCCACCCCAGTGCTGGCGTCGCCCATGGCCAGTTCGCCTGCCTGGGCACCGAGCCCGCGTGACAGGTTCTGGACATGTTCCAGTTGCTGGCTGAGTGACTTGGCCTCCCGTAGCATCGCCAGATTGAGCTCACTGCTCGACTGGGATTGCAGGTAATTGAGGTTGGCATCACGAATCTCGTCATTGGACACGAAATACACCGCCACCAGGGCGGTCTCGACCAACAGCAACGGAATCATGGTACTGGTGAAGAGTGCTCGCCAGACCCACTTCTTGATCGTGACGGCGGGTTGCTTCGACTCCGACATGGGCGACTATCCTGAATCCAGCGAGATGACAGGAAGTATGCACTTTCTCTTGCGTTCCAAGAGGCTAATAGCTTCAACGCTTAAACATGACCTAAAGGTCAGACCTTGGTGATACGACTGGGGACAGGCGGCCAAGGCTTTGCTAGGATGCTCGCCCCCAAGGAGGCTGCATGCTTTACAACTACGGTTCTATCAATATCGATCACGTCTATCGGGTACCTCACCTGGTACGACCGGGTGAAACCCTGGCGAGTCTCTCCTACCGTCAGGTACTGGGTGGCAAGGGTGCCAACCAGTCGCTCGCGCTTGCGCGCGCCGGAGGCGACGTCACGCACTGGGGCCGCCTTGGCAACAGTGATCGCTGGGCACTTGAGCCGCTGGAAAGCGCCGGTGTCATCACCTCGCAGGTCGAGCTGAGCGCCAGTGCCAGTGGCCACGCCATCATCCAGGTGGACGACCACGCCGAGAACAGCATCATTCTGCATCCGGGTGCCAATCACGGTTTCACCGATGAGCATCTCGCGACGCTGTTCTCTGGTGTGACGCAGGGAGATTGGCTGCTGCTGCAAAATGAGTGCAACGCACTGGGCAAGGTCATCGAGCTGGCACATGCCAAGGGCATGAAGATCGCCTTCAATCCGGCCCCGATGGGGGCTGATGTCCTGCGCCTGCCGCTGGAACACTGCCAGGTGCTGTTCCTCAATCGTGGCGAAGCGGCACAGCTGGTCGAGCTGGAAGAGAGCGCGCCTGTCGCCACCCTGCTCGCCGCGCTGCACACTCGTCTGCCTGATACCGAAGTGGTCATGACTCTGGGCAGTGAAGGCGTCTGCTACCAGCTGGGGGAACAGCGCATCCAGCTGCCGGCGCATCGCGTCAATGCCGTGGACACCACCGCGGCAGGCGATACCTTCATCGGCTATTACCTGGCAAGCCAGATCGAAGGTCAGAGCATCGAGGAAAGCCTGCGTCGTGCCAGCACCGCCTCTGCCCTGTGTGTGAGCCGCGAAGGCGCAGCGCCGAGCATTCCGCTGGCCAGTGATGTCGCCGCTGCCCTGGCCGAATGGCCGACACTCGACGTCCTGAGCAACTGAGTCTTCGAGCAACAAGTCTCTGAACGACTGAACTACCTGCACGGGGCACCACCACGTGGCCCGTGCTAAGCCCGTGTCACCTCATGGGCGCCCTGTTGGCGTAACGCCCTCTATTGCAGGTCACTTCTTTCACGAGGTCAGCATGAAAACACCGATTATCTTTGATACCGATCCGGGCGTGGATGATGCCCAGGCGATTGCCATCTGTCTGGCGCATCCGGACATCGAATTCCTCGGCATGACCACCACCTTCGGCAACGTCACCATCGAGACGGCCACCTCCAACGCCCTGCTGCTGGGCGAACTGGCGGGCCAGGAGATCCCGGTCGCCCAGGGCGCTGCCCAGCCGCTGGTCAAGGACAAGTTCCCGGCGCCGGCGCACATCCACGGCGCCAATGGTCTCGGCAACATGGAGATCCCGGAGCCCAAGGGCAAGGCGCTGTCCGTCAGCGCACCGCAGTTCATCGTCGAGCAGGTCAATGCGCGTCCGGGCGAGATCACCCTCGTCGCCGTCGGCCCACTGGGCAACCTGGCCACCGCACTGCAGCTGGACCCGAGCATCATCAGCAAGGTCAAGCAGGTCGTCATCATGGGCGGCTCCATCCGTGAAGGCGGCAACGTCTCACCGGTCGCCGAAGCCAACATCTTCAATGACCCGCATGCCGCCGCCAAGGTGCTGACCGCCGGCTGGCCGCTGACCATGGTCGGTCTCGATGCGACGCACCGCTGCGTGCTGTCTCCGGCCCATGTCGAGCGTATCCGCGTCGCGCAAGGCGCACTTGGCGAAGTGCTGTCCGGCAGCTATCAGTTCTACAAGGCCTTCTATCAGGAAGCGCGTGGCATCGATGGTTGCTGCCCACACGACAGCTGCGCCCTCGCCTGGCTGATGAAGCCGGAGCTGTTCACTACCGAGCGCGGCCACCTGAATGTCGAAGTCGAAGGCCTGGCCGAAGGTCAGACACTATTCGCCCCTGAGGGTCGCGAATTCCTCGGCAACCAGTGGTCCCAGACGCCGCTGGTCGACGTCTGCATCAATGCCCAGGGCGACAAGGTCGTCGAGTGGATCACCGACGTGCTGACCGCCAAGGCGTCCTGATCCGATGCCCGGCAGGCCCGCCTGGGTCTGCCATCGGCCTTGCCAACAAATCGAGCCAACGCCCGTCAGCCTCATTGCTGGCGGGCGTTGGCTCGATTTGTGCATTCGCGCTTGTTCACCTTCCCCTATCCTTTCCTTCCCTCTTCTCCTCTCCGGCGTCTCTCCTTTTACCGCAACTGCCTTCCCACGCCCCGAATACCGAGAAGTTGCTGAGTCATGAAGAATTTTTCAGCAAGATAACGGGATAAACTTTTGAATAACCCTTACCAGACGAGAGTGAATGACGAGCCGTTCGGCGCATGCACATAATCTGATACGCTAGCGGAATCTCACTGGGCAAGCGCCTTATACGCCGCCCCATCCTGCCTGCCACGGAGCTCATCATGCCTTCGACGACAACGTTGCCCTCTGCCCCCGCTGCAACGCTTCGCACTCAGGATTCTCCCGCGATCGCCGACACCCAGTACGACTGCCTGGTCTTCATCGGTCGCTTCCAGCCCATGCACCATGGCCATGTTGCCGTGATGGAAGAAGCCCTGCGCCTCGCGCGGCAGGTCATCGTGCTGGTCGGTTCTGCCTGGCAGGCACGTTCACTGCGCAACCCGTTCACCTTCTCTGAACGCACGCGCATGATCCGCAGCTGCTTTGATGATGCCAACAATGCGCGCCTGGAAATCGTGCCGTTGTTGGATGCCCTCTACAACGACGATGTCTGGGTACGTGATGTGCAGCGCAAGGTACGCGATATCGCGCGTCCGCAGGCCAATCGAATGCCGAGAATCGCGCTGATCGGTGCCAATCGTCGTGACAGCAACAGCCAGTCAAGCTACTACCTGAGCCTCTTCCCGCAGTGGGAGTCGGTAGCGGTGCCACTGCGCGAGGGGATGGAGGCCAGCCGTATTCGTGAGGTCATCTTCACCGAGCGCGCCCGCGCAGAAGATTGGCTGGACAACGAGGGGCTGGAGCTGCTGCCACCGCCGGTGGCTCAGCATCTGCATGGCTTCCTGGAGGAGACCGCGTGGCAAGGGCTGGTCGAGGAACGTCGACTGCTGGAGCAATACCGCGCCGCCTGGAGCGATGCGCCCTACCCGCCACTGTTCATCACGGTCAACGCCGTGGTAGTGCAGTCCGGTCATGTGCTGCTCACCACACGTCGCGCGGCACCCGGTAAGGGGCTTTACGCCCTGCCTGGCGGCTTCGTGCAACCCCAGGAGCGCCTGCTGGATGCCTGTTTGCGTGAGCTCAGGGAGCGTGTGCGCCTCAAGGTGCCGGAACCAGTCCTGCGTGGCTCTCTGCGCGGTCAGCGTCTGTTTGATGCGCCGCATCGCAGCTGGCGCGGGCGCACCCTGGCAGAGGCCTTCTACTTCGCCCTGCGACCGGAGCAGCAGCTTCCCAAGCTCAGAAGCGGCGGCGGCGAGAACGAGGAGCAGGCACGCTGGGTCGCGCTGGCGGACCTGGAGCCCGACACCCTCTTCGAGGACCACTTTTTCATCATTCAGAACTTCCTCGGCCTGCATGCCGGACAGACCGGTTTCTGACGGCTGGGATGTGGTCCACACACGAAAACGGCAGCCCAATGGGCTGCCGTTTTCGATCAAGAGACACGCAGGTCTTCTACACCGGTAATACACCGGCAAGGCTCAGGCTTCGAGGAAATCTCGCGGCAGATTCATCAGCTGCTTCCACAGCTTGTCGATGCCGGGCTTGTGAACCAGTGAGCAACGATAGAGACGAATCTCCAGCGGGATATCCCACGCCTCGTTGCCCGCACGCACCAGCTTGCCGCTTTCCAGCTCATCGCGAATGCAGAAATCCGGAATCCACGCCATGCCGACGCCCTGCAAGGCCATGCCCTTGAGGCCCTCGGCCATCGCCATCTCATAGACGGTGCGCAGGCGCAGGCGCAGCGGATCATTCTTCAAAAGCATCTTCACGCTGCGGCCCAGAAATGCCCCTTGGGTATAGGACAGCAAGGGAATCGCATCCTGGCTGGTCTCGCTCTGTCCGGTCAGCGGGAAGCGGGGCTCGCCATTCTCCAGTGGCACGCACACTGGCAGCATATTGACCTTGGCGACCGAGAAGGACGGGAAGGCCTCGGCGTCCAGCTGCATGCTGGCGTAAGGGTCGTAATAGGCGAGCATCAAGTCGCAGTTGCCTTCGCGCAGCGAGTGAATGGCGTCGCCGACATTCATCGCGGACAGGCGTGTCGGCAACTCCCCCAAGCCCTGCTGGAGACGCGAGATCCACTTGGGGAAGAAGGCCAGCGCCAGCGAATGCGCGGCCGCGATATCCAGGGTCTCGTTGGCCATGCCCAGCCCGCGCAGGTGGGCGAGACACTCTGACAGCTGCTCTGTCAGGTTGCGCGCGGTGACCAGGAACAACTGGCCCTCCGGCGTCAGACTGACCGGGGTCGTCGAGCGGTCGACCAGCGTAGTGCCCACGGCCTGTTCAAGCGCACGGATGCGGCGGCTGAACGCAGGCTGGGTAACGTGTCGCAGGCGAGCCGAGGTGGAGAAGCTGCGGGTATTGGACAGCGCAACGAAATCTTCCAACCACTTAGTTTCCAGGTTCACCCGAACTCCCAAAAATGTCGAACATGCCCAAGCGAGGCTTGCCTGGCCGGTCATGCAGGGTCTTGTCATGGAGAATGGTGCGTCGCGGCGCACCACCACCTTCGTCTTATGCGTTTGACGTATACGGCAGCGTTGAATGGCATTGGCCGCCGAGGGGCTGCGCTGGTTACCCTTGTCCACCTAGCCGCCATTCAAGCGCCACAGTGTACTTCAGCCAGGAGTTCCGCCCAAGTGAACCATCTCTCGGAAACCCCCATCGCCGCCAATGCCGCCCCGGCAGCTTCCACACCGGCCGACTTGAGCCATGCCGAGCGTGAGGCACTGGCCAACGGCTTCCGACTTGAAAAGGATCTCCTCGGGCGCGAGCCGGTGCCGTCTGACGCATACTATGGTGTGCAGACCCAGCGCGCGCTCAACAACTTCCACCTCTCCGGGGTGCCGCTGTCGCACTTCCCGCGTCTCGTCGAAGGGCTCGCGCTGGTCAAGGCCGCCGCCGCCGAAGCCAACCATGCGCTGGGCTATCTCGAGACACGTGAACACGATGCCATCCAGCACGCCTGTGCACGTCTGATGAATGGCGATCACCATGATCAGTTCGTGGTCGACATGATCCAGGGTGGCGCCGGCACCTCGACCAACATGAATGCCAACGAAGTGATCGCCAATCTGGGCCTGGAATTCCTGGGCTACGAGAAAGGTGATTACCAGCAGCTGCACCCCAACAATCACGTCAACATGGCGCAATCCACCAACGACGCCTACCCGACCGCCATCCGTGTCGGCCTGCTGCGCAGCCATTCGGTACTGGTAGACGCGCTGAGCGAGCTGGCCAATGCCTTCGCCAGCAAGGCGCTGGAGTTTGATGACGTGGTCAAGATGGGCCGCACCCAGCTGCAGGACGCGGTGCCGATGACGCTGGGCCAGGAATTCCGCGCCTTCGCCAACACTCTGCGCGAAGACGTCGATCGCATCGCCAACCTCAATGAGTTGCTCAAGGAGGTCAATCTGGGCGGGACCGCGATCGGCACCGGCATCAATGCCGACCCGCGCTACAGCGCACTGGCGATCGAGGCTCTGGCGCGTCGTTCCGGCATCGACTTCCGTCCGGCGTCGGACCTGGTCGAGGCCACCAGCGACATGGGTGCCTTCGTACTGTTCCACGGCATGCTCAAGCGCCTGGCGGTCAAGCTGTCCAAGATCTGCAACGATCTGCGCCTGCTGTCCTCAGGCCCGCGCACCGGCTTCAACGAGATCAACCTGCCGCCTCAGCAGCCGGGTAGCTCGATCATGCCGGGCAAGGTCAACCCGGTGATTCCGGAAGCCGTCAATCAGGTCGCCTTCGATGTCATCGGCAACGACACCGCGCTGACCATGGCGGCTGAAGCCGGCCAGCTGCAGCTCAACGTGATGGAGCCGCTGATCGCCTACAAGCTGCTCGACTCCATCCGCCAGCTGAGCCGCGCCATGACCATGCTCAGGAATCGTTGCGTGATCGGCATCACCGCCAATCGTGATCGCTGCGCCGAGCTGGTCAACAATTCCATCGGCCTGATCACCGCGCTCAACCCGTATATCGGCTACGACAATGCCACCCGCATCGCCAAGGAAGCCTTGGCCAGCGGCCGCAGCGTGCTGGAACTGGTACGTGAGGAAGGCCTGCTGGACGAGGCACGCCTGGAGGCATTGCTGTCCCCGCAGGCCATGACACGCCCGCGTCAGATGAAGGACTGACAGCTCGCTGAAGCATGGCCCATCAGTGCGTTTGACTTTCAGTGAAGCCACCCAAGTGAATCCCTCCAAGTGAGAAAACCCGCCTGAGTCTGACTCAGGCGGGTTTTTCTTTGCCCTCATACGGCATGCGGACCACGCGGCAAGGCACGCGGATCCCTTGGATAGAAGCTTTCGGGTTGCGCCTCGATATGATCGAAATGCTTGGTGTTCTTGTAGGGCATCTTCATGAAGCCGGAAATTCCCAACCCGGAGATCAGCGGCACCGCATCGAGAATCTCCGCCAGCAAACGCGTGAATTCCTGCTCGCGCGAGGGATCCAGCAGTCGGTAATAACTGTGAATCTTGAGGTGGTGTGGCAAGGCTTCGAAGATCAGCATGCCGGTGTGATGGATGGCATTGAGTGACTCCAGTGCCTTCAATATCTCCTCGGGCAGCACCAGCAGTTCCTCAGGATCCGGTCCGTCCTCGAAGTAGGAGTGCACCCGGGAGTCATCCTCAAGCTCCGGCACCGCGCTGACCTCATAGCTCAAGCGAGGTCTGGCCTCCCCGTCTGCCGTCGGCGCGAAGACGAAGGCGGCCTCGGGGTCTCCCCGCTCCAGATGCAGGGTATCGCGAGCATTGAACAGACACGCCTTGAACACGCCCTGGCGATAGATGGCACGCGCCAGAGCGACCATGTTGTTGATCGCGACGACGAAGGCGCCCTTCAAGGCAGGGTCATGCAGGTGCAGCGCGGTATCCACGAAGATGCCCTGTGGCTCCCAGCGAATCGCCAGACCGCCGACGATCGGGTATTTGCCCAGACGACTGACAGCGGCCAGGAAGGCTTTTTCGGTGCCTCCCATGCCTTGCATGAAGTTCTTGTAGTAACGATCCAGCTGGACATCATTGACGGCGTCCAGCGCGTTACCAGCGTGTTCACCGGACTCGTCCGCCTCGAAGGCCTCACGCAGGAAGGATTTGCGCGAGGTATAGACAACCGTGTCGATCTCGCGCGTTGCCGGCCTCACCCAGACCGGCAGCAGAGACTGTGGCGGCTCGAGAGGCAATTCCGGCATCACCAGCCGTGCGATCCTGCCCATCTCGCGCAGGAAGTAGTCGCCGGCCTGCATACGCAGCTGCGGGTCATCCGCCAGCATGCCGTCAAGCAGACGCGCGAATTCCCGCGGCAACCCCAGCGACACCGCCGGGATGGCGCGCACGCCGAAGCGACACGATTGCCCAGAAGCCAGGGCGTAAAGAGTGGCGGCCACACCCTGCTCATCAAAGCGCGGCGAGGACAGCGCACCATTGAGCTGCTCCTCGCCGATGAAATAGACATCGCCCAGACGCGCATTGGTCTGTTGCAGGTTATCCGACATCAGCTGCATCACGTTGGTGGTAATGAACTGCTGATGCTCATCGAGCTGAGCGAACACCGAACTGCCCCAGTCGATCAATGCCACCTGTTCCCGCTCGACATCGAAGACCAGATTCGACGGTTTGATGTCGCCATGCACGATGGGTGGTGTATTCGCTCCCGTCGATGACCCGCGCAACGACTTGAGAATATCGGCCAGCTGACTGGCGATCTTGACCACCAGACGCGGCGACATGCGCCCATGACGCAGCGAATATTCCTCGAGATTGATGCCCGGTGCACGCTGCATGACCAGAATCGACTGCCGCCGTACCCGCTGATAGCTGATCAGACGCGGAATCAGCGGGTGGGCGACCTGGTCGAGCATGTAGGCCTCTTCCTCCAGACGGTCCTGCAGTGCCTGGGGCAGAGTCACCCGCGTGAACTTGAAGACGTGCTCTTCATGCGTGCGCCGGTCTTCGCCCAGGCGCCAGCCTGCGAACACGAACCCGTAGGCACCCTTGCCGACCAGATGGATATCCCGGTAGCCAAGCCCCTCCAGCTGGGAGATGCACAGCGCCACCCAATCCTTGAGCTTCTTGGCATCATGATGCGAGAGCAGATAGATCGACTGCTCTTCCGGGATATAGAACTGTTGCAGGCGCTCGTGGGCGCGCGCATCACTCATGCAATAAGCTCTCTGGCCGACGTCTCATGACAGCGACAGCAGCATTTCGTCAGGGTGCTCCAGATAGTGTTTCCACAGATTGCTGAAGCGCGCGATGGTTCCGCCATCGATGATGCGATGATCTCCCGCCCAGGTAATGGTCATGATGTCACGCGCACAGACATTGCCCTCGCCATCGAAGCGCGGCAGACGCTGAGTGCGACCCAGCGCGACGATGGCGACCTCCGGCTGGTTGATGATCGGCGCGGCATACGTGCCGCCCAACGCACCGATATTGGAGATCGACAAGGTACCGCCCTTGAGGTCCGCCTGGGCAACGCGCCCGCTACGCGCAGCCTCGGTCAGCCGCCCGACCTCACGCGCGATCTCGAGAATGCTCAGGCGTTCGACGCTCTTCACGTTCGGGACCATCAGTCCGCTGGCGCTGTCCACCGCCATGCCGATGTTGCAGGCGCCCTGATAGAGAATCTCGCTTTCATTCTCACTGAGGCGCGCATTGAGAATCGGCTCCTCGATGACCGCCAGCGCCATGGCCTTCATGATGAACGGCATCAGGGTCAGCCGAATGCCCTGCTGCTCGGCGCGTACCTTGAGGCGGGCCCGCAACGCCAGCAGGTCGGTGATATCGAGCTCATCGCCATAATGGAAATGCGGGATCTGCGTGCTGGCCTGTACCATGCGCCGGGCCATCACCGCCGCAACTCCCTTGAGCAGTACCGCTTTCGACTCAAGGCGTGACGACCTCTCCTCGTGACTGGCCACAGCACACGCTTCGGCAGCTGCCTTGTCGGTCTCGACAGCCTCGCCGACCTTGTGAGCATCAGCAGGCACCACGTCAGTCTCGTGAGCCTCGGATTGCTTGAGATAAGCCAGCACATCTTCCTTCAGCACCCGGCCGTTTCGCCCCGAGCCAGCAATGGCCTGGAGTTCGAGCTGATGCTCGCGCAACAGGCGACGCACGGCAGGGGTCGCGGGTATTCGAGGCCGGCTCTCCCCGTGACTCCCGTCTAGCCCACTCTTTTTGTCGCTCTTGTCGTCGCCCTCCTGGCGGTGCTCCGCCAGATACTCTGGCTGCCCCTGCTTGTGTTCAGGCGCGGTGACTTCACTCTCAGTGCTCTCAGTGCTCTCAGTGCTCTCAGCGCTTTCAGCCTCTGCCTCCTCATCAGGCACATAGGCATACAGCGGCGTATGCACTCGGGCATTTTCGCCCTGGGCATAATGGAAGCGCACGATACGCCCGGGCTCCGAGGCGGTGATCTCGACCAGCGCCTTGTCGGTCATCACATCCACGATCGTCTGGTCTTCTTCCACTGTGTCGCCTTCCGCGACGTGCCAGGTGACCACCTCACATTCGACGATGCCTTCACCGATATCCGGTAGGATGAAATCACGCGAGCGTCGTTCAAGGGCCGCGGCTGTCTGTGTGCTAGCTGCACCTTTGCTGGCTGGTTTGGCAGACGCTGACGCAGCGACATCCGACTGACTGCTGGCCGCCTGGCTGGCGGCTGACTGAGTCGGTGCCGTCGAGCGAGCAGGTGCTGCAACCGTCATGACATCGCCGGCGTGCTCATCCTCGCGCTCGCCGTGTCCGGTCTTCTCGCTATCACTGTCACTGCCATCATCCACCGCAAACAGCGGCGCATGGACACGGGCAATCTCGCCTTCCTGACAGTAAAGCTTGACCACGGTACCGGCGTGGGGCGCGGGGATCTCCACCAACGCCTTGTCTGTCATGACCTCGGCCACCGGCTGATCTTCCTCGATCACGTCGCCTTCCTTGATCAACCACTTGACCAGCTCGCACTCGACGATGCCTTCGCCGATATCGGGCAGGATGAAATCATTCATGGCGCGCATCACTCCCTGTCATCAGTAATTCAAGCTTTGCTTGATGGCCTCGTAGATCTTGAGCTCGTCCGGCAGATGCTCCTTCTCGAGCACCAGCGGAAACGGCGTATCAAGGCCAGTGACGCGCCGGATCGGCGCCTCGAGATACAGGAAACAACGCTCCTGCACGGTGGCGGCGATCTCGCTGGCAAAGCCTCCCGTCAGCGGGGCTTCATGACTGACCACCAGACGACCGGTCTTGAGCACCGAGTCACACACCGTCTTGATGTCCCAGGGCAGAATGCTGCGCAGATCGATGATCTCGCAGTCGATGCCATCCTGCTCGGCAAGCGCAGCGGCCTTCTCGATGACTTCCATCTGAGCGCCCCAGCCGAGCAGCGTGATATCGCGGCCTTCACGGATGACATCGGCCACGCCCAGGGGCAGTTCGTAATCGGCTTCTGGCACCTCGCCTACCGAGGCGCGATAGAGCCGCTTGGGCTCCATGAACAGCACCGGATTGGGATCACGAATCGCTGCCAGCAGAAGGCCCTTGGCCTGGTGGGGGTTGCGTGGAATCACGATCTTGAGGCCCGGGGTATGCGCGAAATACGCCTCGGGCGACTGGGAGTGATAGAGTCCGCCTGCGATGCCGCCACCATAGGGCGTGCGAATCGTCAGGCCGCCGACATCGAATAGATCACCGGAGCGGTAGCGGAACTTGGCCGCCTCGTTCACGATCTGGTCAAAGGCGGGGAAGATGTAGTCGGCGAACTGGATCTCGGCCACCGGCGTCGACCCCTGTGCCGCCAGCCCGTTGGCGAACCCTATGATACCCTGCTCGGTGAGTGGCGTATTGAAGCAGCGCTCTCGACCGTATTTGTCCTGCAGGTGGCTGGTAGCTCGGAAGACGCCGCCGAATACCCCGACGTCCTCCCCGAACAACACCACACGGGGATTGGCGGCCATGGCAATATCCAACGCATTGTTGATCGCCTGCAGCATGTTCATCTGTTTCTTGCCCGAGGCCGAGACCGCTGCATCCTTGCTGCCAGGCGCGGCAGACGCTTCTTTCGCCGCTGAACCCGCCGCAGCTGAGTCGCTTGTAGCTGAGTCTGTCACTGGCGTTTTCTCCAACGGCTGTTCACTCATCTGCTCGCTCATGATGTCTGGCCTCCATCTACACGCTGATGGCGTTCCTGATACACCTTGCGGCTGTCTTCCAGCTCCTGCGCAGTGAATCCCATGCTGGCGGCGCCCTTGGGGTAGGCGTGCGGGTACTTGCGAATATGTTGTTTCACGTCTTCGAGCTGCTGTGTGAGCAACGGCGTCGGCGTGTCGTAGACATCACTGATCAGCGTGTCCAACGCCGGTGGCGCCAGTTTCTCGGCGCGCTTCATGGACTCAAGCACTTCGCGACGCAGCTGATCACCAGTGGCCTTTTCCTCCTCCTCGCTCCACCAGCCTTGCGCCTCCAGCCAGTTGCGCATGCGCAGAATGGGGTCCTTGTCGCGCCAGATGGCCTCCTCCTTCTTGCTGCGATACCCGGAGGGATCATCCGAAGAGGAGTGCGCCGCCAGACGGTAGGTCATCGCTTCGATCAATACCGGCTGATTGGTCTCGACCGCGATCTTGCGCGCCGCCAGGGTGGCTTCGTAGACGGCGATCACGTCATTGCCATCCACCCGGATGCTCTGCATGTGATAGCCGAAGGCACGTGGCGCGATGCCATCGGCGGCGAATTGCTCGCATGACGGGGTGGAAATGGCATAGCCATTGTTGCGACACAGGAAGATACACGGTACCCGGTGCACGGAGGCCATGTTGAGGGCGGCATGGAAATCGCCCTCGGAGGCGGCCCCTTCACCGAAGATGGTGATGGTGCATTGCCCCTTGCCTGCCAGCTTCTGGCCGTAGGCATAGCCAGTCGCCTGGGGAATCTGGGTCGCCAGCGGCGAGGAGATGGTCATGTAGTGCAGGTCACGCGACCCATAGTGGATCGGCATCTGACGGCCCTTGCCGTAGTCGCGCTCGTTGCCGAACATCTGGTTCATGAATTCGTCACAGCTGAAGCCGCGCCAGGCCAGCGCCCCCTGCTCACGGTATTGCGCCATGATCATGTCATCGTCTTGAAGCGCCGCCGCACTGCCGATCACCGTGGCTTCCTCGCCGGTGCATTGCATGTAGAAGCTCAAGCGCCCCTGCCGTTGGGCGGCCAGCATGCGCTCATCCAGCACCCGGGTGAACAGCATCGTCCGGTAGATCTTCAGCGCCGTGTCGCGCTCGATCGGATCGCGCTCGATCGGGTCGCGTTCGTTAGGTGAAGCGTCCTGTGACGGCTCTCCCTGTACCTGCGACTCATCGACGGGATAAAGGGTGCCGTCCTGACGCAGGCGCTTGAAGATCGGGATGCAGAGTTCATCGCCGGTCATGAAGGCCAGATGATGCAGCACCGTCGGCCCCTGCGGGGCGATCTGGTCTGCCGTCGGCATGGCGGTCAGGTCATTCAGCTCTGGCTGCAAGCCATCGGGCGGCGCAGTCCCCGGGGAGGCGGGTCCGCGTGTTGTTGTATCGGACATGCTCAGCGTCCTCTCTTACCGATCAGGCGTTTGAGGGATTACCCAGCCCTCGTGAGGCCGGGCAGGCAATGACGTACCTTCAGGAATGTCGAACCGGAAGCTGTCGATTCGACGATGGCAACAGTGCCTACCATCAGACTAGTGGAAAGTCGCTCTGGCGGCCTAACAGTTAACGTTAACGTCAAGGTATCGTAAAGACAGACGATATGCCTGCCTGACAACTACTTCTTTGGTGGAACCTTTTGCGGCATGGGCTCATGCGCGTTCTGCATGGAAAGCTGAATTCGCGTGTAAGAACGCTTTTTTGCGACTAAAGGTGCAGAGGGTGAGTGAAGGCTGACTGTTAATCTTCCCGCACCAAAAAAGTGCTTAATGCAGTGCGCAATCGTGACAAGGCATCGAGACGACAGACTCGGGCGCGCCCTGAGCATCATCAGCGATGATCATCGCTAGACACCTAAGGACAGTTCCATGAGTGATTCCTCTCGCCCTAACCTGTGGCGCCGTTTGCCGTTGTGGCAGAAGATCCTGGGCGGCCTCGCCCTGGGGATACTCGCTGGCGCCCTGATGGGAGAAAGCGCCAGCATGTTCAAGCCGCTGGGCGATATCTTCATCAATGCGATCAAGATGCTGATCGTGCCGTTGGTCTTCAGCACCCTGGTGGTCGGTATCACCTCGATGCGTGACCCGCAGAAGATGGGCCGCATCGGCGGCAAGACCATCGCCCTCTACCTGCTGACGACCGCCTTCGCGATCGCCATCGGCATGCTGGCCTCCAGCATCTTCCAGCCGGGTGCCGGCTTCGAGTTCAACTTCGACAAGGCGATGGAAACCAAGGATGCGCCTTCGCTGGTGCAGATTCTGGTCGACCTGGTGCCGAGCAACCCGATCGATGCGCTGGCCAACGGCAACATCATGCAGATCATCGTCTTCGCCATCGGGATCGGCATCTCACTGATCATGATCGGCGACAAGGGCGAGCCGGTAGTGCGCGTCTTCGATAGCTTCGCTGAAGTGATGTACAAGCTGACCGAGTTCGTGATGGCCTTCGCGCCGTTCGGTGTCTTCGGCCTGATGGCGCATGTCTCCGGCAACTACGGCCTGGATGTGCTGCTGCCGCTGGCCAAGGTGATCGGCGTGGCCTACCTGGCGAGTATCGTGCACGTGCTGGTGGTCTACTCCGGCCTGCTGGCGACGCTGGGCAAGCTGAACCCGGTGCGCTATCTGCGCGGTATCGTCGATGCACTGGTCGTGGCTTTCTCCTCGGCCTCAAGCTCCGGTACCCTGCCGATCTCCATCCGCTGCGCCCAGAAGAACCTCGGCGTATCAGAAGGCGTCTCCGGCTTCGTGCTGCCGGTCGGTGCGACCATCAACATGGATGGCACCGCCATCTACCAGGGCGTGGTGGCACTGTTCATCGCCCAGATGACCGGCATCGAGCTGTCGATGATGGATTACGGCATGATCGTGCTGACCGGCACGCTGGCCTCCATCGGCACCGCCGGTGTACCGGGCGCCGGCCTGATCATGCTCTCCATCGTATTGAGCCAGGTAGGCCTGCCGCTGGAAGCCATCGCGGTGATCGCCGGCATCGACCGTATCCTCGACATGGCACGTACTACCGTGAATGTCGCGGGCGATCTGATGGTCACTACCCTGGTCGGCAAGTCCGAGAACGAGCTGGATCTCGAGATCTACAACGCGCCCCAGCACAAGAAGGACGCCTGACGGCAGGCTCAGGCGCTCGCACCAGCGCCTGGCCTTGCAATACGTATCGTAAACACGAACCCCCCGCTCAATGAGCGGGGCGTTCGTGTTTCAAGGGCTGTGTTTAAGCTCCGTGTTTCAGGCTGTCACCAACAGGGAGAAATCAACGGCAAGGTCAGGCAGATTCCGGCGGCGAGTCGCGCAGTTCACGTCTGAGCACCTTGCCGACGTTGGTCTTGGGCAACTCGTCGATGAAGACCACCTGACGCGGCACCTTGTAGCTGGCCAGTTCCTTGCGCGACCAGTCTCGCAGCGCATCCGCCTCGAGATCTGCACCGTCCTTGAGCACGACATACAACTTGATTGCCTCCCCACTGCGCTCATCCACCACGGAGACGGCAGCAGCCTCGAGCACATCCGGGTGACGCACGATGACGTCCTCGACCTCATTGGGATACACGTTGAACCCGGAGACGATGATCATGTCCTTCTTGCGATCGACGATGCGCATATAGCCATCGTCCTGGAAAACCGCGATATCACCGGTGCGCAGGAAGCCATCGGCAGTGAAGCTGTCTTTCGTCGCCTGCTCACGCTGCCAATACCCCTTCATCACCTGCGGCCCCTTCACGCACAGCTCGCCCGGCTCCCCCATCGCGACCAGCGCGCCTTCATCGTCATACAGACGCACCTCGGTGGAGGGCATCGGCCGACCGATGGTGCCGAGCTGTATGGCATCCAGCGGATTGAACGACACGATCGGCGAGGTCTCGGTCATGCCGTAGCCCTCGGAGATATCACTGCCAGTGACCCGCTTCCATTCTTCTGCTGCCTTGCGCGTCAGCGCCACGCCTCCTGAGGTGGTGATCTTTAGCTTCGAGAAGTCCAGGGCCTGGAAGCCGGGGTTGTTGCACAGCGCCACGAACAGCGTATTGAGACCGACGAACATCGTGAAGTCGTGCTTTTGCAGCGTCTTGACGAAGCCCGGGATATCGCGCGGATTGGGAATCAACAGGGTGTGATTGCCTTCACTGAGCATGCACGCCAGATGAATGGTGAAAGCGTAGATGTGATAGAGCGGCAACGGCGCCACCAGCGTCTCATGACCGGGATTCAAGCCCTGTGTGAGGGCCATCTTGCCTTGCAGCATGTTGGCGAGCAGGTTGCGGTGAGTCAGCATCGCGCCCTTGGCGACCCCGGTGGTGCCGCCGGTGTACTGCAGCACAGCGATATCATCGAGTGCCAGTGTCGGCCGTTCCCAGCGCTCGGCCTTGCCCTGCGAGATGGCCGTGCGCAGCGGAATGGCGTCAGGCAGGTGGTAACTCGGCACCAGTTTCTTGACGTGCTTGACCACGGTATTGATCAACAGCCGCTTGAAGGCCGAATGCATGTCGCCCAATTCACAGACCAGCACATACTCGAGGCCTGTGCGCTCCCGCACGCGTTCGACCTTGTCCGCCATGTTGGCCAGCACCACCAATGCCCGCGCGCCGGAATCATTGAACTGATGTTCCATCTCACGTTCGGTATACAGCGGATTGGTATTCACCAGCACCAGGCCTGCCCGCAGCACGGCGAAGGCCACCACCGGAAACATCAGTGTATTGGGCAGCTGGATGGCGACCCGATCGCCCGGTTTCAGGTCGGTCTCATGCTGGAACCAGTCCGCCAGCTGGCGACTGGTGGCATCCAGCTCCGCAAACGACATGGTGCGGTCCATGCAGGTAAAGGCCGGACGCTCGCCATGCGCCGAGCAGGCCTTCTCCAGCATGTCCATCAGCGAATCGTAGCCGCTGAAGTCTACCTCCTGAGAAGACCGCAGGCACGACATGCCGCTCATGTCGTCTGGCGCTGGCTGTGCTCTCGAAGCGTCGGGCGAAACATCTGCCACGTGGGAGGCTTCTGTCGTGGAGTCGAGAGTGGAATCGGGAGTGGACTTGCCTGACTCATCGGGTCGAGCCGCTAGGGGATCATGCATGGCGTTGCTCCTTGATCAGTACGTGGGGCGCTCGGCGTCACTGCCCCCGTCACCTTGTTGTTGTAGGACGTTGTTGCAAGACGTCGTCATGAGACTAGATCGTAAGACGTCGTGATGAGATACGTGGTGAGGCGCTGCTGGGGCTCCGTCGGGTGAGTGTCAGTCTATGGGGGCCCTCACTGTCGACAGCATAGCCGCAAACCGATGCTGCGCGCCGTTGGCGGAATCGATGGACCTGCCAGCATTGGAACATACGTACGTTTGATATTGCCTTGCGACCTTGGTGACATGCGCAGGCCTGCTCCGATGCAGAAAAATCGCTGTCGTTAACCGCCTTCTCACTCGAAAGCGAGAATCAACGAGGCCCCTGCCCAGGGGCAGAGGCCTCATGTCTTGCACACCGGACGCCTACGTCAGGCACATACGTCTGGCGCGTAGTCAGGAACATGGCAACTCACGATAGGTCGCGGACCTCGTTCTCGATCATCTTGCGGATATGCTCCTCGTTCTCGATCATCGTTTCGCCGTCCTCACGCAGCGATTTCAACAGCCCGATCATCATGGCGATCAGCACGAAGGTGAACGGCAAGGCACCGGCGATCGAGGCAGCCTGCAGAGACTTGAGCGCCTGATCGCCCCCCAGCAACAGCAGGATCAAGGTCACGGCGCCCAGCATCATGCCCCAGATGATGCGTTGCTGAACTGGGGGGCGACGACCGAAGGCCAGCAGGCGCCCCAGCACCAGGGTGCCGGAATCCGCAGACGTGACGAAGAAGATGATCACCACGACCAGCGCTGCCACCTTGGCCACGGTCGCGGCGATGCCGGGAGTGAGCACCTCGAACGAGTGGTAGAGGGTGCCGGCGTAGTCCCAGTTGGTGACCGCAGCCGTATAGATGCCCATGTCGGCCCCATACAGGGACTGATGGATGCCCGCCGAGCCGATGACGCCGAACCAGACCAGCGCCACGATGGAGGGGATGACCATCACCCCGAGAATGAATTCCCGGATGGTCCGGCCGCGCGAGATACGGGCAATGAACATGCCGACGAAACCGGCCCAGGCGATCCACCAGCCCCAGTAGAAGATGGTCCAGCCGCCCTGCCACACTTGCTCGTCCGGCGTGCGCGCCGTCCACAGTGTCATCGAGACGCCATCGGTGAGGTAATCGCCAAGCGCGGTGATGGAGCTCGCGATCAGATAGTTGGCGTCGCTCACCAGCAGGAAGTAGGCAAGAATGCCGAGGCAGACCCAGGTATTGAAGGTGGAAAGCAGCTTGATGCCACGTGCCACGCCGCTGGTCGCTGACAGGGTAGCGATGACGCTGATCAGCACGATGGAGACCACGGTCACCATGCGAGACTTCTCTTCGATGAGACCCAGTGACATCAGGCCGGAGCCGATCTGCTCGACGCCCAGACCCAGCGTGGTGGCGATGCCGAAAATGGTACCGAACACGGTCAGGATATCGACGGTGTGCCCGATGGGCCCGTAGATCCGGTTGCCGATCAGCGGGTAGAGGGCCGAGCGCATCGAAAGCGGCAGGCCCTTGCGGAAGGCGAAATAGGCCAATGACAGCCCGACGATGGCGTACATGGCCCAGGCGATCGTGCCCCAGTGGAAGACGGTGAGCTTGATACCCCCGGCGGCCGCTTCCGCGACGCGGCTGTCAGGCACCGGGAAGCCTTCGTCGCCCGGCATGAGACCACTCGCCAGGGCGGCCTGCTTGGCCTCGAAGAAGGCGGCGACGGCCGCCTTGACGTCAGCACTCAGAAACGGATTGCCGCCGCTCCAGTCACTCGCGAAATGGATCATGGGCTCGGACATCGAGAAGAACAGCATGCCCGCGCCGGTCCCGCAGCCGAACAGCATCGAGAACCAGGCAAAATTGCTGAACTCGGGCCGTTCATCGTCACGCCCCAGTCGAATCTTGCCGACACGCGAACACATCACGTAAAGACAGACCACGAAGGTCGAGAACATCACCAGCACGTAGTACCAGCCCAGGGTGCTCTCTATCCAGGACTTGATGCCCAGAAACTGATCACTGGCCGTCTTTCCCAGCAGAATCGCGTAGAGAATGAAGAACACGGTCATGGTGATCGCGGTGATTCCGAGCGTCGAGTTGAGCCCCTTCAGGACACCTCGCTGCTCGATGAGTGCATCCAGTTCCTTTCCTTTCAACATGTTCCTACCTCGTGACAGGTTTTTATTGTCATGTTTCATGATGCCGCTGACGTCGTTCGTGACATTGGTACCGTCGTTCATGACAGCGGTTACGTCGTTCATGACTGCGGATGCCGAGACTCAAGGAACCTCAGTCGTCATGGGGCCATTGCGGGCAGATCGCGTTCACCTTCGGTCAGTCATGGGCGGGAACCCTGGCAGGCGACTACACCGCGGCATGTCATCAGGCCCCTGCCGATAGGCGATTTTGTGGGAAGAATCCATGCTAGAGCCCCCCTGCTTGCGAGACAAATAAGATCTCGACGTCGCCTGGATAAGCAGAGCTAATGACTGAGCCGAGAAATAGAGGCCTCCCATTCCTGCGTCTTTCGACAGAGGCAATGTCCAGGCCGGTTCTCGCAAGGAGCCTCATCCAGACAGGCAAAAGCCCCTGGCGGATTTCTCCACAAGGGGCTTCTGTATCATGACGACGCGTGAAGCGTCACTGACTGCCCGTCAGGTCATTGACCGATGGACTGGCTCAGACGCAGCTGGTGCAGGTAATGCATATGACGCTCGTACTGCTCGAGCAGATCATTGATGACCTGGTCCTTGCTGTAGCCCATCAGGTCATAGGACTGACCGCCTTCCTTGAGGAAGACTTCGGCACGACAGTAATCCTCTTCATCGCCCTCGTCTTCCTGATCCAGATTGAGGTCCGGACGCAAGTGGGAGCGAATGCGTACGCCATAGATGAAGTCGTCTTCCTCACCGTGGCGCGCATTGAAGTAGACCCGGTCACGGCTAGTGGTGACTTCGACCTCCAGCCCCTGGCCGCGCAGTTCTTCAGCCAGCTCCTGCATGCCTTCCACGACAGTGCCGCGCAGGAAGCCACGTACCATGGCCCGCGTCGGAAAGCTCATCAGGTGCTGGGCGCGCTTGCGCCAGTTGCCCTTCTCGCCCATCGGCGTCGCGGCTGCGGTATTGACCGACAGGGAGCGGCGCTTGACGGACTCGAGATTGAGCTGACGCAGCAGCCCGAAGATCGCGGCCAGCAGGATCATGCCAAACGGCAAGGCGGTGGCGATGGTGGCTGTCTGCAGCGCCCCCAGACCACCGGCCAGCATCAGCACGACAGCCAGAAGACCCACCGCGAAGGCCCAGTAGATACGCTGCCAGGTCGGGGTGTCTTCACGACCACCGGAGGCCAGCATGTCAACCACCATCGAGCCGGAGTCCGCCGAGGTGACGAAGAACACGATGACCATCACCAGCGCGATCATCGAGGTGATGGACGACAGCGGAAGCTGCTCGAGGAAGGTGAACAGGGCCAGCGAATAGTTGTCGTTGACGGTATCGACCAGCGCCGTGACGTTCTGTTCCAGAATCATCGAGATGGCGGTGTTGCCGAAGATGGTCATCCACAAGAGGGTGAAACCGGCCGGTACGAACAGCACGCCGATCACGAATTCCCGGATGGTACGGCCGCGCGAGACACGCGCGATGAACATGCCGACGAACGGAGACCAGGACATCCACCAACCCCAGTAGAGCAGCGTCCAGCCACCGATCCAGTCATTGGGTTCGTAGGCGTAGAGCTCGAAGGTCTTGCCGACGATATCGGCCATGTAGAAGCCGGAATTCTGGACGAACGCCTTGAGCAGGAAGGCGGTCGGGCCGAGCAGCAGCACGAACAGCAACAGCACCACGGCCAAGCCGAGGTTGATCTCGGACAGGATACGGATGCCCTTGTCCAGGCCGGTCACGACCGAGATGGTGGCAAGGCCGGTGATCACGACGATGATCGCGACCTGGGTCCAGTCATTGTTCGGCATGCCGGTTAGGTGCGAGAGCCCGGCATTGACCTGTGCCACGCCGTAGCCCAGCGTGGTGGCGACACCACAGACAGTGCCGACGATGGCGAAGATGTCCACCGCATGGCCGATCGGGCCGTAGATGCGCTTGCCGATCAGGGGATACAAGGCACTGCGCAGCGTCAGCGGCAGGTCATGGCGATAGCTGAAGTAGGCCAGAATCAGCGCGACAATGGCGTAGATCGACCAGGCATGCAGCCCCCAGTGGAAGAAGGTCAGCTTCATCGCTTCACGTGCGGTCTCGACCTGCTCCGGGGTGCCCGTCGGTGGATTGAGGAAGTGCATCACCGGCTCGGCAACGCCGAAGAACATCAGACCGATGCCCATACCCGCCGAGAACAGCATCGCGAACCAGGTGACATTGCTGTAGTCCGGCAGTGAGTGGTCCGGACCCAGTCGAATCTCGCCATGACGAGAGAAGCCGACATACACCACCGAGATCAGCACGATCGCCACACACAGGATGTAGAACCAGCTCACGGTGTTGGTGATCCAATGCTGGACCGATTCAAACACCGACATGGCCGTGTCCGAGAACACCGCGGTGAAGATCACCAATAACAGGATGATGGCATTCGCGCCGAAGAAGACCGGCGGGTTGACCTTGGCAAACAAGCCGGCGCGCGGCTCGGCACTGGCAGCTTCGCCACCGCCCGCTGCAGGGGTATTGCGCATGGAGATTTCCTTGTGAGTGTCCGGGAGAGACGCCGCGAGCTGTCTCGGCGCTCTGCTGGCAAACAACACTATAATGAAAAAACATGATCAGATTGCGCGCGGATAATATCACCTAATGCCTACATGACCAATGTCTTGTCCAACTACCGTCCAACTTTCTGGCAAGCACATGGCGCAGGATGTCATTTGTTTTCGGGTATACGGATTTAATGGTTGATGGGGCACCTTCACCCCATCAATCTGATACCACCCTCAGATGGTTGATAGATCGACTCCGTAGTTGAGTTCCTCTGCGAAGTCCGGCAGTCCGTAACCGATGGTTTTCTTGTAGAAAGGAGAGACCTTCGCAGTCGGTGCCTTCTTCTTGTGCTTCGTGGTGTAGAGCATTCGTGCCCGCATCACCTCGAAGGAGTAACCGCGCCCTTCACGGTTCTTGTCCTTGGCCAGTCGGTTGATGGACTCCGTGTAAGCGTTGGTGACGGGCATGTCCGTCTCGAAGTAGGTCATGGTCTCTTCGCGCCAGTTTCCCACTGCCCTGACCAGATCGCTCCAGACTTCCTTTTGGCCCTTCGGGATGGTGGCTATCCACTCGTCCAGGGCGGCTTCTGCCTGGAGCCGTGTGGTGGCGTCCCAGATGCCGTAGAAGCGCTCCTTGTGCTCGTAGGCGGCCAGCAGTTGCGGGAACGCGCCTGTCCAGGTCTCCATGATGAGGCGCTCCCGGTCTGAGACTTCGTGAGCGCGTTTCAGCAGGATTTTCCGGTCTCCCTTGAGAGTCCGGCTCTGGGACGGTTTCAGCTCCTTTCTGAGGCCCTTGCGCACTCTCTCTAGGGCATCGTTGGCCATGCGCACCACATGGAACTTATCGACCACGATACGGGCCTGGGGCAGCACAGCCTTGACCGCTGCCCGGTAGGGGTTCCACATGTCCATGCTGACGATCTCGACCTTCTGCCGGTCTTTCAGCTTCATCAGGTAGTTGGTCACCACGTCCTGGCGGCGGGTGGCCAGCAGGTCGAGCAGGGTTCGCTCCTCAATGTTGGTCAGAATGCAGCGGTAGCGCTTGTTCAGGTATAGCTCGTCAATGCCCAGGATGCGGGGCGTCTCGAAGCGGTGCCAGCGCCCCAGGAACTCGGCGCGGGCGTTGAAGATGTCGCGCACCGTCTTCTCGTCCAGGCCGGTCTGTGCCGCCACAAAGGTGTAGGGGTGGTTGAAGGATTCCTTCTCCACGTACTCATGCAGCCGCAGTGTCATACGGAATCCGTCCACCATCTCCGGTAGCTGGGGCCTGAATGTTGTCTTGCAGGCCCGGCAGGTGTATCGGCGGCGGACCACCCAGAGAGTGACCCGCTTGCCGTGGATGGGCAGATCACGATAGGGAACGTCACGCTTGCCGAACCGTACGAACTCACCCTGCACGCCGCATTCCTCGCAGGCGATGGGATCGGGCACGTCCACCTGGAAGTGCATTTCGTCGTCGGTTGATTTGCAGCCCAGTACTTGGTATTGCGGCAGGTGAAGGATGTTGTCGGGAAGTTCGGTCATGATGTTGTATAGGCGTAGGTGTCAGTCAGATCCATCCGACTCGGCATTGGTGTTTGCTTTTTTACCCAACAAGCTGCTGGAAACGAAAAGTAAGGCACCGAGGACAATTGCAATATCAGCCAGGTTGAAGGCCGGCCAATGCCAGTCTCGCCAATAGAAATCAAAGGAATCCACAACATAGCCGCGAAAGACCCGGTCAATCAGGTTGCCCATGGCGCCACCGAGGATAAGACTGTAAGCGATGGCTTCTCCTTTATGACGATTTTCAAGGATCAGCTTGATCAGAAAAATCGAGACCACTACCGCGATTCCGATAAAAAAGTAGCGCTGCCAGCCTCCACCATTCGCAAAAAGACTGAATGCGGCACCGGTGTTCCATAGGTGCACCCAGTTAAAGAACGGGGTCACCGAAACATACTCGCCATAGGCCATTGATTGCTGCACCAGCCACTTTACAGCCTGATCAGACGCTGCCAGCAGGCCCGATATGGACAATAGGGCATACGGCGAGAGCTTTTTGCCAATAATGAGCATTATTTAACCCTTCAACGCCAAAATGCGTCTGGCACCGTTAAGTACAATGCCCCCCGCGATGGTGCCGATAATCAGATCCGGATAATTGGAACCGGTCCACGCGACCAGGGCGCCGGCGGTGATGACCCCCAGGTTGATCACCACGTCGTTGGCCGAGAATATCCAGCTTGCCTTCATGTGCGCCCCGCCTTCCCGATGTTTGGATATGAGCAGCAGACAACTGGTATTGGCAATCAATGCGACGAATGCGATAGCCATCATCACCAGCGATTCAGGCTCACTACCGAATACAAAGCGTCTCACCACCTCTACGAGCACGCCCACAGCCAAGATCAGTTGCAGTACACCAGCAAGATGCGCGGCACGTACCTGCATTTTCACGCTATGTCCAACCGCATAAAGGGCAAGCCCGTACACCGCCGCATCGGCAAAATTGTCCAGGGATTCTCCAATCAGGCCGGTGGACCGGGCGATCAGACCGGCAGTCATTTCCACCACGAACAGAAGTGCATTGATGCCGAGCAACCAGCGCAGGGTCCCGGATTCTTGCTTAGCAGAAGCTGCCGAAAACTCGGCGGCCTTGATGGTCTCCGGATTTGCAGCGACGGTTTCCTGAAGCGAGGCGCCTAGCCCCAAGGTCTTCAGTTTCGAGGTGACGGGCTCGACCTCGCCGTCATGCACGACCTTCAGCCGGCGGTTCGACAAGTCGAAGGACAGCGCCCGAATCTCCTCAAAGCCGTTCAGGGCTAGGCGAATCATTCGTTCTTCTGATGGACAGTCCATCTTCGGCACGGCATAAACACTGACCCATCTCCCTGGCGCCTCGGAGGAGGCCTGTATATCGGTATCCGCTGCGGACGTTGCATCACCGCCACAGGCGCCACCACAGGATTTGCTCATGATACGACTCCACTTGAACAATGTTGTGGTACCATTTAAAACTATAAAGCTACTATAAGGTCAATAGAGTAAAGAATCCGTTGGGGAGGAGGCTGATGCGCATTGGTCAGTTGGCGCAGTTGGTAGGGGTCGAAACACAGACGATCCGCTTCTATGAACAGCAGGGCTTGTTGCCGCCGCCTGATCGGCAGGACAACGGTTACCGTGTCTATACCGAGAAGCATGGTGAGGGGCTGGCCTTCATCCGTCGCTGCAGAATCCTGGGCCTGTCACTGGCTGAGATTCACGAACTACAGAGCTATCAGGACGACCCTCATCAGCCTTGTACCGCCGTCAACACCTTGCTCGATGATCACATCTCTCATGTGCGGTCGCAGATAACCGCTCTGCAAGCGCTTGAGAAACAACTCGTTTCACTGAGAGCGAGTTGCAACGATGACCGGGAAGTTGAGGCGTGTGGGGTTCTTGCTGGAATTAGCGAAGGAAACATGCACCAGCAGTAGGTGAAGCATCAACCAGATAATCCGATGAGATGCCGGTCTGTCTCACTCTCATGCAAAGGTAAGATCAACCATTTAATCCGCTTACCCTTGTTTTCTTGATGCTTGCACGCTGGCACCCAACGCCATCGGCACACTCAAAAGCCATGCTGGTCACATAGGAGTATACGCATGAGTCGCAACCATCATTCCGGCAAGGGCCCCTTGCGCGCGCTCGCGCTGTCTCTCGCTCTGTTGAGTGCCCTGCCGACCACGTCCGCCATGGCGGGCCCGGGGCATGGCCGCTTCGACGGGCCGGGCTACATAGGCCCCGACATCGTGATCCGGCATGGTGAGCCCGGTCGTCTGATTCGCTGGGCTCCGGGTGGCCCGGGGTACGGTCATGGTCTGCCCGCAGGGGCGCGCGGTGTCTGGGTGGGCGCTACGCTGTATTACCTGGCGGCGGGCACCTATTACCTGTGGGAAGAGAGTCAACAGCAATACCTGCCCGTCCAGGCCCCCGCTCAGGCGACACTCACGGCCGCGGCGGTCGATGTCATCGCCTACCCCACCAAGGGCCAGAGCGAAGACCAGCAAGCGCGTGATCGCTATGAGTGCCATCGCTGGGCCAATCAGCAAAGTGGCGCCGAAGCCAATTCCGCGGCGCCGCCCGTGACCGCCAGCAACGCAGACACCTATCGCCGCGCGCTGAGTGCCTGCTTCACCGGTCGCGGTTACAGCGTGCAATAGTCAGCCCGAGGCATGAGGCTTCGCTGGAGTTCATGGCTCTCAGGTCAAGGCTGAGATCCGAGAACTGAAAACCATGAGCATGAAAAAGCCCCGCCAGCTCGCGACAATCGCGGTCTGGCGGGGCTTTCTTGTATCCATTGTCGGCTTTCAGTTGTCTGATTTGGCTGCTTGCGGGGTTTGCGGCTCGTGGCGATCAGCCGCGCCGCTTCTGATGCCGTTCGCGGTTGTTGTCACGCGCTGAGCGGGATTTGCGCAGCATCACCAGCGTCGCCCCCAACCCACCGTGGCGCGGTGTGGCACTGCTCCAGGCCTGCACCTCGGGCATCTGCTCCAGCCAGTGCACCAGGTAGGCACGAATCAAGGCGGCATGCGATTCGCTGTCACGCCCCTTGCCATGAATCACCAGCAGACAGCGCAACTCGCTGCGCCAGGCGTCCTGGATGAAGCGATGCACCTCACGGCGACACTCGATGAGCGGACGACGCATCAGATTGAGTTGCGCCTCGGGTGGGTAACCGCCCTGGCGCAAGCGCTCCAGCACACCGGTCTGGATGCCATCGCGGCGAAACTCGACCGGGTCATGCGGCGAGAGATGCTCCACGTAGCTGTCGGACAGCCCGTCCAGCTCGTTGCCCAAGGTCTTCTGCGCGTCTTCACGCCGTGCCAGCTGAGCCTCGCTGGGGCCCTTGCGGGCCGTGGTGACATCGGCGCGGTCCTTGCCGCGCGTCAGAGGAGCAACGCCTTGCATCTCACGACTGAACAGATCATCCGCCTCGGCACTGCTCAACTCACGGGCATGCGCCGCCGACATCATTGCAGGGGAAAAACGTGACATGGCACCCTCCAGTCTTCACCAGGACGTGTCAATTACGTGGAGCGCGCAGTCAAGGTCGACAAACGACGACGCCCCGAGACAGAGCATGCCTCGGGGCGTCGGTTCAGCTCAAGTCGCTGACGTGATTTCTTGCGTCATCACGATTCAAGCACCGATCAATGCCCGGTCTTGAGCTGCTCCCAGTACTTCTGATAGATAGACAGCGCATCGCCGACATCGGTCTGGAATTCGCCACGGGCGAGATCCAGTTGAGTCGGGAAGACCACCGAATTGTCACGCACTTCCGGGGCCATCATGTTCTTCGCCGCCAGGCTCGGCGTGGTGTAACCCACGTACTCGCTGATTTCCTTGCTGACTTCCGGGCTGATCAGGTAATCGATGAACTGATAGGCCGCATCGACGTGACGCGCGTTGGACGGAATCGCCATGGTGTCCATCCACAGGATGATGCCTTCCTCGGGATAGACATACTCGACCGGCACGCCTTCCTGGTTGGCCTGATAGACCTCACCGTTCCAGATCAGGCCGGCATCGACCTCGCCCTGCATGAAGGGCACGCGCGCCGCATCGGAGTTGAAGGCGCGCACGTTGGGCATCAACTGGGTCAGCTTCTCGTAAGCCGCCTTGATCTCGTCCGGGTCCGTGGTGTTGCCACTGAAGCCGAGGCTTGCCAGCGCGACATGGAAGACTTCGCGCATGTCGTTGGAGAGCAGCAGCTTGTCACGATACTTGTCGTTCCACAGATCGTTCCAGCTGGTCAGCGCGCCCTCTTCGACATAGTCCGGGTTGTAACCGATACCGGCACTGCCCCACATGTAAGGCACGCTGTACTGGTTGCCCTTGTCGAAGTCACGATCGACCAGGTTGGGGTCGAGGTCCTCGAAATGATCGAGCTTGCTGACATCCAGCTTCTGCAGCAGGCCTTCACGCGCCATCTTGTCGATGTAGTAGGTTGACGGGAAGACGAGGTCGTAGCTGTTGTCGCTGTTCAGCAGCTTGAGCTTGGCGTACATCGCTTCGTTGGAATCGAAGGTGGAATAGACGACATCGATACCGGTCTGCTCTTCGAAGCGCTCGATGACCTCATCGGGCATGTACTCGGTCCAGTTGTAGACGTAGAGGACCTTGTCGCTGTCATCCGCAGCCAGTACGGGGGCGGATGTGGCCACGGAAGCCAGGCTGACGGCAGCCATCAGGCCAGCGGCGCGCAGCGGGAAACGGGTACCTTGCATGTTATTTTTTCTCCTTGAGCAACAACTGTGAAATCAACAGCAGACAGAGCGACAGCCCCAACAGCAGGGTTGCCAATGCATTCACTTCAGGTTTGAGCCCCAGTCGCACCATCGAGTAGATCCGCAATGGCAGCACCTCGAACGTCGGGCCGGTGACGAAGGTCGAGATCACCACATCATCCAGCGACAGGGTAAAGCTCAGCAGCCAGCCGGAAGCGATCGCCGGCATCAGCGCCGGTACCAGCACGTGCCAGACGGCGCGGGCTTCACTGGCGCCGAGATCACGCGCCGCTTCCAGCAACTGCGGGTTGATGCCCGTCAGGCGGGAATAGACGGTGATCACCACGAACGGCAGACAGAAGGTGGCGTGCGAGACCAGCAGCGAGAAATAGCCCAGCTGGATCCCCAACGCAATGAATAGCGCCAGGAAGGCGATCGCCATCACGATGTCCGGCATCATCATCACCGTGAACAGCATGCCATTGAGCAGCGGCTTGCCACGAAAGCGATAGCGATAAAGCGCGGTGGCCGTCAGCGTGCCGATCAGGGTCGCCAGCGTCGCCGCCGTCACCCCGAGCCACAGCGTATTGAGCGCAGCCTCCATCAGATTGCCATTGCCCAGCAGCTTGTCGTACCAACGCAGGCTGAAGCCGCCCCATACGAAGGGATTGCGTGAATCATTGAACGAGATGCCGATCAATACCAGGATCGGCACATATAACAGCGTGAAGATCAGCGTCAGATAACAGCGGCTGAACCAACGCAGCGCGGCGCTCGCCTTCATAGGGTCACCTCACGCTTGAAGAGCTTGACGCTGCGGTAATAGGCCAGCAGCAGGAATGCCATCACCAGCGTCAGCATCACGCTGATCGCTGCGCCGAAGGTCCAGTTGTTGGCCTCCAGAAACTGGCCCTTGATGATGTTGCCGATCAGCGGATGGCGTGAGCCGCCCAGCAGGTCCGAGACATAGAACATGCCCATCGCTGGCAGGAACACCAGCAACACGCCCGCGATGATGCCCGGCATGGTCAGTGGCAGCACGATATGTCGGAAGGTGGCCAGGCCATTGGCGCCCAGGTCCCTCGCCGCCTCCAGCGTCGGGCGACTCAATTGCTCGAAGACGGCGTACAGCGGCAGAATCATGAACGGCAGCAGCATGTAGACCAGTCCCACAATCACCGCCTCCTCGGTATACAGCAGGCGCAGCGGCGCATCGATCAGGCCCAGATTCATCAGCAAATCGTTGAGCAGCCCGCGCGTCGCGATCAGCGTGCGCAGGGCGTAGATGCGGATCAGCGAGTTGGTCCAGAACGGAATGATCACCAACAGCAACAGCAAGGGCTGCAGGCGCGGGCTGGCCCGCGAGATCATCCACGCGAAGGGATAGCCGAGCAGCAGACAGATCAGCGTCGTGATCAGGCCGATCCACAGCGAGTGGCCAAAGACGCTCAGGTACACAGGGCTGATCATCTGACCATAGTTGGTCAGAAAGCCCTGCCACAGCGTGCTCAACGACAGCTCACCGCCCAGCAGCTGGCCGGTGTTTTCCGGCATCAGACTGACCAGCACCACCAGCAGCGTCGGGGCCAGCACCAGCACGATCAGCCAGCCCCAGATGATGGTCAGGGTGGCGGTCTTGAAGGGATTGCGCACCAGACTCATGCACCCGCCCCCGTCACGGCCGGCTCATCATCGGGCAGGATGATCTCCCAGTCCGGTACCCAGCTGACGCGCACGCGCTCGCCGAGGCGGTAATCGAAGTCAGGGTCATCCTCGTCGAAGAACTCGCTGGCCAACAACTGCTGACCGCTGTCCAGCTCCAGCACCGTGTCCAGGGTCATGCCCTTGTAGTTGCGCTCGATGACGCGCGCCGGGAAACCTTCGCTGTCCTCGGCGCCCTTGAGTCGCATGTCTTCCGGGCGCAGCAACACCTGCACCGCCTCTCCGCCCTGATAGGTGCGACCATGGCTGCTGAGTTCCAGCGTCTGACCGAGCAGCGTGATCTCGATGCGCCCGGCCGTCGCCGCGGGGCGCACGACCTGCGCCGCCAGCTGGTTGATCTCACCGACGAAGCGCGCCACGAACAGCGTGCTCGGCGATTCATAGACCTCACGCGGCGTACCGATCTGCTCGATACCGCCTTCGCGCATCACCACCACGCGATCGGACATCGACAGCGCCTCTTCCTGATCGTGGGTGACGAACACGAAGGTGATGCCTAGGCGACGCTGCAGGCGCTTGAGCTCGTTCTGCATCTGCTTGCGCAGCTTGTAATCCAGCGCCGAGAGCGGCTCATCGAGCAGCAGGACGCGGGGACGCTTGACCACGGCGCGGGCAATCGCGATGCGCTGCTGCTGCCCGCCGGAGAGCTGGTCCGGGCGGCGGTCCGACAGATGGGCCAGTTGCACCATCTCCAGCGCTTCGCGCACCCGCTCATGAATCTCGGCCTTGGCGACCTTTTCCATGCGCAGCCCGAAGGCCACGTTGTCGTAGAGGTTCATGTGCGGAAACAGCGCATAGCTCTGGAAGACGGTATTGACCGGGCGCTGGTGAGCGGGACGCTCATGCAAGGCCGTCGACTCGAGCGTGATGGTGCCGCTATCCGGCGATTCGAAGCCGGCGATCATTCTCAGCACGGTGGTCTTGCCGCAACCGGACGGGCCCAGCAGCGTGACGAACTCACCATCGTTCAAATCCAGGTCAAGGCTGTCCAACACCTTGCGATCACCAAAGGTCTTGGAAATGCCACGCAGCTTGACCAGCGGGGCCTTCTCAGGAGCAGAGCTTTTCATCGGCGGGTTGTCACCTCCAGCGGGCGTCGCGAACGGCACCCTCATGCATGTCAGGCGCGCCAGGGACTGGCACGCCACATCGTCAATTCCATCGTGCCTGGCCACCGGCTGACTGCCAGCTCTCGCCGCTCGCTTTGGCGCTGGCGCGCAGGTCGCGCAAAGGTCACATCAGACAGCGGAAAGGCGCCGTCGCCAGTCTGGCATGCCAACCTTTCACTTGCGTGTCTGCCCGGCGAGCCGCTGCCAGCTGACCTGTCTCATTCATGCCTCGACCACGCCTCACCCTTACCTCGCTCACTCCTCACCCTGGCTCTCCAGCGTGCAGGCCGAATTGCGGCAAGGCAGGCGAGCGGTTCCGGTTGATGTGCGAGAGACAAAGGAAAAGGCCCGAACAGGTGTCGGGCCTTTTCATTGCCGTCATCGCTTTCGATATCGGGGCATCGGCATCCGCCTCAACCCCCGTCGGGATGAGCAGACGGCACAGGGTGCGCATTCTGCCCATTCGGCTTCAGGCTGTCACCTTGCAATCACGTTCCTGTGCCGCTCAGGAAGTCGCAAGTCGCGGATCTTGCGGGTCTTTTTCCTCCTGAGTCATGGCCTCATCACCCACCTCACCGACACTGGGCAGCACCTCGACCAGACCGCAGGTCATGCGCTCCTTCTCGGCGGCACGCGCACGCGCCAGCGCCTCACGCAGGGGTTCCAGGCGCGGATGCGGCGCTTCGCCCGCCTCGCCGGCCGGCAGTTCCCACGGCAAGGCGTGCGCCATCTCCCACAGCGAGTAATGACTGAGATCACGCCCGAGCACCCATTGGCCATCCTGGGTCTGGCTGGCGATGTTCTCGGCGATCAGCGGCTTGAGCACACGACGGTAACGACTGCCCAGCACTTCCGTGAGTCGATCATCGGACAGCGGCTCACCGCGTTCATGGGCATCCTTGAGCAGCATCACGGCACCGAGGGTCTGCCAGAACGGTGGCCAGCGATGCCAGTCAGCATTGGAGCGCTCGCCCATCCAGGCCGCGACTTCCGCCCCCAGCAGCACGATGCACCAGGACAGGAACACCCACAGCAGGAAGAGCGGAACGGCCGCGAAGGCGCCGTAGATGGCCTGATAGGACGGGAAATGCGTCACGTAGAGCGAGAAGCCCGCCTTGGCCAGCTCCAGCGCCAGCGCCGTGGTCAGCGCGCCGACCGCGGCGTCACGCAGGCGAACCTTGCAGTTGGGCACCGCGGCATAGATGAAGGTGAAGGCCGCAGCGCTCAACAGCGGCGGCAACAGACGCAGCAACAGTGCCTTGCCGCCCAGCATCTCGGCGGCCGAGTCGAAGAAGGACAGCGAGGTCAGAAAGGACGACAGCAGAAAGCCCGAGCCCAGCATCAGCGGCCCCAGCGTCAGGACGGCCCAGTACATCAGGAAGCTCGACAGTCCCTTGCGCCCTTCCGGCACCTGCCAGATGGCATTGAAGGCGCCTTCGATGGTGATCATCATCATCACCGAGGTCACGAACAGGAAGATCAGACCCACCGAGGTCAGATTGCGCGCCTGACCGGAGAACTCGTTGAGATACTCGAGCACCGTGGCGCCGGTCGAGGGCAGAAACTGGGAGAACACCGTGGTCTGCAGTTGATCGCCCACGCCGTCGAAACTCGGAATGACGGCGAACATCGCATAGATGACCGTCATCAAGGGCACGATGGCGAACAGCGTCGTATAGGTCAGTGCCGACGCGGTCTTCTTGCCGTCGTGATAGTTGAAACGTGATACCAGCTTGAGGATGACGCCGATGGCGGGCATGACCCGCGAGATCCCTGGCAGTTGTGGCATTCTTGTGCGCCCCTCTACAATGCGTTCCTGATTCATTCGCCACCGCCGGCCATGGCCAGTAGCGCTTGCGTGAAACCCATCACCTGTCCGGAAACGGAGACAGTCATGTCAATATTGAAACTCTACCATAACCCACGCTGCTCCAAGTCACGGGAAACACTGGCGCTTTTGACCGCGCGCCTCGAGGGCGATGCCTTCGAGACCGTCCGCTACCTGGAAGACCCCCTCGATCGTGAGCAGCTCGAGGCCCTGGCCGCCCGAGTGGAAGGCGGGGCGCGGGCTCTGACCCGCGAGAACGAAGCCGAGTGGAAGGCGCTGGGCCTTGTAGACCCCAGCGATGCGCAACGCCTTGACGCGATTGCCGCAACGCCGAAATTGATGCAGCGGCCGATTCTCGATGATGGCACCCGTGCCGTCATCGGTCGCCCGCCCGAAGATGTGCTGGTGCTGTTGAGCGACGCCTGATCCCCTGATGACAGAGTGTGCTCACGCAAGCCCCGCTTGCCCCTTTCGATAGATTGTCATCCACCTGAGGAAGCTCATGTCCGCAACGACCCCCGACGCGACGCCGTACGTCCTCGTCCTCTATTACTCGCGCCATGGTGCGACCCGCACGCTGGCCGAGCAGATCGCCGCCGGCATCGAGTCCATCAGCGGTGTCGAGGCACGCCTGCGCCGGGTGCCCGAGATCTCGGCCACCTGCGAGCAGACCGAGCCGGAAATCCCCGACAGCGGGGCCATGTACGTCGAGCTGGACGACCTGCGTCACTGTTCGGGCCTCGCGCTGGGCAGTCCGACCCGCTTCGGCAACATGGCGGCGCCGCTCAAGTACTTCCTGGACTCCACCAGCGAGCTGTGGATGAACGGCGCCTTGATCGACAAGCCTGCCACCGCCTTCAGCGCCTCAAGCTCTCTGCATGGCGGTCAGGAAACCACGCTGATCACCATGCTGATCCCGCTGCTGCATCATGGCATGGTGTATGCCGGTGTGCCCTACAGCGCCACCGAGTTGCTCGAGACCACCCAGGGCGGCACGCCCTACGGCACGACCCACGTCAGCGGCAAGCGTGGCGACAACGATGTCGATGACAACGAACAGCGCCTGGCACTGGCGCAAGGCAAGCGTATCGCTCGCCTGGCCCTTGCCATGCAACCTCTCAGGGAGACGAAATAGATGCGCGCCTGGCTTGAACGACTGGAACGTGAGCAGGGCCTCGACACGCTCGAAGCCAAGAGCCGTCGCGGTGTGATCGCAAGTTTTGCGGCCGTCGCCCTGCTGCTGCTGATCGGCGGCATTCAGCTAATGGCGCAGAGCGAGAACAGCGGCCTGCTGCCGCTGTTGATCCGTCTGCTGCCCATCGCACTATTCCTGCCCGCCATCTTCACCCGCCGGGCACGTGGCCATGTCTGGCTGGCCTTCGTCAGCCTGCTCTACATCATGCAGGGCGTGATGCTGGCCGGTGTGCCTGGCCACGCCGTCATCGGCGTTCTGGAAGCACTGGCGGCACTGGGGCTGTTCATTTCCAGCATGGCTTACGCCCGTTTCCGCTCGCGCAACCTCAAGCGTCAGCCGCAGGCCTGATCAAGCCCTGGCCTCTCCATTGCCCGCCCTTCTCGTCGCGCCATAATCGACTAAAATTGGCGGCTAGAATAGCCGACTAAAATAGGCGACTAGAATAGCCGTAAAATAGCCGACTAGAATGGCGGGTATCGGTTTGCGCCCTCCCACGGCGGCTTGCCACTTACCCCGCCGCTACCCACTGCTTTTCCCAGCGTGTCTCCTCAACCATCGCGAGCCGCCCATGCTGTATCGGCTTTGCGAGTTGATTACAGCGAGGCTTTGCCATGATCGGCCTGACAACACACTTGTCTTTTCCGCGCCCTGCGGGCGTATCGCGCAACCGCCTGACCACTGGCGTGCTGGCGGCTGGCGTGGTGCTTGCCAGCCTGTTGGCGTCGCCAGCGGCACTGGCTGACAAGACGGAAGATGCCATCCAGTATCGCCAGGCAGTCTTCCAGACGCTGGCGTGGCAGTTCAGTCCGATGGGTGCGATGGTCAAGGGCAAGCAGGACTATGATGCCGAGGAGTTTCGCACCCGCGCCGAGCGACTGGCGCTGTTGGCTCAGATGCCATGGGAGGGCTTCATCGCCGGTTCCTATGACGGTGATACCGACGCGCTGAGCAAGATAGAGAGCGACCGTGCAGGCTTCGACAAGCGTGCCGAGGCGCTGATGACCCAGAGCCGGGCATTGGCTGACGCCGCCGCCAGTCAGGACCTTGATGCCCTGCGCAGCCAGTTCGTCGAGACAGCCAAGACCTGCAAGGGCTGTCATCAGCAGTATCGCGCTGACTGATATAGCCAAAGCTCCGTCAAGACGCAAAAGCGCCGCCATGAGATTGCTCGTGGCGGCGCTTTTGCGTCTTGGCATACATGAGGGCGAAAGTGAGAGTAAAAGTCATAGCGAAAGCATGAGTGAAAGCGAGCAGAGCTTACGGCAACTGCGCCCCCTGCCAGATGACCAGAACGGCAATGCCGATCGCCAACCCCAGCGCGAGCCTCCTGCGTGGGCGTAAAGGTGGCACTGGCTCGCCCTCATCCACTACCGATTCATCGCGCCTGAAATGCTTGCGGCCATGCACCATCGCCCAGATCAGCCACTCACCGCGCAGGCCATGCCAGACGATGGCCATCAGATGCAGGGCGATCAGCCCCCACAGCAGCGTGATATTGGTGTGATGCACCCAGGCCAGCCCCTCGGCGACACTCGCTGGGACCCGATCATGCAGGGGCCCTTCGAACAGCAGATCATCGGTGAGAAACAGCCCGCTCGAGGCCTGAATCGCCAGCACCAGCAACATGGCCAGCGTCATCCAGCCACCCAGGCGATTGTGGCCTGCATGGCGTGGCGCGCGTCCCGCCAGAAAGTCAGCGGCGTAGCGCCAGGTCGTGCGCGGTGACGCCACGAAGCGGCTGAAGCGAGCATGCCCGCTGCCCACCAGCCCCCAGATGACGCGAAACGCCACCAGCCCGATCACGCAATATCCCAACCGTGCGTGCCAGACCATCGGAAAATCGAGTCCTGCGCCCACCTCGGCGGTGTACCACATGCCGATGATCGCCAGAATCAGCAGCAGGTGAAACAGCCGGATGGCCAGCCCCCAGATCACGACACTGCGCAGCGGCGAAGGCTCACCCTGATCATGAAGCACCGTCTCAGACGAGGACTTGCGGAATCGGTTCGAACTCATCCTGATGACTCCCTCAGCGAATGAACCTTTGATGGCACGACACGTGATCAGGCAGCGATAGGCAGCCAACGAGCGACTACAGGCCAGTATAGGTGGACTCGGTCTGGCGGCTCACGGCAAATCAATCGGCCGTGCCGCCATGAGACATGTGAAATATCAGCAATGAAGCGCTGATTCAGCACTTTCCACTGCCAGCTGCCACCTTGGCAGCATCGCCTGACGCTTGATGACATTATATGCTGCGTAGATTGCCTGCGGCTTACCGGGTCTCGGCCTCTTGAAGGCTCCCGGCATGTGTCGCCCGTCTTCACCCCGCCTGCGCAGAACGGAACTCTCGCCATGTCATCGCCTTCCACGGCCGGTACCTCGCACGCCTCCCGGGACGACACCACCTGTGCGGGCTCGCCTCCCCGGCAGCCAGTCAGCAGTCGTCACCTATGGCAACAGGCACTCAACAAGACCCTGCCGGTGATGTTCGGCTATATCCCGCTGGGCGCTGCCTTCGGCGTGCTGTTCACCCAGCTGCCGTTGAGCCCCTGGCTGGGCCTTTTGATGTCACTGGTCATCCTGGCCGGGGCCGGCCAGTTCCTGGCGGTAGCGCTGCTCGGTGCGGGCGCCGGCATCACCGAGGTCTTTGTGGCCACTCTGCTGCTCAATTCGCGCCACCTCTTCTACGGCCTGTCGCTGCTGGAGCGCTTCCGCGCGGCGGGGCTTGGCAAGCTCTATCTCATCTTCGGGCTGACCGATGAAACCTACTCGCTGCTGGCCAGCCTGCCACGCAGCGGCGAACGCGATGATCCCGTGGCGCGCCGTGATGACCAGCGCCTGATGTTGCGCATCACCTTCCTCAACCAATCCTGGTGGGTACTGGGGACGCTGCTGGGTCTGGCAGCCGGACAGCTCAGCTTTGACAGCAGCGGCATCGAGTTCGCGTTGACGGCGCTGTTCGTGGTGCTGGGCATCGAACAATGGTTCGCCCTGCGCGAGCGCTGGCCCTTCATGCTCGGCCTGCTGGTCACGCTCGCGGGCCTGTGGCTGCTGCCGGAAGATCAGCTGTTGCTGGGCAGCATCGCGGCAGCCTGCGCCCTCCTGCTCGGGCAGTATCATTACCAGCGTGGCAAACAACAGCCACACGTCACGCCTGCCCCGCGTGACGATCATCCCCCACACGGCAAGCCTGGCGCGCGCCGGACTGAACACAATCAAGCCTCGGAGCACACCACCCCATGACGACCCTGCAGGCCTTGCTGTTGATCGCCGTGTCAGCCGGCGCGACCTTCGCCACGCGCGCGCTGCCCTTCGTGTTCCTGTCCCGCCATTCGGCCCATCCGCTGATTCTGCATATGGGCCGCTATCTGCCGGCCATCGTCATGGTCGTGCTGATCATCGTCTCGCTGTCGGCCATGCAACTGCCTGACATGTCAGAGTCTGCGCACCACATCTCGGCCTGGCAAAGCTGGCTCGTAAGCGCCGAGGGCGCCGGCATGCTGGTCGCGGCCCTCTGCGTGGCGGGACTGCATCTGTGGCGACGCAATGCGCTGCTCTCGATTGCCGTCGGTACCGGGCTTTACATGGCGTGGCTGCAGCTGGGCGGTGTCTGAGGCTTGCGATCCAGCACGTGAGCGGTCACAGTCATGTCATTACATGAGCAATTCATCAAGGGAGCCCACCATGAACCGCGATATCGCCGATGTGCGCAGAACCTATTCCGGTGATGGCCTGAGCCTTGCGAACACACCGCTGGAACCCTTCGAGCTGTTTCAGGAGTGGTTGACCAGCGCCCTGTCCGCCGATGACAACGACGCCAATGTCATGACGCTCTCCACCGTCGACAGCCAGGGCAAGCCGCATGCGCGCATCGTGCTGCTCAAGGGCTGCGACAGTGAAGGCTTCATCTTCTATACCAACTATCAGAGCCACAAGGGCAGCGAGCTGGCCAATGTGCCCTTCGCCGCGCTGACCTTCTGGTGGCCCGCGCTGGAGCGCCAGGTGCGTATCGAAGGCAGCGTCGAGAAGGTCGCGGATGCCACCTCCGATCAGTACTTCGCCTCACGCCCCAAGGAGAGCCAGCTGGGCGCCTGGGTCTCGCAGCAGAGTGTCGAGATTCCCGATCGCGAATGGCTCAGCGAGCGTCAGGGTCGCTTCGAGCAGGTCTATGCCACCACCGAAGTGCCGCGTCCGGAGCATTGGGGCGGCTACCGCGTAGTGCCGGAAATGATCGAATTCTGGCAGGGGCAGCCCTCGCGCCTGCACGATCGCGTACGCTACCAGCGCCTGGACACGGAAGACGGCGAATGGCACAAGCAACTGCTGGCACCCTGACCCGCTAGCCAGTCTCTGCCGCTAGCCAGTCTGTGCCGATAGCCAGTCTGCGCCACAACAGGCGCTCTTCTCGAGGCTCCGCTCATGCGGGGCCTCTTGCGTTGCCGTTCGGGTTACCGTGCGGGGCGCCGGCCGGGTTGCCGCTTGTGTTATCGCTTGCGCTATTCCTTGAGACCCCGCCGGCGCAGATTCGCGCGTTCAGCGGCTTGCCCTCGCCGGGCACAAGCCGGACAATGGCCGCCCTTTCGGCCTCTCGAACGCCAGTCAGCCTGCGTCATTCATAGCGCATCCGACATGGCCTGCGATGCCAGACACGCTCAGATTGGAGGCTTCATGGCCTGGGATGACAGCGGCACCCCCAAGGTGGCACGTCAGACACTGGTAGACCGTCTGCTGGCCGGTTATACGCCGTCCGACAGTCATGGCATCTCGCTGGTCGATCACGCCGTGGTCGGCAATGTGCTGTATACCGTGCTGGAACATCCTCACGGCCATACCTTCATTCGCCAGCACCTGATGCAGGCTCCCAAGAATGGTGACCCCAGCCGCTGGGAATACCATATCCGTGACGAAGGCACGCCAGACATTCCGCTGCAATGCCCCGAGGAGCTGCTCGAACAGTCGACAGCGCCCGGTGAGATTGCCGCCCAGTGGCGCGCCGACACCCGCGCGGCGCGTGATGCCGCCGCAGCACGCAAGCGCAAGATCAAGAAGCTCAAGAAGGGTGAGCTGCTGACCGCACTGGATGGCAGCCAGGTGATCTTCGTGCGCGCCTTCACCGCCAGCCTCTTCATCGGTCGTGCGCCAGAGGATGGTGAGGACGACGAGTACGAGTATCATTGGCAGGATATCGCGCTCTAGACCGCGCCAGCGCTCTAGAGCACGCCAGCAATTGCCTCACTTGCCGTTTCGCCCCGCCCTCCTTGATGTCACTGACGAGCCCTTATGCAGCCACAAGCCGACCCGTTCATCGTTCCCGTCTGCCACGAAACCTACGCGGTGCTGTACGCCGACGATGACATCCTGCTGATCCACAAGCCCAGTGGCCTGCTCAGCCTTTCCGGCAAGCATCCGCTCAATCTGGATTCGCTGCATCATCGCCTGGTCAAGGAATACCCCAGCGCCAAGCTGCTGCACCGGCTCGATTTCGGCACCTCCGGCATCATGCTGGTCGCGCTCAACAAGCCGGCCAACGGCAACCTGACCCACCAGTTTCAGGACCGCAACATCGGCAAGTCCTACACCGCGATCCTGCATGGCCATCTGGAGGAGGACAGCGGGCGCATCTCGCTGCCCATCGCCAAGGACGTCGACCAGTTCCCGCTGCAGAAGATCTGCCACGAGACCGGCAAGACCGCCATCAGCGATTTCCGCGTCATCGAGCGCCTGGAGAATCCGGCGCGCACGCGAGTCGAGTTCACGCCGGTGTCAGGTCGCACGCATCAGTTGCGCATCCATAGCCAGCAGATCGGCCACCCGATCCTGGGCTGCGACCTCTATGCGACGGATGAGGCCTTCTTCATGGCCGAGCGCCTGATGCTGCATGCCGAGATGATCAGCTTCGATCACCCGGTGAGTGGTGAGCGCATGGAAGTGCGCAGTCCCTGTCCTTTCTGAGCCCGCCCGTTCTGATCAGGTCAGGCTAAGCCAGTCCGTTCTGAGCCATTCCGCTCCCGCTCGCCCGGGGTGAGCGACGCGTCATTTGCAGGCACACAACGAAACGCCCCCACAGGAGACCCTGTGGGGGCGTTTCGTCATTCATGACTCAGCGAGTCATGCGTCAGGCATCACTCAGCCGCGGCCGGCAGCCATTCCTTGACGATATCCTGATGGCTTTCCACCCACGCCTTGGCGGTTTCGTAGGGGTCAGCGTCGTCTTCTTGGTTGTTGAGCATCACTTCGCCCATGTCAGCCGGGGTCCAGGCGAAGTTGTCGAGAATCGCGTAGACCTCCGGCATGTCTTCCTCGAGCCCCTTGCGCGCCAGGGTGTGAATCTCCTCGGCACCGCCGTAGACGCCCTTCGGGTCATCCAGATACTTGAGGTCCCAGCGGGCGAACATCCAATGCGGCGTCCAGCCGGTGACGACGATCTCACGCTCACCCTTGATCGCATTGCTCAGCGCGGCGGTCATGGTCGCACCGCTGCCGGTGGTCAGGTCGATGTCCTCGAGATCGTAGTCCTCCAGCACCTGCTCGGTCAGACGCGTCAGACCTGCGCCCGGCTCGATGCCGACGATGCGCTCATCGATATCCTCGGCGTGGGTCTTGATGTCGTCGATGGTCTCGAGCTTGCTGTAGGACGGCACGACCAGCCCGAGCTTGGTGCCTTCGAGGTTGACGCCCAGGTCGTCGACCTTGTCGGCGATCTTGGCCATGTAGTCTTCGTGGGTGGTGGGGAGCCACGCACCGACCATGCCGTCGGCATCGCCGAAGGCGACTGCCTGGAACATCGCCGCCGCAGACAGCGCCTTGAGTTCGACGTTGTAGCCCTGTGATTCGAGCACCGCCTTGACCACATTGGTGGAGGCGACTTCAGAGGACCATTCGACGTAGGCCAGCGTCACATCGCCCTTGTCACCGGCGGCATACACGGCGCTTGCCCCGGCCAGTGAGGAGGACATGACAGCGCCGAGCAGCAATGCCTTGGTGGCGGCATTCATCTTCGCGGTGACGTTCAAGGTAGTGTGGGAGGCATCTTGCTTGTTCATCATTTTCCCCTTTATTCGAATTTACTCATTGTTTATCGAAGCACGTCTGTCGAAAAACGTGTGTCGACGGCCAAACGTTGAGTCGGGTATGGAAGTGCTCGAGGCGGCCTCCGCATGGGCCAGGCAATACACGGAGGCCGCTGGTGAATCCCCTCATGAACGGGGCTTCTTTTCCTTGCTGAAGGTCTGGGTCAGGCGGTCGAGCAGCATGGCCAGGATGACCACCGCGATGCCCGCTTCGAAACCATCTCCCGGACGCAGGCGCTGGATGGCTTTCCAGACCTCATTCCCCAGGCCATCGGCGCCGATCATGGCCGCGATCACCACCATCGACAGTGCCAGCATGATGGTCTGGTTGATGCCGGCCATCACGGTGGGCAGGGAAAGCGGCAGCTGCAGCTTGAAGAGCTTCTGGCTGCGGGTGGCGCCGAAGGCATCGGCGGCTTCGATCAGGTCATTGGGCACCTGACGAATGCCCAGCGTGGTGAAGCGAATCGCTGGCGGCATCGAGAAGATCACGGTGGCGAAGATGGCGGAGACCGAGCCGATGCCGAAGAAGGGAATCGCCGGGATCAGGTAGACGAAGGCCGGCATCGTCTGCATGAAATCCAGCACCGGCATGATGACCTTGTAGAAGCGGTCAGAGAGTGCCGCCAGTATCCCCAGCGGTACCGCGATGACCACGGCGACCAGGGTGGCGATCACCACCAGGGTCAGCGATTCGATCATCGGGTCCCACAGATCCAGGTTCCAGATCAGTCCCAGCCCCAGTACGGAACCGATGGCCAGGCGCGTGCCGGCCAGCCGCCAGCACAGCAGCGTCACCAGGGCGATCAGCGCCCACTCGGGCAGCCACATCAGCGCATCGTTCAGGACGTCGATGCCGGTCTCGGTGAACTTGGAGATGCCGCGCGTGATGCTGGAGTAGTTGGTCGTCAGGTAATCAAGCCCCGTCTCGATCCAGTCACCCAGCTCTATCTTCGGGATGGTAAAACCGGTTGCGTCGCTCATGCGTGTGCCTCCCCTGCTTCCGCCAGTTCCGCGAGTACGGACCCTTTGATCACCACGCCCAACAGGCGGGATTGCTCATCGACCACCGCCAGCGGATGGTGATGACCGGCAAACATCGCGAACAGGTTGTGCAGCGGTTCTTCCGGCGAGACCTGACAGCAATCGGAGTGGATGATGCTCGAGAGATCGGTGAGATTCTCGCGCACGGCACGTTCGGTATCCTCGGCGGTGATGATCCCGAGCACAGTGCGATCACGACGCACCACGAACAGGCTATCGAGGCCGTTGTCGCCCATCTTGCGCAGCGCCGTGCGCGGGCCATCATCATCGCGTGCGGTGGCACGGACATCGGTCATCGCCGAGCGGGCAGTGAGGATGCGCGACATGTCGACGCCTTCGACGAAGCGCGCCACATAATCATTGGCCGGGGAAGTGAGGATGCTTTCGGGGGAGCCGATCTGCACGATCTCGCCATCCTTGAGCAGGATGATGCGGTCGCCGATGGAGAGGGCTTCATCAAGATCGTGGGTGATGAAGATGGTGGTCTTCTTCATCTTGTGTTGCAGCGCCAGCAATTCCTGCTGCATGTCCTTGCGGATCAGGGGATCAAGCGCCGAGAAGGCCTCATCCATCAACAGCACCGTGGAGTCGTTGGCCAGCGCTCGCGCCAGGCCGACACGTTGTTGCATGCCGCCGGAGAGCTGGCTGGGGTAGGCATCTTCCCAGCCATCAAGGCCGACCTGCTTGAGCGCATCGCGACCGCGCTGATAACAGACTTCCTTCTCCTCGCCGCGCACCTCAAGCCCGAACTCGGCATTCTGCTGCACGGTGCGGTGCGGGAAGAGCGCGAAATTCTGGAACACCATCGAGAAATGCTTGCGACGACAGCGCAGCAGCGACTTGTCATCCAGCTTGGCGACATCATCGCCGTCGATGAGGATCTCGCCCTCCGTCGGTTCGATCAACCGGTTCAGGCAGCGGATCAGGGTCGATTTTCCGGAACCGGACAACCCCATGATGACCAGCAACTCGCCTTCCATCACATCAAAGTCCACGTTGGAAAGCCCCAACGTCTGGCCAGTCTTCTCGAGAATCTCGGGGCGTTTCATGCCCTCATCACGCAATTTGAGCGCCTTGTCGGGCTGATTGCCGAACACCTTGCTCAGATTGCGCACTCGAATCTTCACGTCGCGAGTGTCAGTCATTGGCTTTCCTGTCGTCAGCGGGCAGGAAATATCCACGGATTCTGTCAATTACGCACTCAATCCGGCAGGGAGAATGGCTCGCCCTGCCGCTGACATCGCGCAATCTGGCCGCAAGCATCGCTTGCCGACCTGCTGACAGAATACTGTGTCATCCCCTGCGCCATTATCCATAAAGGATTCTTATATTTGTAATTACAATACAGTTTTATTGATAAGCGCTCAAACACGAACAGACGCTTATACGACCAAGGTGGTATGCCCTTGACGCTTCTGCTGATACCTCCCTGAATCACGACATTGCATGTTGTTATTGGTCTATTGCTCTCCATTCCCTGACGCATTGCGTGTTGCCGAGAACCGCCTGGCAAGCCCGCGCACGCGCCCTTGAACAACCCCCGCACACGCCTATCAACAAGCCCAGGCACACGCCTATCAACAGGCCCTTGCACCATCAAGGCGCATCAGGCCTTGGCTTCCAGCCTCAGGCGCTGCCAATCACTGACTGGCTCGTTGAGACGGATGCTGGCATCGATGACCTGCTCCTCCATGTTGTAGCGGCAGGTGAAACCGAGGTGCTTCATCAGGGCGCGCATCGGGTGGTTGTCGATCATGATCTTGCCGACCATCTCCAGCGTGCCCAGCGAGCGGCAATAGCGCAGCATCTTCTCCATCAGCAGACTGCCGATCCCCTCGCCTTGCATGTCATCACGGATGATGACGGAGAATTCGGTGCGAATGTTGTCCGGGTCATTCCATACCCGCACCACCCCCAGCATCTCGCGCTGCGGCGACTCACCTGACTGGGCTTCCACTTCACGCTCGGCGATGAAGGCCATCTGGCGGTCGTAATTGATCTGGGCGAGCAACGCGAGATCTCGCTGAGTCAGCGCCGCCTTGTGGTGGAAGTAGCGGAAACGAATGCTCTCCTCGGATAGCCGCGCATGGAAGGCCGTGATCAAGGGCGCATCCTCGCCGCGTATCGGGCGAACCTCGACGTGCATGCCATTGTCCAGCGACACCCATTCACGCAGCTCCTCCGGATACGGCATGATCGCGAAACGGGCCGGTTTGCCGAGATCCAGCGCGAAGTCCACTGCCACGGCCTCCTCGCGATTGAGCAACAACGGATTGATTTCCAACCCTCTTATGTCACGCAAATCCGATGCCAACTGTGAGAGCTTGATCAACAGCGTGCTGACGCGCTCGAAATCGCGCTCCGGGTCCGGCGAGTGCTCGGCGATCAGGCGGGAGGCATGGCTGCGCGAGATCAGCTCACGCGCCAGTGTCATGTTGAGGGGCGGCAAGGCCACCTGGCGGTCCGCCAGCACATTGACCTTGTAACCGCCGATACCGAACACGATCACCGGGCCGAATTCGTCATCGCGCGTGATGCCTGCGCTCAACTGCAGCGAGTGTTTGCCACGCTGCATCGGCTGCAGGCAGAACTCATGAATGCGCGTGCGCTCGTGGTCACCGCGGCCACGCTCGGCATCGCCCTCCGCCACCTTCTGGGTGATGCGGCGAATCGCCAGCGCGATATCCTCCGGACCGGAAAGGTCCTGCACCACGCCGGAAGACAGCCGCTGTGGGTAGCGGCGATAGCGGAACGGCTGGCTGTTGTGTTCATGCACCACGCGCAGCGCATAGGGGCCCTGGCGAGAAGGCTTGTCGTCATCCGTGGCAGATCGCTGCAATTCGACGATGGCGCGCGCGCCTTCGGCGGCGTCGAGCACATAGCGACTGGGCGCGGTCGCGATGCCGTAGGTATCGAGCACCTGCGCCGTTTCCGAGTGGGTCAACCATTCACGGCCGGCACGCCGCGCACTGTGCACCAGATCATGGGCGCGGGCGCGGATCTCGGCACTGGTCGAGAAGGCCAGGCTCGGCGGCGTCTGCTGCAACAGTGTCTGCACACGGTGGTAATCGACCATCTGCAAGAAGGCCTTGACGCCCTTCTCCGGCGACAGATAGGTCGGAATGCCGGCCAGATGGCATTCATGGCGGGCTGAAAGCGCCTGCTCGAGCCCCATCCAGCTGGTCAGCAGGTTGCGTCGGAATTGCTTGCGATGCGCCACCAGGGCCTCGGCCGTTGCCCGTGAGGGAGCAAGGCGTGTCGGCGCATGCACGACCAGCACGGCGTCCACGCCACGGTCATTGGCCACGATGTTGACCGCGGCCAGGAAATCTTCCGGCGTGGCATTGCCGCCCAGATCCACCGGATTGCGCCCCGGCAGGCTGACATCCAGCTCGGCCTTGAGCAGCGCCTGGCGGCTCTCCTCGCTCAGCTCGGCCAGCTTGCCGCCACCCGCCATCAGCTTGTCGATGGCCAGCAAGGCCGGGCCCAACCCATTGGAGACGATCGCCAGCCGATCACCGCGCAACGGCTTCATGCGATTCAGCGTCTCCAGCGCATCGAACATGTCTTCGCTGTCATTGACGCGCACCACCCCGGCACGCGCGAGGGCAACATCGACGATCCGGTCGCGATTGGGCACGCCACGTGTGACATGTGTGCCGAACAGGTCGGCTTCCGGGGTACGGCCACTCTTGATCGCCAGCACCAGCCGATTGCGGGACGCCTCGCGCAGCGCGGTCATGAAGTGCATCGGGTCGTGAATGCGCTCCAGGTGCAACAGCAAGGCCTGCGACGGCCCGTACTGGTTCAGATAGTCGATCAGATCGGGCAGCATCACATCGACGCTGTCGCCCAGGGTCACCAGATGCGAGAAGCCGATGCCGCGCCCTGCCGCCCAGTCGATCATCGCATTGCCCAGCATCCCCGACTGGCCGAGATAGGCGACCTTGCCCTTGGCCACTGGCTGCCCGCTGAAGGAGGCATTCAGGTGCCGATTTGGCACGCAGATGCCCATGCATTCCGGCCCGAGCAGGCGAATCCCACTGCCTCGGGCGGCCTTGAGCAACCGACTGTTGAGGCTTTCCTGATCACGGTGGATACGCGGGACTTCGACACCCGGCTCTCGTGCCTGCGAGGCATCCAGCACGTCGTCCGTGCTGTCGGCGATCCGCGGGTAGCGCTCGGCGCTCGGCGCGGCAGGCTCGCCGGCCTCATCCAAAGACGACGCCTCGGTGACGGAGGGTTCGGGGCCTGGCTTGCCCGTAGTGGACCTGTGAATGCCCGGCAGACGCGGGGCAGTGAAGTTCAGCCCGTCGCGGCGTGACAGCATCTCAAGCCCCTTGCCGGTGACGCGGGCCAGCGAGCTGACCGGTGTCGGCGCGACACCTCCCGAAATCAGCAGCGCCGCCTTGACGCCGCGCCGGCCCAGCTTCTCGACCACACGCGGCAAGGTATCCGGCGGTGAGCACAGAATGGCCAGGTCCGGCACCTGCTCTAGCTCACTGACCCGCTTGACGCACGCCACGCCATGCACCGTCTCATATCCCTTGGGGTTGACCACCGTCAGGGCGCCCTTGAAGCCCCCTTCAAGCAGATTGCGCAGTACCTGCCCGCCCAGTGAATGCGGCTTTTCCGAGGCGCCGATCACCACGATACTGGCGGGCTCGAAGAAATTGCGCAGAAATCGCGTTCCCATAGGCTTGTCCTGTCAGCGGTTGCGCCTCGTCAGCGCGATATGAGCAGCATGCCGCGAAAGCGCAGGTCTGAACAGCCATCCTCGCGCCCTTCATGCGTGAAACAAGGTAGACCATCGGCGACTGGCTCATGCCATTGACGACTCTTACTGTTACGTCATGGTGCAGACCATTATGACCCGCACACTCACGCAGGCATGCCGATGATCACCTCCTACATATCCCATCGCGACTGCGGTCAGCATTTCATGGGCCCCACCCATCCCGAGAGCCCACTGCGTCTGCAGGCCATCGAGCGTCAGCTGGCGCTGAGCGGCGTGATTCAGCATGTCCAGCAATACAGTGCGCGAGCGGCAACGCTTGAGCAGCTGGCGCGCGTGCACCCCATGCGCCACCTGCAGGCGTTGGAGAAATGTCCGCCCCAGGCCGGGCAGCTGCTGACCATCAACGAAGACACCGTGATGTGTGCCGATAGCCTGGTCGCGGCGCGACTGGCCGCCGGCGCGGTGGTACGCGGGGTCGACCAGGTGATGCGTGATCAGGCCGACAACGTCTTCTGCGCCGTGCGCCCCCCGGGCCACCATGCCGAACGCGCCGATGCGATGGGCTTCTGCTTCTACAACAACGTGGCGGTGGGCGCTCTGCACGCCCGCCAGCATTACGGCGTGAAGCGGATCGCGATCCTCGATTTCGATGTACACCAGGGCAACGGCACCGTCGATATCTTCAAGCATGACCCCGATACGCTGGTGTGCTCCTCCTTTCAGGACGCCATGTACCCGTGGCGCTACCTGGAGAGCCGCTGGGAGCACATCCACAACACGCCCCTGAGCGAAGGCAGCGGCTCACTGGCCTTCCGGCGCGCCATTGAAGCCCAATGGCTGAAGAAGCTTGATGATTTCAAGCCGGAGTTGATCCTGATCTCGGCGGGCTTTGACGCGCACCGTGAAGACCCGATGGCAGAACTGTGCCTGGAAGATGACGACTATTACTGGGTCACCCTACTGGCGATGGATGTCGCGCGGCGTCACTGCCACGGGCGTATCGTCTCCGTGCTGGAGGGCGGGTATTGCCTGGAGGCGCTAGGGCGCAGCACCGAGGCGCATCTCAAGGCGCTGGCGGGCTTGCCGATGCAGGATGGCCTCGATGCACGTGCCGGCAGCCAGCACCCATCAGCCCAGCTCCCTTCAGAGCCACCGGCTTCTGAGCAACCCACGTCAGAGCGACCCGAGTCAAAGAAACCCGAACCAGACCAGCTCGATCTCGCGCCTCCCACCGTGGATGCCCTACCACCCCGCTCCGCCTCTGGCACACCAGACAGCGTACAGCCGCCGCTTTCCAAGCCCGCCGAGGATGAGCGTGATCACCCGCTATTCTAGCGCCTGGCTGTTCTAGTGCCCGGCTGTTCTAGCGCTGGGCATCCCCCGCACCGGTGACTTTCACTCCTGGCGCACATCACACCTCACGACAGGTTTCCCGCAGCCAGGAAACCTGTCGCTGCATCAAGGGAGTACCAGCGAGCCTTAGGTATCGCGAACAGCCATGTCGCGGACTGCCATGTTGGCTACGTGTCGGGATGATGCGCACTTGCCATGCTGTGATAAGCTGGCGATAAAGTTTCCGATAGTAAACTTTATCGCCAGCTGACAGCGCTGCGACTCCCGATGTCGTGCGCCGCCAATATCACGCCCATAGCGAAGCTACTCTCATGAGCACACCGACAGACAAGGACGCCGCCGTCCGGATCGCCTCCGGTCGCAAACCCTTCGTTGAGCCCCTGAAGCTTGGCGAACGCGTGAAGCAGATCCGCCTCTCCCATCATTGGACGCTGGAAGATGTCAGCCAGCGCACGGGACTGGCACGCTCGACATTGTCCAAGATCGAGAATGAGCAGATCTCGCCGACCTTCACGGCGGTCCAGAAGCTGATTCATGGTCTCAACATCGACCTGCCGCAGTTGCTGAGCCCGCCCAAGCGCCAGAGTGGCACTCTCGGGCGTCGCGACCTGACGCGCGTCGGTGATGGCAAGTCCCACCCGACACCGACCTATGAGCACGAGCTGCTGTCGTGGCAGCTGGCGCAGAAACGCATGATTCCTTTCAAGACTCGCGTGCGTGCGCGCAGCTTCGATGACTTCCCCGACTGGGTGCGTCACGACGGCGAGGAGTTCCTGATGGTCTTGGCGGGCAGCATTCTGCTCTATTCGGAATTCTATGAACCCTTGCCGCTGGGCGAAGGGGACAGCATCTATTTCGACTCCGACATGGGTCACGCCCTGGTTTCTACCAGCGAAGAAGATGCCATCGTGCTGTCGGTGTGCACTCGCAATGATTCGGATCTGAGCTGAGCCGATTTGAAGTGAGCCGGGCTGTGTTGAAGTGAGATAGGCACGTAACGCGCTGGCGGGAAGCTAAACCGTAAAGATAGCCTTCACGCGAGCGTCACCTGGCCGGTCCATTCAAAACAACGACTTGCTTGACCATGCTCGCCGTCAGCCCGCAATAAAAAAATCGCCCACTAGCCATGCGCTAATGGGCGATTTTTTGGATGTCGCAAAGACGCTCATGCCTTGCGCCGAGTCCTGACCGCCAGCATCCGCTGGGTGTTCAGCGTACCGAGCACTTCAATCGTGCTGTGCGGCATCGCCGCGCCAGATCAACTGACCGCATTCGCGCAGATCATAGCCGCCGAGGGATTGCGCCAGCTGGATGCCATTCGGCGTGGCCAGATAGTCCAGCAATCCCTGGAAGAGATCGCGGAAATAGACATTGCGCGGCACCACCAGATCGAAGGCCTCTTCACAGACCGGAACGAAGCCGAGGCCGAACTCATTGGCGGCCGACAGCGTACCGGGGCCGACGTCCACCTCGCCCCGCGCCACCATCGAGGCCACTTCACGCTCGGAATAGGCGATCGCCAGGGTATTGAGCTGCTCGGCACGCATCTGATGGCCGGACAGCCACTCCTGAAGGAAGCGCTGCGAACCCGCCCCCTCCTGTCGCACCGCCCAACGCCGCTGCGAACCGAACAGGCCGCTTGGGTCGATGGACAGATGGCGATCATCATTGCGGATGATCAGCCCCTGGGTACGGCGCGCAAGCCGCACCATCACCCATTGGCGATAGCCATCGTGACCACGAATCAGCGCCGGGTGACGCAGCGCCGCCTCCTCCGCGCGCCCCCAGTGAATGGCGCAGACGTCAGCACGCCCCTGGCTGAGCAGATCAAGCCCCAGACGCGTGCCGGTGACGCTCATGCCATAGAAGGAGCTACCGGCATGCTGCTGATTGAGGCGCATGGAGAGCGCAGCCAGCAGCGGGTCATCACTGCCGGTGATCATTAGGCGATCCGCCAGCACACCATGATGGCTGGACTCGAGAATCCATTGCTCCACCAGGCGCCGCGGAAACAACCACTTGCCGGTCACCTTGGTCGCCGGCATGGTCCCGTCACTGGCCAGCTGATAGATCTTCTTCTCGTTGAGGTGCAGCAGGCGCGCGACTTCCTGCACCGTCAGAAAGGGGTTGTCGTGGGGGACGGGAGCCTGCCGGCCGGTGGCCGCATTCAGGGGCTCGCCTGAAGACTCAGCGACAGAGCCACCTGAAGGCGCGCCGAGTTCAGAGGAAAATCCCTGTGAGGGTATGACGCCCAGCGGCGAAGAAAGACGACTCATCACTGCGCCCCCTTGTCATATCCGGCTGCGCCGTCTGCTGAAGATGGCTTGCCTGACGCATCATGGCGCGATGACTTGAGAGCGTCGCCGGCACGCAGCGGCGGGATGGCGTCCAGCACCAGCCGCCCGGCAGGGTCCACCGCCTGGAAGTGGCGCCCCTTGGCGCGCGCGATCAACAACACGCCAAAGCGTTCCGCAAGCTCCACCCCCTTCTGCGTGACGCCGGAGCGTGAGACCAGCACCGAGATCCCCGCCTGAGCCACCTTCAGTACCATCTCGGAGGTCAGGCGGCCGGTGGTGTAGAAGATGTTGGCCCCCTGATAATCACTGTCATCATCACTCAAGGGCGCCAACCAGCTCAGCCCCGCCAGCGTATCGACGGCGTTGTGGCGGCCGACATCCTCGATGAACGCCAGCACTTCATCATCCCGACACAGGGCGCAACCGTGAACCGCACCGGCCTTGCGATAGGTCGCGTTGTGCGCCGCCAGCGCCTCCAGCAGGCGATACAACAAGGCCTGACTGAAGGGGCCTGCGTCCAGCGCGGCCAGCGATTGACGCTCCAGCAGATTGCCGAATACCGTGCCCTGCCCACAGCCGGTGGTCACGGTGCGCTTGCCGAGGCGCTGCTCGATATCCTCGGGCAGATGACGCGTCACCACCGAGGCGCTCTCGACTTCCCAGTCCACCTGCAGCGCCTCGAGGTCCTCAAGCTCACCCAGCAGGCCCTGATTGCGCAGATAACCGGCCACCAGCGCCTCAGGTTCGGCACCCAGGGTCATCAAGGTGACGATCTCGCGACGATTGAGATAGATGGTCAGCGAGCGCTCGGCGGCAATGGACTGCCGATGGCGCTCACCGCGCTCATCCATGACTTCGATGTCCAGCGTAGTGGGTAGTGTGGCGCGACTGATCGCTGGCCGTGCAGAGGGCATCATGAACTCGGGTCTCCCTGATCGAGCCGGTTGGAATGGCAATTCTTGCGCTGAATCGCCGTAGAGTACCAGCCTGATGGCAGAGCTGTCCCCGCACTGACTCACGGTGACCCTGATATCGCATGCGCCGGCATGTATCTTGCACACTAGCACCATCGCAGCATTCTTTTCAGACCCGCTTGCGGGTACAGCAGTGAACAAGGAAGCCATGTCTGAATCCATCCCTCCCCGCAGTGACGACACCCGCTGGTTGAGCGTCACCCTGGCACCCACCACGCAGAAGCTGGGGCGTTTCAGCATCGACACCTGGCGGATTGCCGACCTCTCGCCCTCTGCAACGCCAGAGACGGAATCGCACGTAGCAGAGCCTGCCACCGCTGATGAAGTAGCGCATCGCCGCATCCTGCCGCTGCAGCTTCACCTCACCGAGCGCACCGATTACCGCTACAACCTGCGCTGTGAGCAGCCGCGTCTGTTCGTCCAATGCGACGAGCGCGAAGCCGACGGCATGCAGCCCCGCGTGGTGACGGCCTGTCAGGAGGTAGCATCGCATTGGATGGATGGCGACCAGCTGGTGCTGGACGTGCCGATGCCCCCTGCCTTGATGGTGTGGCTGGAAGCCTACCTCGCGCGTCACGGCGAACGACTCGACGAGGGCAAGAAGAAGAAACGCAAGGGCGCCGGGCGCGCCAGTCAGGCAGAGCAGCTCGCCGCGACGCCCAACAAGACGCATCAGCCCGGTGATGGTACGGAAAGCACGTCATGAGCCAGCACGACGATAACGCAAGCCCTGCCAATGAAGGCCTGTTCTCGCGCTGGTCACGCCGCAAGCAAGGCGACAGCCGCCGTGAAGACCAACTGGCACAGCCGGACAGCGCCGAGGTGACCAAGGGCGACAGCCTCCCGCCGTCACAGGTGGGAGTCGCCTCTGACCACAGCGCTGACGCCCCTGCAGCGAGTGGCTCGCAGCACGAAGCCCTGGGCGGCGACAGCCCCTCCTCGGCAGCAGAGCAGTCAGCCGAACAGCCAGCAGAACAGGCATCAACCGAGAGCGATCAGCAGGCAGCAGACGCTGACAACGCTGAAGCGCCAGTCATCGAGCTGCCAGACCCCGACACCCTGACTCCAGACGCCGACATCAGCGCCTTCATGCAGAGCGGCGTGGACCCGACGCTACGCCAACGTGCGCTGCGACGTATCTTCATGGGTGGCGAGCACTCGGTGCGCGATGGGCTGGATGACTACGACCAGGACTTCTCCCAGATGCGCCCGCTCGCCGAAGGTGTCGCCGACACGCTGCGCAGCTGGACCCGCAAGGTCGAAGAAGGCCTGGAAAAGCTTGATGAGGCAAGCGAGACACCCACGGCGGATACGGCGCAGGAGACAGACGACCAGATCGCTGAGCAGGCGCCTGACGGTGAGGTGCCAGTGGGCGAGTCACACGCGACGCCCAGCGACGAGATAGTCGAGTCGCCTGACCCGCAAGCAATACCAGCAGAAGACTCGCGCGAGCCAGCTCCCGCGTCAGATGATGACAGCGGGGTCCGCCACAAGCCGTGACCCGGGCTGGCCCCATAAACGCCTCCAGCGCCAGGGCTGAGCGCGTCAGGGCTCAGGACACCAGGGCGTCAGGATGACGCGCCGCACAATCAAAATGCGTCATTATGACCCACAAGAAAGCCGGATACGCCTGACCGAGGTCATCCTGATGCCTCATGGGTCACCCTGACGCGCCTCATCAAGGCGCACTGACTGCAACGCACATGCAAGATTCAGCATGACATGCCAACCCTTGAAGATTATGACTGACGTCAACCGCCTGCGCTGATGAGTGCCTGCGCGACCTGACCGCGCCCCTCTTCTCGCCGGGCGTGAAAACAGCAATGTCATCAACAGCATGCAAAGATGGTTGGCCTGTCATGAATCCCCCACTGAACGACTGTCGATCGCCGACCCGGCCCTAACCGCGAAAGACCGCGAAAGACCGCGAGAATCAGCGACGACCGGGACCTGCATCATCCGCCTGCCACCTGACGGCAGCTTGCATGCAAGGTCCGCCACGACCGAATAAGGATGAGGATGCTCAGCTCAAGCCTCGAGAGCGCTCAGCGCGCCCTCAATCAACAAGCACGCCAACGCGCCCTGTCATCCGCCATGGGTGGCTCGCCTGCCTCCAGTCTGCCGCTGTTGGCGACGGATGCCGGTAGCGCCCCCATCCGCTATCACAGTCAGGGACGCACCGTGATCATCGGCAGCGAAGCACGAGTGCGAGCACTGGCGAGTCTGCTGACCCGCCTGCCGGCTACCGCTCAGCTGCCGGTGGCACTCTTGATCAGTGAGCAGGACAACAGTGCGCTGGTGACGATGGATGAACAGCATCTCGCCGCCAGTGAGTCGCTGCCTGCGCACAGTGCTCCGCGTGACATGCTCGCGCTGAGCGGTCACCTCGGCCAGTTCAGCCTTGCCAGTGATGGCGTCAATCTGGCCGCCGCGCTGGTGCCGGCAGGTGCCGGCAGCGCGACCCATTTCGACCTGATCGCCGACCTGTCCAGCCAGCCGCTCAACCAGGCGGAACTGCCACCGCCCGGTTATCTGCAAGCCGGCGCGGACGTCATCGCCGAGCTGGATCAGCTGGTCGCCGATACTGAGGCCTCTCAGGAATCACTGTCACAGCTGACCGCCTGGGCGATGCAGTTCGCAGGCCTGATCGGCAATTTCGACAAACCGAATTACGTGACCGTCAATCTCGATACCTGCGCGCATTCCAGTGCCGGCAATATCGGCTGTACGCGTTGCCTTTCGTCGTGCAGCGCTGATGCTATCTTCTCGGTAGCCGGTCGTCGCAATGCGCATATCGAGATCGACCCTTACCTGTGCCACGGCGCAGCCAGCTGCGTCAGCGCCTGTCCGACCGGCGCGCTGAGCTTTACCCAGCCCCCGGCCGAGCAGCGCATGGAGCAGATCCAGCGCCTGCTGGAGCGCTATCAGGATGGCGGTGGCCTCTACCCGCTGCTGCGCTATCGCCTGGAGCAATCCCCTGCCTCGCAGACTGCCCTGGCGAGTGTCGACCAGGAGCGCTGCCTCGACATCACCCTCGAGGAAATCTCCGCCACCGGGCACGACGAGTGGCTGGCCGCTCTCGCACTCGGCGCGACGCAGGTCATCGTCGAACTGCCCCACGACCTGCCCGCAGGCCAACACCAGCAGCTCGATAGCGAACGTCGCCTGGCGCTGACCCTGCTCGACAGCATGGGGCTTGCCAATGCGGCCAGTGGCGAGCCGCGCATTCGCTTCGTCTCTTTGCCATCCGCCCTGCCACAAATGGATAGCAACGAGGCTGACCCCCTGCCCCTGATCACGCCGCTGTGTGTCGCTCTGGCACCGGGCGCGGACAGTGAAGAAGAGCAGCAGCCCAGCCAGCCGATCGCACGTGACTGGCTGCTGGGTCAGCCGCAGGCACGCCCCGGCAAGCGCGAACGCCTCAATCGGGTGCTCGACCACCTGGCGACACTGTCGGTCGCGGACCTGGCGCAGGACAGCGTCGCCGTGCCGACAGGCGCGCCCTTCGGCGTGGTGAACGTCGACAGCGACAACTGCACGCTGTGTCAGGGATGCGTCGCCGTCTGCCCGACCAGCGCCCTCTCGGCCAATCGCACGTCGCCTGCACTATCCTTCACTCAAGGTGACTGCGTGCAGTGTGGCCTGTGCGAGCAGGCATGCCCGGAGCAGGTCATCACCCTGACACCAGGCTTTGCTCCGCAGCCCGACGTGCGCCGCGAACCGCAGCTGATCAAGCAGGATGTGCCCTTCCCCTGCATCAGCTGTGGCACGCCGTTCGGCTCCACCGCCACCATCACGGCGATGCAGACCAAACTGGCCTCGCATGCCTACTTCCAGGGCGATGGCGCACTGCGCCTGAAGATGTGCAGCGACTGCCGCGTCAAGGACATCTGGCACGAAATGGCACGTAATCCCGATGCCCAACTCAAGGTTTGAGCCAATGACATCACCCACGTCGACTCCCGACGACTTTGCAGCAGGTGGGACTGACGATCGTGCACCTGACACCCCTGCGGCCGACTCTCTGATAAGCCATAGTGAAGAACAGCAGGCATTGCGCGCCGACCTCTACCGGCTGCTGGCGCGGCTGTTGCGCGCGGCGCCGGATGCGGAACTGATCGACTTTCTGGCCGAACTCGACCATGACGCCATCAGCCTGCCCGGGGCCGCCGAGCAGCAACTGCCGCGCGCGCTGGCGTCGCTGTCATTGGCCGCCCGCGTCAGCGACTCGCGCCGGCTGGAAGACGACTTCTTCCAGAGCCTGGTAGGCGTGGTGCAGGGCGAGGTAGTGCCCTACGCCAGCTGGTACCTCACCGGCTCGCTGATGGAAATGCCGCTGGTCGCCCTGCGCCAGGACCTGAAACGCCTCGGCTTCGAACGCCAGAGCGATGTGCATGAGCCCGAGGATCATCTCGGCGCACTGTGCGAAGTGATGGCCATGCTGATCGATGAGGTGCCCGGCGAGCAGGTCAATTTCTTCCGCCGCCATTTGGCCAGCTGGGGCGAGCGCTGCTGCGCCGACCTCGCGGGACGCGAGAGCCCCTTCTATGCCGCCGTCGGCTACCTGGGGCAGGCCTTCCTGCGGGCAGAGCGCCTGAACCTCGGTGACTCGATCCCGCTGCATGCGGCAACCGAAAACAGGTCTGGCGAGCAGGTGACGGCCGAGGCCGTCCAGCTCGTCACGCCAGCCAGTGTGGCGCCCGACGCAAGACACTGATGTCACGCATGACGTGAAGCAACATTCGAGACTGCAACGCTATCCATCTCGCATCACCCAGCAGCATTGCCGACAGGAGATCAGCATGAAGACTGATGACGCAAAAGACAGCCATAACCAGGCGCGCCAGGGGCGCCGCAAATTCCTGCGCGTATTGGGCGCCAGCACCGTAGGGGTAGCCGCAGCAGGGTCATTAGCCGGTGCCGTGATTCCGGACCAGGCCGCGCCAGAGGCACCCGCCAAGGACAAGGGCACTGACAATTATCGCGAGAGTGATCACGTCAAGGCCTTCTACGCCACGCTGCGTGACTGAATGCTAGACAGACAGTGTCCCGAGCCAGCGCCATGCGCGCGGCCAGCGGCCTGAACAACGGGCAGCGCGGAGAGGTTTCCGCCCGCCATCGACAGTGACAAGTCGGCACGGATCAGGACTGCCCCTGATCTGAAAGACCGCCGCTCCCGACATTGCCCCCTGACCCGCTCACGCGGCCCGGGCAATGATTCGGGTGACGAGGAGAGATGATGTCATGCGACTGACCCCCACCCCCTCTGCCAAAGAGACCTCAGGACTCGGTATCAACCGCCGCCAGTTCCTGAAACGCAGCGGTGTCGCCACCGGCGGCCTTGCCGCCGCGAGCTTCATGGCCGCCCCGATGATGAAACGCGCCGAAGCCAAGACCGAAGTGTCTGATGCGCCGGTCGAGACGAAGCGCACCATCTGCTCACACTGCTCCGTGGGCTGCGGCGTCTATGCCGAGGTCCAGGAAGGTGTCTGGACCAAGCAGGAACCCGCCTTCGATCACCCCTTCAACCGTGGCGCACACTGCGCCAAGGGCGCATCCCTGCGTGAGCATGGTCACTCTGACCGTCGCCTCAAGTACCCGATGAAGCTCGAAGGTGGCAAGTGGAAGAAGCTCTCCTGGGAGCAGGCCATCGAGGAAGTCGGCGACAAGGTGCTCGAGCTCACCAAGGAGCACGGCCCCGATAGCATCTACTGGCTGGGCTCGGCCAAGTTCAGCAATGAACAGGCCTACCTGATGCGCAAGTTCGCGGCCCTGTTCGGCACTAACAACGTCGATCACCAGGCGCGTATCTGCCACTCCACCACGGTTGCCGGTGTCGCGAACACCTGGGGCTACGGGGCGATGACCAACTCCTTCAACGACATGCACAACTGTCGTTCGATCCTGTTCATCGGTTCCAACCCGTCCGAAGCGCACCCGGTGGCCATGCAGCACATCCTGCTGGCCAAGGAGCGCTCCAACGCCGAGATCATCGTCGTCGACCCGCGCTTCACGCGGACCGCCGCCAAGGCCAACAAGTACGTGCGCCTGCGTCCGGGCACCGATGTCGCCTACATCTGGGGCCTGCTGTGGCACATCTTCGAGAACGGCTGGGAAGATGAGGCCTACATCCAGCAGCGTGTCTACGGCATGGATGAAGTGCGTGCCGAAGTCGCCAAGTTCCCGCCGGCGGAAGTCGAGCGCATCACCGGCGTAGCCGAGGCCGACATGCTCGACGTCGCGCGCCGCCTGTCCCAGAACCGTCCGGGCAGCGTCGTGTGGTGCATGGGCGGCACCCAGCACACCACCGGCAACAACAACACCCGCGCCTACTGCATCCTGGAACTGGCGCTGGGCAACATCGGCAAGTCCGGTGGCGGCGCCAACATCTTCCGTGGCCACGACAACGTCCAGGGCGCCACGGATCTGGGCCTGATGTCCCACTCCCTGCCGGGCTACTACGGCCTCTCAGAAGGCGCGTGGAAGCACTGGTCCAAGGTCTGGAACGTCGACTTCGAGTGGATCCAGAACCGCTACGACCAGACCGAATATCACGACGGCAAGCCGATGCACACCAACGGCATCACCGTCTCGCGCTGGGTCGATGGCGTGCTCGAGAACCCGGACCGTATCTCCCAGCGGACCGCACTCAAGGCGATGTTCTACTGGGGCCATGCCGTCAACTCCCAGACCCGCGGGCCGGAGATGAAGAAGGCGATGGCCAAACTGGACATGATGGTGGTGGTCGACCCCTACCCGACCATCGCCGCCGTCATGCACGACCGTACCGACGGCGTCTACCTGCTGCCGGCCGCGACCCAGTTCGAGACCACCGGCAGCGTGACCAACTCAAGCCGCTCCCTACAGTGGCGCGATCAGGTCATCGAGCCGATGTTCGAGTCCAAGCCTGACCACGAGATCATGTACCTGCTGTCTCGCAAGCTGGGCTTCGCCGACGAGTTGTTCCGCAACATCAAGGTCGAGGGCAGCGTGCCTGTCGTCGAGGACATCACGCGCGAGTTCAATGCCGGCATGTGGACAGTGGGTTACACCGCCCAGAGCCCTGAGCGCCTGAAGGCACACCAGCAGAACTGGCACACCTTCGACTTCGAGACGCTCAAGGCCCGTGGCGGTCCGGCCAATGGCGACTTCTACGGCCTGCCGTGGCCGTGCTGGGGCACGCCGGAAATGGGTCACCCGGGCTCTCCCATCCTGTATGACACCTCCAAGACGGTGGCCGAGGGCGGCGGCAACTTCCGCGCGCGTTACGGCGTGGAGCACAACGGCACCAACATCCTCGCGGAAGGCTCCTGGTCCAAGGGCGCCGAGATCGAGGATGGCTATCCGGAGTTCACCGACAAGCTGCTCAAGCAGCTGGGCTGGTGGGATGACCTGACGGCCGAGGAAAAGCAGGCGGCGGAAGGCAAGAACTGGAAGACCGATCTCTCCGGCGGCATCCAGCGCGTGTGCATCAAGCATGGCTGCATGCCGTATGGCAACGCCAAGGCGCGTGCCCTGGTCTGGACCTTCCCGGACCCGATCCCCAAGCACCGCGAGCCGCTGTACACCGCGCGTCGCGACCTGGTGAAGGACTACCCGACCTGGCCGGATTCCGAGTCCATCTATCGCCTGCCGACACTCTACGCCTCCATCCAGGAGAAGGACGTCAGCGCCAAGTACCCGATCACCCTGACCTCGGGCCGCCTGGTGGAATACGAAGGGGGTGGCGAAGAGACACGCTCCATTCCGTGGCTGGCCGAGCTGCAGCAGGAGATGTTCGTCGAGATCAATCCGGCTCTGGCCAATGACCAGGGCATCAAGGACGGCGACATGGTGTGGGTCGAGGGCGCCGAGGGCGGCCGCGTCAAGGTGATGGCGATGGTCACCGAGCGTGTCGGTCCGGATGTCGTCTTCATGCCCTTCCACTTCGGTGGGCATTACGAAGGCGAATCCCTCGAGTCCCGCTATCCGGAAGGCACCGTGCCCTATGTGCTCGGTGAATCGGCCAATACCGCGACCACCTACGGCTACGACCCCGTGACCCTGATGCAGGAAACCAAGGTCACCTTGTGCCGCGTCAGCCTTGCCTGACTCGAGTGACGGCCGCGTCCGAGTGACGCGGCCCGGACGCAGCGCAAGACACGATCGGACGTATCCGTTACCAGAATCATCCGGCCTGTTGACCGAGGAACCCGGCGACAGGCCGTGAAGGAGAAGCACCATGGCCCAGATGAAATTTTTGTGTGATGCAGAGCGCTGCATCGAGTGCAATGGCTGCGTGACAGCCTGCAAGAACGCCAACGAGACCGAGTGGGGCGTTCAGCGCCGCCGCGTGGTGACCCTGGACGACGGCAAGCCGAGTGAAGTCTCCATCTCGGTGGCGTGCATGCATTGCGATGACGCGCCGTGCATGGCGGTCTGCCCCACCGACTGCTTCTACAAGACCGATGACGGCATCGTGCTGCACGACAAGGACATCTGCATCGGCTGCGGCTACTGCCTGTACGCCTGCCCGTTCGGCGCCCCGCAGTTCCCGCAGCAAGGCGCCTTCGGCGAGCGCGGCAAGATGGACAAGTGCACCTTCTGCGCCGGTGGCCCGGCCGAGAGCCCGGAAGAAGAGTTCGAGAAGTACGGTGCCAACCGCATCAGCGAAGGCAAGCTGCCGCTGTGCGCCGAGATGTGCTCCACCAAGGCCCTGCTGGCCGGCGATGCCGAGACCGTCTCCGACATCTTCCGTCAGCGTGTGGTCTATCGGGGCCATGAAGACGGCGCCTGGTCGCCGGTCGACAAGGCCAGCCATCCGGAAACCTCTGCCAACCTGACCACCAGCAGCGTTCAGCAGGCGGACCACCTGGCCTACGACGCAGCCCGCAAGGGGTAAGGAGGCGACATGCGCGCGCACTTTACAGCTTCACGGTTGACCGTGGTCGCCATGTTCCTGTGCCTGATGCTGGCCAGTCTCTGGCTGGCTCCTCAGGCACTGGCCGCGAACCCTGACGGCGAGATCGGTCAGGCGGTCGGCACGGTGGACGCCGATACCTGGCGGCAGGTCAAGAATGGGGGCAACTCCATAGACAGCCGACATGACTCCAACTACAGCCTGATCAACCAGAGCGGCGAGACCTGGCGTCAGATCCGCAATCGCTGGATCTCACCGGGCGGCCTGATCGCACTGGGTGGCATGCTGGCCGTGCTGGTGATCTTCTACCTGCTGGTGGGACGCAACAATCTGGACCATCCGCGCAGCGGCAAGCTGATGCTGCGCTGGACGGCACTGGAGCGCGCCATGCACTGGACGCTGGCGACGCTGTTCCTGACGCTGGCCATCACCGGCATCAATCTGCTGTGGGGCAAGTTCGTGTTCCGCAATGTATTCGGGGATGTGTTCTGGGCCAACATGATCATGGCGACCAAGGTGATCCACAACTATGTGGGGCCCCTGTTCTCGATCATGCTGATCCTGGTGCTGGCCAAGTGGCTGAAGCTCAATCTTCCCAAAAAGCATGACCTTGACTGGTTCCGTCAGGGTGGCGGCATGATGAAGGGCAAGCATCCGGACGCCGGCTTCGCCAATGGTGGAGAAAAGGCCTGGTACTGGATTCTGGCGACGGTCGGCCTGGTAGTGATTGCCAGCGGGCTGGTACTGGACTTCCCGATCTTCGGCCAGACGCGTGACAACATGCAGTGGGCCAATGTCTTCCACGGCATCGCCTCGCTGATGCTGATCGCGGTGTCCTTCGGCCACATCTATATCGGCACCGCTGGTACCGAGGGTGCCTTCGAGGGCATGAAGACCGGTTACGTCGATGAGACTTGGGCCAAGCAGCACCACAATCTGTGGTACGACGAGGTCAAGCAGGCCGAAGCGGCAGACCCGGCAGCAGACCCCGCCACGGCACCTGACGATAGTCTGGCACGTCAGCAACGTCCGAATTAGCGCGGCGTCAGACATCCGCTGGATGAGTGAAGATACGCCCGGTCAGGTTCGCCTGCCGGGCGTTTTCGCTTGCCAGCGCCTGCTCTCTCGCTTGCCCGCGCACACTCTTTCGCGACTCTGCCACCCACTGGCGTTCCACCGGCCAACCCGCCTGCCAATCCGTCTGCCAAACCACAGACCAAACCACAGGCGTGCAGCACTGGTTCACAGCTCTGCATTAGTTGCGTAAAGTTTCAGATATCCCGCCTGGGCCCACCAGGCACCCCGACAGCATGAAGGCTGGCGCTTGGCTGCGCCTTCTCAGGAGAATTCGATGAGCGACCCGACCCCTCAAGCCGTACAAGACCTGAGCCAACTGGACGAACAGACCCGCACCGAGCTGGAAGCGGCCGCGTTCCGTCGTCTGCTCAAGCATCTGGATGACAACAAGGATGTCCAGAATATCGATCTGATGATCCTCGCCGACTTCTGCCGCAACTGCCTGTCCAAGTGGCTGATGGCCGCTGGCGAGGAGCGCGGCGTGAGCTTCGATTACGATGCGGCGCGCGAGCATGTCTACGGCATGCCCTATTCCGAGTGGAAGACACATCACCAGGCCAAGGCGACACCTGAGCAGCTGGCAGCGCTCGAGGCACGTCAACAAGGCAAGAAGGACTGATCATGAGCGGCAATGACGAACAGATCGGCCTCACCATCGCGGTATTGACCGTCTCGGATACACGCACCGCAGAGAATGACCGCTCCGGCGACGCCCTGGTCGACAACCTGACGGCGGCTGGCCACAGCCTGCATGAAAAGCGCATCGTGCCCGATGACGTCTACCAACTGCGCGCCGTGGTCAGCGAGTGGATCGCGGACCCGGCCGTGCAGGTCATCCTGACGACGGGCGGCACAGGCTTCACCGGGCGTGATTCCACACCGGAAGCCATTCGCGTGCTGCTCGACAAGGAAATCCAGGGCTTCGGCGAACTCTTCCGTCAGCTTTCACACCAGGAAGTCGGCAGCTCGACGATCCAGAGCCGCTGTCTGGGAGGGCTGGCCAACCGTACCGTGGTGTTCTGTCTGCCCGGCTCCACCGGCGCCTGCAAGACGGCCTGGAACGGCATCCTCAAGGAGCAGCTCGACAGCCGTCACCGCCCCTGCAACTTCGCCAACCTGGTGATTCCGGAGCGCGGAACCCATGCCCACTGACGCCAGTAAAGACCCGCATTCCCAGCCGTCGCCTTCCGCGGCGGCAGAATGTGGCTGCGACGCCGTGCCTGCCGGCGCCAAGGGGCTGGCGCCCCTGGCCAGTGCACTCGCAGCGCTACGTGACAGCTGCCCGCTGATGCCAGCCGAGCGCGTGGCAGTCAGTGACGCCGCCGGACGTGTGCTCGCCGAGGACGTGCATGCCGAGCTTGACGTGCCGCCTGCCGACAACTCCCAGATGGATGGTTACTGCGCCCGGGTGGCGGACATCGGTGACGGTGCCTGGCTGCCGATCAGTCAGCGTATCGCGGCAGGCCAGCCTGCCACGCCGCTGGCCGTGGCGAGTTGTGCGCGCCTGTTCACCGGAGCGGAAATCCCAGACGGCGGTGACGTGGTGGTCATGCAGGAAGAGGTGACACTGCGTGAAGGCGAAGGTGGCACCACTCTGGCCTGGCTGCCCGGGCCTCGCACCCGCGGCGACAACATTCGCGTTCAAGGCCGGGATGTCAGCAAGGGCAATCGATTGCTCGCGGCGGGCACACGACTGGACGCTGCCGCGCTGGGCCTGCTGTGTGGCCAGGGGGCAAGTCACGTGCTGGTGCGCCGCAAGGTACGAGTGGCCTTGTTCGCGACCGGCGATGAACTGATCGAACCCGGCCAGCCGCTCAAGCCCGGCCAGATCTACAATTCCAATCGCGTGATGCTCAGCCAGATGCTCAGCAACTTCGGGGCTGAGGTGGTGCTGGCGCCACTCAATGTGGCCGATACCTTCGAGGCCACCCGTGATGCTCTCGCTTCGGCGGCGCAACAGGCTGACCTGATCGTCACCTGCGGTGGGGTCAGCGTCGGCGAGGAAGACCACGTCCGCCCCGCCATCGAGGCGCTCGGCAGTCTGGATCTGTGGCGCCTGGCCATCAAACCGGGTAAACCGCTGGCGCTGGGGAGTATCAACAGCCCCCGGGGTGACACGGTGCGTGTCGTGGGCCTGCCGGGCAATCCGGTCTCCAGCTGGGTCGGTGGCTGGTTGTTCCTTCGTCCGCTACTGGGCGAGATGACCGACTGCTCTGCATTGCGCGAGCTGAAACGTCTCACGGTACGCGCGGCCTTCTCAGCCCGCACCGCCATCCGTCAGGACCATCTGCGTGTCACCTTGGCCACCGGCAGTGATGGACAGCTTGAGGCACATGCCTTCCCGGACCAGAACTCGGCGGTACTCTCCTCCTGCGCCGGTGCTCAGGCACTGGCCGTGATTCCGCCCCATGCACAGCTCAACCACGGCGACAGCGTGGAATGCCTGTGGCTCGAGCGCTGACACCGCTCCCCCCTCCCTGTTTTGACAACTGTCTTTACAACTGTCGTGACTACTGACGCGATAACTGTAACGACAACTGACGCTGGAATGCGACACCCTAGTGACACTCCAGCGTCATCTTGACCTCGCCCCTGAGTCCGGCACACTGACTGCCTTCATTCATCTGAGTTCTGACTGCCTACGGCGGCTCAGGACACTGATCGGTTACGGACTCTTGAGCAAGGACAACTCAATGCCAGCCTCTTCCTCGTCGCCCCACGCGCTGTTACGCCCACTTGCCATGGCTGTGCTGCTTGCCACCACGTCGTCATCCTTGCCGGCGCTCGCCGATGACATTGCCACGTCGCCTGCGCCGGGCACGTCGGTCACCGAATGGAGCTATGCGAGTGAATCCGCGGATGACACCAACGCCGGAGCCAATGGCCCCGAGCATTGGGGAGAGCTCACCCCGGGCTATGCCGAGTGCTCGGTCGGCAGCCAGCAGTCGCCGATCGATATCGACAGCCAGTCACGCACGCTGAATGAAGCGGGCCCGAAACTCGACTACCATTCGCCGCTGCTCGTCACGCGCGATACGGGCCACACCCTGCAGATCGAAGGGGCCAGCGGCAATACCATGACGCTGGATGGCACCCAGTACACCCTGTCGCAGGTGCACCTGCATGTGCCGTCAGAGCACGCCATCGACGGCAAGCGTGCCGCCATGGAAATCCATCTGGTGCACAGCACGCCGGAAGGCAAGCTGGCCGTGCTGGCCGTGCTGGTCGAGGAAGGGCATGACAACCTGGCTCTCAGCCGCCTGTTGAGCCGCCTGCCCCAGCGCGGCCTCTCCGAGACCCTGACAAGCGGCCTGTCTGCCAATCTGCTGCTGCCACGCGAACATGCTGGCTGGCAGTACTCCGGCTCGCTTACCACCCCGCCATGCTCTGAGCCCGTCACCTGGTTTGTCATGCAGACGCCGATCGAAGCCTCCCAGGCACAGATCGACGCCTACCATGAATGGCAAGGCGGAGAGAATGCCCGCCCCCTTCAGCGCTGATTGACAAAAGCACGTCTACTTAGGCCGGCTAGCGCAATACCAGCATGTCCGGCCACAACCGCGCGAAGCTGTCCTCGAGCATCGCGCGGTTATCCGCCAGCCAGGGCGTCATGTCCGCCAGCGGATTGGCGCCTGCATCCAGATTCCCCACTTTGTGCGTAAGCCTTCCATTGCGTGAATCACTTGTCTGGCAAGTATCACTTGTCTGGCGTAAGCGGCGCCTGGCCGTCATGCGCTCGCCGATGCTGGCAATGGTCGCGAGCGTGAACTCCAGCTCCTGATAACGCCTGAGTGCATCGCGCACCTGAATCCATTCGATGAGGCTCGACAGGCGTGACGGCACCTCCTCACGCGCCAGCAGGCGATAGAGGCGCTCGATATCGTCATCATGCATCTCGGCGGCCAGCAGGTGATCCCACATCATGTCGAAGGCGATGCCGGCGACACGTCGCGACGAAGGCGGCACCTGGGTCAACAACCAGCGTGTCTCGGGATGGGCGTCGATCACCGCGTCGCAGCGGCGGTGAAAACGGATGCCCGCCTCTACCTCCGGCGACCAGTCGCTCAGGTCACTGCCGCGCACGCCATCGGCAATCAGGTTGCCAAACAGGAAGTTATCGCTGCCCGCCAGACTCAGGCGTGCATGACCGAGAAAGTTCAAGTTGCTAGACTCCTGCTTTTGCGAATCCTGTCGCCGGTCTCATCTGGCGCGCCCTGGCTCTGCATACCCTGCTCCTGTTTCCCTACTCTACTGACTATCGAGATTCACGATGCCGTCCGCCTCCATGCCAGTCAAAGCGCCTATCGTGCGTGATATCGTCCTGATCGGCGGTGGGCACAGCCACGTCGGCGTGCTGATGCGCTTTGCCATGCAGCCAGAGCCCGGTGTCCGGCTGACCGTAATCTGTCGCGACACCGACACGCCCTATTCCGGCATGTTGCCGGGCTACGTCGCCGGTCATTATACGTTCGACGATGTGCATATCGACCTGCGCCGGCTGTGTCAGTTCGCCGGCGCCCGCTTCTATCGCGATCAGGTGATCGACATCGACCGCCGCGAGCGCCGCGTGATCTGCGCCGAGCGCCCGGCGGTGGACTACGACCTGCTGTCGATCAATATCGGCTCCACGCCTCGCCTGTCCCACATCGATGGTATCGGTGACCCTGAAGCCGCAGACGCCCCCGTGGTGGCGGTCAAGCCGATCAGCACCTTCCAGCAGCGCTGGCTGAGTCTGCTCGAGCGCGCCAGGAGCGCCGAGCGTCCGCTCGATATCGTGCTGGTCGGCGGCGGTGCCGGCGGTGTCGAACTGCTGCTGGCCATCCAGCAGCGCCTTGCCACCGAGTTGCCCGATGCGCTCGCGCCGAACCTGACGCTGATCACCCGCGGTCAGCGTCTGTTGCCCACCCATGCGCACACGGTCAGTGAGGCGCTTGCCACTACCCTGCACGAGCGCGGTATCCAGGTGCATTTCGGTGAGGAGATCACGGCCGTCGAACGCGCATCCTCGACCGCCCAGCGCCAGCTGATCAGTGCCAGCGGTGCCTGCCATCAGGCCGATGAGGCCATCTGGGTGACACGGGCCGGTGGTGCGCGCTGGCTGGAGAAGACCGGACTGAGCCTGGACGAGGATGGCTTCCTCAAGGTTCGCGATAGCCTGCAGACACTTGAGGATGACGCCATCTTCGCCGCGGGCGATATCGCACATCAGCTCAACCATCCCCGCGAGAAGGCCGGCGTGTTTGCCGTGCGCCAGGCCCGGCCGCTGGCCGACAATCTGCGACGGGCCGTGCGCGGCGAGCCACTCAAGGACCATGTGCCGCAGTCGCGCTGGCTGGCGCTGATCAGCACCGGGGATCGCGATGCCATCGCCTCACGCGGCAAGCTGGGGCTGGTCGCGCCGCGTCTGCGCCCGTGGCTGTGGCGCTGGAAGGACCATATCGACCGCCAGTTCATGGCTCGCTTCAATGAACTGCCCAGCATGCAGGACGCCGCGAATGCCGGCGACCTTTCCGGGTTGCACCAGCGCATCAGCGCTGCCTGGCAGGCACTCAGGGGACGCGTTGGCAAGCTGCATCCGCACCTGACAGCCGAGCTGGATGAGCAGGAGGCACACCAGGCCCTGTCCGCACTGGCGATGCGCTGCGGCGGCTGCGGGGCCAAGGTAGGCGCCAGCGTGCTGTCGCGAGCGCTGCAGAGTCTGGCCCCGCGCGAGAACCCGGACGTGCTGGTCGGGCTGCATGCCCCGGATGATGCCGCCATCGTGCGCGTGCCCGAAGGACAGGCGCTGGTGCACAGCGTCGACTTCTTCCGCGCCTTCATCGATGACCCCTATCTGTTCGGGCGCATCGCCGCCAATCACGCGCTGGGCGATCTCTACGCCATGGGCGCGACGCCGCATACGGCGACGGCGGTGGCCACGGTGCCACAGGGGGTCGAGCGCAAGGTCGAGCCGCTGGTACGCGAGCTGATGCAAGGCGCGACCGAGGTGCTCAACGAGGCGGGCTGCAGTCTGGTCGGCGGCCATACCGGCGAAGGTCAGGAGCTGGCACTGGGCTTCGCGCTCAATGGTCTGGTGGAGGAGAGCCTGGCCGGCGTCACCTGCAAGGGCGGCATGCAGCCGGGTGATGTGCTGTTGCTTACCAAGGCCATCGGCACCGGCACGCTGTTGGCAGCGCACGCACGCCTGGAAGCCCGCGGCCGCTGGATCGACGCCGCGCTGGACAGCATGCAGCAATCCAGTCAGCGCGCGGCGGATATTCTGAGCACGCATCAGGCGAGCGCCTCCACCGATGTCACCGGCTTCGGTCTGCTCGGCCATCTGGTCGAGATGACCCGCGCCAGCGGCGTGGATGCCGAGCTCGAGATCGATGCCCTGCCGGTGCTCGACGGCGCCGAGGACTGTGTCGCCCGCGGCGTGGTCAGCTCGCTGCAACCGGCCAATCTGCGCCTCAAGCGTGCCCTGAAGGACCAAGCCGGCGTCATCGATCATCCGCGCTATCCGCTGCTGTTCGATCCGCAGACGGCCGGTGGCCTGCTGGCCAGTGTGCCGCCCGGGGAAGCCGAGGCCTGTCTGGCCGCGCTCAAGGCCGCCGGCTATCACGCCAGCGCCATCATCGGGCGCATCACCCCCCAGGGCGATGCACTGGCGCCGATCAGCATCAAGCACTGAGCACGGTTAGAGGGTCACACGGTGAGCCAGCCAGTTGGCGGTCAATGACAACCGGCGACACCCAGCGATGCTTCACAAGCGTTGTGACATTAAGCGTTGTGACATTCAGATGCCAAGATGCCCGCCAGAGAATTCTCTGGCGGGCATCTTCATGACTGGCGACTCATGCGCGGGGCGTCTGGCAACAAGCCTCAGACTGACCGGCTACCTCAGGCTTCGGCTTCGCGCTTGAGCGCCTCGAAGGACTCCACGAACGCATCCATGGTCTCGGCGCAGTAATCCCGCAGCCCACTGACGACCAGCTTCTTGGAACCACTGCCGATGCACTGCTCGCCATCATGGATGCTGAACTCGAGCAGGGTATCGCCGCGCTTGCCGTTGACCTCGAGCGAGGACCCCACGAAGTCGAGGTGCAGGTCGGCGATATCCAGGCGCTCGAAACAGAAGCCCATGCTGTCGTAGATCACCAGCGGGCGGGCCGGGTTGAACATCACGCCCTTCTCCAGCATCAACGGCTGCAGGAAGTGCGGGAAGTTGCGCCCGGAGAAGGCGATATACTGGCGAGTGAAATTGGCGACCACTTCCTCGTCATGGGTGGTATCGCCGCTGCGCTCGACCGTCAGGTAGACCTTGCCGGCTTCATCGCGCACCAGCAGGGACACGCCATTCTCGTCGGGGGCGTCCAGCGCTTCGAAGATCAAGGGCACATCGTTGCCGACCATGCCGCAGAAACGGATGGTCATGCACTGCGACAGACCGAATTTCGCCAGCAACAGGGAGAACAGCAGGTCGCCGGGCACACAGAAGCGTCGCGCGTCCGGGTCATGAATGGGGTTGTAATCCCCCGCCATCTGCTTGGCGAAACGACTTGCCTGCTCGGCGGTGATCCGCACGCGGCCATCTTCGACCCGGTGAAACTGATCAAGAAACATGGACTGCCTTCCTGCCCTGCTTGAATGATGATCGATGGTCCGTCCTGAACCATCGCGGAAATGCCTCCGAGGGGAGGAATCGCGGTCGACGCGCTGTCACGCCTGCCCACCTGTCGTGTCATGAAGCTTTCAAGACATGCAGATGAAACGATTTTACCACTGGATGACAGTCAGGTGGTGACTCGTGACAGGCTTTGCAAGAGATTGCAGCGCGACAGATGGCCATATACTGTATATAACCCCATGCTTTCGGGCAAACTGCCGCACTGCCCGCCACTTCGACAGGTCGCCATGCAAGCCGCTCCCCTCGACAATCCGCGCTACTACCTGGCCAACTTCGACACCCTGATCGACTGGGTCTGCCAGTGTCACGCCGATCTGCTGACAGAGGCGGAGCGTGCCACGGTGGACGCCATCACTCGCCTGCCGGATGCCTCGCGGGCCTTGCTGGTGCGACTGCTGATGCGCAAGGGCGATCATTTCGAACGCTCGCAGCTGCATTATCCCGAGATCGGTGCGATCGAGGCCGCATGCCAGCCATTGATCACACCGCTCGCCGACAGTGCCACGCCTGACGGCCTGTGCCGCCACAATGCCGACCTGAGTCTGGACGAGATGCTGGCGCTGGTGACCTTGCCGCGCCTCCGGGCAGCCTTTGCCGAGCTGCCCAGAAGCACGCCCAAGCGCCGCATGCATGATGCCATCAGCGAGCTGCTGGGTGACGTCACGCCACGGCCACTGCCAGCCTGGTTGAACGACCCCGCAGCCGACACCTTGAGTGTCGGGCTGGGTGAGCTGTCGCGACGCCTGAGCCTGATGTTCTTCGGCAACCTGCGCCAGAATCTGTCGGACTTCGTACTCAGCGAGCTGGGCCTGCTGCGTTGCGAGACGGTCGCCCTGTCGCCGGCCTCTCGCGCCTTCACCCATCGCTGGGAGGTGGATCGCTATCTGGCGCTGGAGCAACTGCGTGAGGACTGGCAGCAAGCCAGCGAGCGGCTGGACCGCACGGCGAACGCTGAACTTGAGCGGCACTGGCAGCGCATTGTCGCGGCGCTGGATGCGACGGCGTCTGCAGCGGCAAACGAGCTCCACAGTGAGCCGTCCGCGACTCATCAGCTCACTGACGCTCATGCCACTGGCGGGCGTGCTATTGATGATCGTGCCAATGCCTGGCTGGCGCAGCGGCGTGACCGGCTGCGCTTCTCGCTGGCCCGCGACGCCGAGCGTCAGGGCTGGCATCAGGCGGCTGCCCGCCAGTACGCCTGTCTCGAGGATTCCGCATATGCCCCGCGTGCCATGCCGCGCCGGGTGAGAGCACTGGAGCTGTCGGGCGATATCAGCGCAGCTCACGCGCTGGCCAGCGAGCGGTTGGCGCGCGCCGAGATCACGCTGGACGAGCAGCTGGCACTCGAACGCGCCCTGCCGCGTCTGTGCCGTGGCCTCGGATTGCCCGCGCCCAGACGCGCCAGGGCGCCGACCACGCCACAGATCGCCCTCACGGTGCCCGACCTTGCCACCTCGGCGGCTGACGGTATCCACGGGGTCGAGCGCGCGGCCGCCCATGCGTTGGCCACGCCCGAGGCACCGGTCTTCTATGTCGAGAATGGCCTGATTCCCGCGCTCTTCACCCTGCTGTGCTGGGAGGTGCTGTTCGCCCCCTTGCCGGGGGCCTTCTTCCACGCCTTCCACACCGGCCCGGCGGACCTCTATCGCCCTGATTTCGTCAGCCGTCGCCAGGCCGCTTTCGAGGCCTGCTTCGCGCGCCTGAAGGACGAAAGCTACCGGACGGTGATCCGTGAACGCCATCAGCAGAAACAGGGCATTCAGGCACCCTTCGTGCACTGGGAGCTATTGAGCGAGGAACTGCTGAACCACGCACTGGACTGCATTCCGCCCGCGCATCTGGAAGCCTGTTTCCGCCACCTGCTGGCCAACCCTCGTGAACATCGCGCTGGCCTGCCGGACCTGATCCAGTTCTTCCCCGAGCACAGCAGCGACCGTTATCGGCTGATCGAGGTCAAGGCGCCCACCGACCGTCTGCAGGACAACCAGCGTCAATGGCTGGCCCTGTTCGCACGCCATGCGATTCCGGCGCTGGAATGTCGAGTCGAATGGCTGAGCGCGACCGAGGCCTCAGCGGACGAATGCTCCCGGCACAAGGCACCTCCTGCATCATGATCAAGGCGGACGAGACCCACGCTGAGCCCGCACGCTACCGGATCGCAGTACGCGAACTGTGTGCCTTTGCCGCGCGCGAGGGCGATCTGGACCTGCGCTTCACGCCATCGCCTACCGCCCAGCAGGGCATCCGTGGTCATCAGCGTATCGTGCGCCGACGCGGCAAGGACTATGAAAGCGAGATCTCGCTCAGCGGTGACATCGGCAATTTGACCATCCGTGGGCGCGCCGATGGCTATGATCCCAAGCGCAACTGCCTCGAGGAGATCAAGACCCATCGCGGCGACCTCTCCCGCCAGCCCGCGCACCATCGCGCCCTGCATTGGGCCCAGGCACGCGTCTACGGCGCACTGATGTGTCGCAGCCGGGACCTCGAAGGTATCACGCTCGCGCTGGTCTATCTGGACATCGCGGCGGATGCGCCCAGGGGCACCAAGAGCGAGCATGATGAGCAGAACGAGCAGACTGACCAGGCTGACCCCAAAAGCCGCAAGGCACAGCCTGATGAGCAGCGTCTGGAAGCCTGGTGGAGCCGTGAGGCGCTGGAGGCGGAGCTGGCACGTCTGGCGGCACGCTTCAGCGAGTTCGCCGCCAATGAGCTGGCCCATCGCAGTGCCCGCGACAGCGCGCTGAGCCGCCTGGCCTTTCCGTGGCCGAGCTGGCGCCCCGGTCAACGCCAACTGGCCGAGCATGCCTACAAGGCGGTGATGACCGGCCGCGAGCTGCTCGCCGAGGCGCCGACCGGTACCGGCAAGACCCTGGCCACGCTGTATCCGGCACTGCGCGCGATGCCCGCAAGCGGCACGGACAGACTCTTCTACCTCACCGCCCGCACCCCGGGCCGCGCGCTGGCACTCGACGCGCTGGCCACCTTGGCACCAGCCGCTGACGACAGCGAGGGGCAGAAAAAGACACCGGCGACACCGCTGCGCATTCTGGAACTGGGCGCGCGCAGCAAGACCTGCGAGCACCCGTCCCTCGCCTGTCATGGCGAGTCCTGCCCGCTGGCGCGCGGGTTCTATGATCGCCTGCCCGCGGCACGCGACGCCGCGCTCGCCGACCAACGCCCCCTGAATCTGGCGACGACACGCCGCCACGCCCTGGCCCACGACATCTGCCCCTACTTTCTCGCCCAGGAGCTCTCGCGCTGGGCGGATGTCATCATCGGCGACCATAACCACTACTTCGACAGTCATGCGCTGCTGTTCGCCCTGAGCCAGGCCAATGATTGGCGCACGGTGGTGCTGGTCGATGAGAGCCACAACCTCATCGAGCGCGCCCGCGGCATGTACAGCACCGAGCTCGACGCCCGCCAGTTCCACTTCCTGCTCAAGCAGTTGAGCCGCAAGGGCCATCCGGCCCCGCTGCGCTCGGCTTCACGCGCACTGGCTCGGCAATGGCGAGCGCTGGAGCAGCTCAAGCAGGGTGCTGACGGCGAGACACAGGCAAGCAAGGTCGATAGCAAGGACGCAGGCCACAAGGCGCAGCGCCTTGCACTGGAGGCGCTACCCGGCGACTTCCTCAAGGCCTTGAGCCAATGGACCGGCGCGATGGGCGACTGGTTGGCGGAGCCTGACAAGGCCGCAAACCCTGCTGCGGCCAGGCAACAGCCAGCGACAGCCACACAAGCCCCCGAACAGCTGGGCCTGATCGCAAGCGATGCCCCCTCTGCTGCTCCGAGTGCTACCGATACAGGCACTGCAACGACAGTCTCCGGCTCGGCCTCTTCCACGGCCAGGCGCCGCGTGGAACCCGATGTCGAGATGATGGAGGCCTACTTTGCGGCACTGACCCTGGCGCGACTCGCCGAAGGCTTTGGCGATCACTCGCTGTTCGAGGTCGAACTCTCCGCCACGCCCCCTGCGCGGCAGGCGTCGCTTGCCAGCGATTCAAGCTCGAGTTCCGGCGCAGCATCGGATGCAGGAACAGAAGCTGACGCGTCAGCCCGGCCACACAAGGCCCGCGGGCGCAGCGTGCGCCAGATCCAGCCGCGACTGCGCTGCGTCAGTCCGGCGCCGTGGCTGGCACCCCGCCTGCGCGCCAGTCACGCCATCCTGTTGTTCTCGGCCACACTCAATCCACCGGCCTATCACCATCGCCTGCTGGGTCTGGCGGACGATGCCGTCTGGCTGAGTGTCGATTCCCCGTTCAGCGCGGCCCAGGTGCAGGTCAGTCGCCATCGGCTCTCGACACGCCTGCGGGATCGCGACGCCTCCTGCCGGCCGATCGCCGAGTTGATGGCGCGCCAATACCGGCAACGCCCGGGCAACTATCTGGCGTTCTTCTCGAGCTTCGCCTATCTGGAACAGGTCGCCAGCACCCTGCAACAGCTGGCGCCGGAGATTCCCCAATGGCGCCAGACCCGCGCCATGACGGAAGCGGAGCGCACCGGCTTCATTCAGCGCTTCACGCCCGAGGGACAAGGCATCGGCTTCGCGGTGCTGGGTGGCGCCTTCGGCGAAGGGATCGATCTGCCCGGCTCGCGTCTGATCGGGGCCTTCATCGCCACCCTCGGACTGGCCGGTTTCAGTCCCGAGAATGAAGCACTCAAGCAGCGTCTTGCCACGTGGCTCGACAACGACGCACAGCGGCGTAGCCAGCCGGAACAGGCTGAAGGCGACCCACACGACGATACGCGCGCACCGTACCCGGTCATCCAGCCCTTGAATGCCGATGACTGCACCTATCTGTACCCGGGGCTCACCAGAGTGGTGCAGGCTGCCGGCCGAGTGATTCGCAGCGAGCAGGATCAGGGCGTGATCCACTTGATCGATGACCGCTTCATGCGCCCGGAAGTCGCACGGTTGCTGCCACGCTGGTGGTCACCGACGAATTGATGCGGGCTGCAAGCGTGACGCCGCCACGATGCGCCGTGATGGCACAAAGCCTGCACATCAATGGAGATGTGATTGGGTCTTCATTTCGCACTTCATTTCGCTCTTGTCTTCGCTCTTCATTACGCTCTTGTCTTCGTTATCCACCCGCAAGGAAGCCGCACGATGCCAGACACCGACAATGCCCTGTGGGGCGATGAGTATCCGCGTGACCTGATCGGTTATGCCGACACGCCACCGCATGCCAACTGGCCGGGTGGCGCGAAGATCGCGGTCCAGTTCGTGCTCAACTACGAGGAAGGCAGCGAGAACTGCCTGCTGCACGGCGATAGCGAGAGCGAGAAGTTTCTCTCCGAGATCATCGGTGCCGAGGCCTACCCCGCGCGGCACATGAGCATGGAGTCGATCTACGAATATGGCTCGCGCAGTGGCGTGTGGCGGATTCTGGATGAATTCAAGCGCCGCGAGTTGCCGCTGACCGTCTTCGGCGTCGGCATGGCGCTGGCGCGCCATCCGGATCTGGTGGCGCGTTTCCTGGAGGATGGTCACGAGATCGCCAGTCATGGCTGGCGCTGGATTCATTATCAGCACATGGATGAGGCCCATGAGCGCGCCCACCTGGAACGCGCGGTGGAAAGCTATCGCGAGCTGGTCGGTCATGCGCCACAGGGCTGGTACACCGGGCGCGACAGCCCCAATACCCGCCGACTGGTGGTGGAACACGGCGGTTTCACCTACGACAGCGATTACTACGGCGATGACCTGCCGCTGTGGATGGAGGTGACTACCGCCAATGGTGAACAGGTGCCGCATCTCGTCGTGCCCTATACCCTGGACACCAATGACATGCGCTTCGCCAGCGCCCAGGGCTTCAATAGCGGCGAGGATTTCTTCCAGTACCTGCGCGATGCCTTTGATGTGCTCTATGCCGAGGGCGACACGGCGCCCAAGATGCTCTCCGTCGGGCTGCACTGTCGGATCGCCGGCCGCCCGGGACGCTTCGCGGCGCTGAAACGCTTCCTCGATTACATCCAGTCCCACGACAATGTATGGATCACGCGACGCATCGATATCGCCGAGCACTGGCAACGCGAGCATCCCTATACCCCCGCCAGCTGACGAACCATCACCTCAATCCCAAGTGCCAGCATCAGAAACGCCGCAGCCCTTTCGGGATGCGGCGTTTCTGTTCAACTCCAGACAATGTCTGCAATCGCACATGCAAGGCAGCGCTGGTCAGTTTTCCAACATGCAGATCAGTCTTCCAACATGCAGGTCAGTTTTCCAACATGCTGGCCAGTGCCAGCAGACTCTCATCACGTCCCGGCAGGCCCAGCAATGACACGCCCCAGGGCGGGGGCGCGGCTTCCTGTGGCAGACGTGCCGCCGAGTCGGCAAGCCACGGCAGACTCAGCTGCGGCGCACCGTTCAAGCCCGCCAGTGCGGTGAGTCCCATCAGGCGATGACGATAGGCCTCCATTACCTCAAGGCTTGCACCCAGCAGCGGTGAGGCGCCCGGCGTGGTGGGCAACATGAAGACCGCCTCGCTGGTAGCTTCGGCCTGGGCGTGAAGCGCGCGACTGCCAGCCTCCGCTGGTGCCTCGCTGCCTTCCTGATGACTGGCTGCCTGGCTGGCCGGCTGACTGGCTGCCAGCTGCTGGCGAAACCAGCGGCGAACGGTATCCGCCTTGGCTTCTGCTGCCTGCTCGTCGCTATCGCTGAGCGTCATGCACCATTTGAGACGCGCCGCGATATCCGGGTTGAGGCGCGGCCAGCGCGATTCGGGCCCCTGCTCCGGCGTACTCAACCACGCCTGGTGAGTACGCCGAATCTCGCAGCCCTGCAGAATCCGGAAGGCTTCACTGGCGCGCGCCATGAAGGTCTGACTCAGCATGCGCCGCTCGCACTGAAAGCCGAGTGACTCAAGGCGCCGAGACAGCGGCCCGAGCAGGCGCTGATAAGGCCCAGCGGCGAGCCCTTCCGGCACCAGCAGGATGATGCGCGCCGGCAGTCGAGTGGCTGTCGCCGCCGGCATCAGCACCTCACTGACCTGCGTCAGCGTCCCCAGATCCCGCGTCATCCAGCCGACGGTGTCGAAGCGCGGCGCCAGCGGCTTGAGCCCGGTCATGCTGATACGACCATGGGTCGGGCGCAGCCCATAAAGCCCGCAGTAACTGGACGGCACGCGGATGGAGCCGCCGGTATCGGTGCCCAGTCCGACCTCCGCCTCACCGCGCGCCACCGCCACCGCAGAGCCCACGCTCGAGCCGCCCGGCAACCTCAGCGGCGCGCGAGGGTTCTGCGGCGTGCCGAAATGCGCATTGGTGCCATTGAGGCTGTAGGCCAGCTCATCGGTGGTGGTACGGGCACGATAATCGGCCCCCGCCTGCTGAAGCGCGAGGACAGCAGGCGCCGTCTGCCGCTCGATGGGGGCGCTGGCCAGCAGGTCAGGGTTGCCCTGGCCGATGCGCTCGCCCTTGATCGCGAACAGGTCCTTGACCACCAGTCGCTGGCCATTCAGCGGGCCTTCTTCCTGCCACCCCTGACCCCGCGGCCCCGAGAAACGTGCCGGCGCTACATAGATACGCTTGTCCACTGGGAGCGACTCCTTTCGACTCATGATGTGGTCCACCGCTGCACGCTCAAGACGCTGCACTCATAGCACCGCGCCGAGGAACTGGCGCAGCTCTTCCGTGGCCGGATTGGCGAACAGTGTCGCGGGGTCGCCCGACTCATGCACACGCCCCTGGTGCATGAAGATCACGCGATCGCCCACATCACGGGCGAAATTCATCTCATGGGTGACCAGAATCAGCGTCATGCCCTCACGTTTGAGCTGTTCCAGCACCTTGAGCACATCGCCAACCAGTTCCGGGTCCAGAGCCGAGGTGATCTCATCGCACAGCAGCACCTTGGGGTGCATCGCCAGGGCGCGCGCGATCGCCACCCGCTGCTGCTGACCACCGGAGAGCTGACTCGGCCAGGCATCGAATTTCTCCCCCAGCCCGACCTTGGCCAGCATCTCGCGGGCCTCGCGCTCGGCGATATCGCGGGCGACACCCTTGACCAGCATCGGTGCCAGCATCACGTTCTCGCCGACGCGCTTGTGGGGAAACAGATTGAAGCTCTGGAACACCATGCCGACATCCTGCGCCAGGGCGGCGGCGTCCATCTCGCTACCGTCCAGCAGCTTGCCGGCGACATGAATGGCGCCGCCGTCATGCTGTTCAAGCTGATTGATACAGCGCAGCAAGGTGCTCTTGCCGGAACCGCTGCGCCCGATGATCGACACCACCTCACCCGGACGCACCTCGAGATCGATCCCCTTGAGGACCGCCACGTCACCGAAGGACTTGGTCAGCGCCGACAGGCTGACCAGCGGTGCCTTGGCGCTCTCGGTATCAAGGGCGCTGTCGGAGACGGGAGCGCTCTCGGTGACGGCGGCCTTCTCGGAGACAGCAGCGTCGGATGAGGCGCTATCCAGCGCAGAGACTTCAGCGAGCAGTGACATTGAGACGTGCCTCCAGGTGGCGAGCCAGCCGCGACAGCGGATAGCACATGGCGAAATACAGCAACGCGACCAGCGCGAAGACGGTGAAGGGTTCCAGGGTGGCGTTGTTGAGCATGGTGCCGGCCTTGGTCAGCTCGACGAAGCCGATCACCGAGGCAAGCGCGGTGCCCTTGATGATCTGCACCGAGAAGCCGACGGTCGGCGCGATGGCCATGCGCAGCGCCTGCGGCAGGATGATGTGACGCATGGTCTTCAGGTAGCCGAGCCCCAGCACCCGCGCCCCTTCCCACTGCCCCTTGGGCACCGCCTCGACACAGCCCCGCCAGATGTCATGCAGGAAGGCACTGCTGAACAGCGTCAGCGCCACGGCCGCCGCCGTCCAGGCCGAGACATCCAGCCCGAAGACCGCCACGCCGAAGAAGGCCAGGAACAGCTGCATCAACAGCGGCGTGCCCTGGAACAGCTCGGTATAGAGACGACAGAAGAGCGCCGCCCCCGGCCAGCGGGTCAGGCGCAGAAAGGTCAGCGCCAGCCCGACCAGACTGCCGCCGATGAAGGCGATCAGGGATAGCGCCAGTGTCCAGCGCGCCGCCAGCAACAGGTTGCGCAGAATGTCCCACAGCGTGAAGTCGATCATGAGTGGGCCTCTTTCAGGACATGGGAAGACAGACAGCTGCGCGGGGCGGGCGTCAGGTGGCGAAAGCCGAACAGGCGACGCCCGATGCGGTTGAGCAAGGCGCGCATCGCGATGGCCAACAGCAGGTACATGCCTGCCGTCACCACGTAGCTCTCGAAGCTCAGGAAGGTACGTGACTGGATGAAGTTGGCCGCGAAGGTCAGATCCGCCACGCTGATCTGGGAGACCACGGCGGAGCCCAGCATCACGATCACGCACTGGCTGGTCAGCGCCGGATACATGCGTTCCAGCGCCGGCATCAGCACCACATGGCGATAGCTCTGCCAGCGGGTAAGCCCCAGTGCCCGCCCGGCTTCCCACTGGCCGCGACCGGTGGCATCGACCCCGGCACGCAGGATTTCACTGCTGTAGGCCGCCAGGTTGAGTGTCATCGCGATCACAGCGGCCATCTCGGCACTGAGTGACAGTCCCAGCGCCGGCAGACCGAAGAAGATGAAGAACAGCTGGACGATGAAAGGCGTGTTGCGCAGCAGCTCCACCAGCATGCCCAGCAGCCGGCTGAAGATGCTGGTCGGCGCACGATGGCGCTGCCAGACACACATCACCGCGCCGAGTATCCCCAGCGTGGTGGTCAGCGCCGTCAGCCAGACCGTCGTCATCAGCCCGGCCATCAGGTCGGGCAAATACGGCAACAGGCGCGGGAAATCCGGGAGATAATTCATCGATCAAGCCTCACGGGCAAAGGGATCAGACGTGTGACGTCTCGAGTCAGGCATCCAGTGACGGCAGTGGCGCCTTGAACCAGATCTCGGAGAGCGTATTGAGCGTGCCATCCTCGATTCCCTGGGCGATCAGCTCATTCACGCGCGCCTTGAGCGCCGGCGTGTCATGCCGCATGCCCACATAGCAGGGAGAATTCTTGAGCGGCAGCACGCTGACCGGCACGCGGGCAGGATTGCGTTCGGCGATGGCGGCGGTGACGAGATTGCCGGTGGCGATCATCTCGACCTGGCCTGACAGAAATGCCGACAAGGTCGTGTTGTTGTCTTCGAAGCGCTTCACGGTGGTCGATTCCGGTGCCACCTTGCTGAGTTCCATGTTTTCCACCGAGCCACGTGTCACGCCGATGGTCTTCTCGCTCAGTCCTTGCGCGGAGTCCACCTCACTGCCCTTCTCGCCGAACACGCCGAGGAAGAACGGCGCATAGGCATCGGAGAAATCGATCGCCTTCTCACGCTCGGGATTCTTGCCCAGGCTCGAGACCACCAGATCGACCTTGCGGGTCTGCAGGTAAGGGATGCGATTGGCCGAGGTGACCGGCACCAGCTCAAGCTTCACGTCCATCTCGTCTGCCAGATAGCGCGCCATGTTGATATCGTAGCCACGCGGCTTGAGGTCCGGGCCGACCGAGCCGAAGGGCGGGAAGTCCTGTGGCACCGCCACTTTCAGCACCCCGCTATCGGTGATGTCACTCAGTGCATCCGCGTGTGCACTCAGGGCGGTGGACGCCAACGTGCCCCACAGGGCCAGCAATATTCCCTTGCGGACCCAGTTGCCAAGACGCTGCTTGTTGCCTGTCCGTGTGGCGCGCTGCTGGGCCTTGCTCTCGTGACGCTTGCTCATCGGTCGACTCCGGTATCCGTCAATGCCAGGCGCTGATGCGAGGACGACTCGTCATTCACCTGGTGCCTTGCGGCAGTGGATTGTTGTTGGTTGTTGTTGATCGTCTTGCCGAGTGTCTCGCCGAGTCAGGTCCATTGACTCCTTGTCGCATTCGTCTTCAGAACCTGACCAATGAAACGAGTGATTCCCTTATCAATCTTTGCAACAGGTGTGCCAAAGCACTTCCGCCAGGTGCTCAACAAGGTGATCGAGTTGCAGGCAGCGCAGAGTCACCAGCAGCTCACACGCCTGTGCATGGGCTTGCGAACGCACTTGAGCACGCGCCTCAGCACAGGATCGAGAACAGGCCTGAAAGCAAAACAGCGAGAAGAAATGAGTAGCTACGATAAGAAGAGACACACGCCTGCGGGAGGCGAAATCGCGGATGACGCCCTCGCCTGGCGGCGAGATCAGGGCGCCGACATCAGCGACATGGCAGCAGATGGTGCAGTCAGGGAGGCATATGCGCCCTGCGGGTGCGCAGAGCGCGCCGGGTCGAATCGGGCCGCCGCACAGATCAGAAGCAAGACTGGCGGCCCACAGGGAGATAGATAGAGAGGAAGGAAAGGCAGGAGCACTTCAAGCTGGACGATCAGCCGTCGCCCAGTTCCTCCAGCGCATCGAAGGTATCCGTCACGCGGCGTATCTGACTGCGCCCGCCGACGAGGTCGTCATGCAGCAGGCGCGTGGCCAGCAGATTGATCTGGCTCATGGCTGCGGCGTAGCTGTCGAAGGCGCTGACGCTGTCCAACGGGCAGCGCAGGACATGCTCGATACCGGCGGGGATGGTGCTCAGGCTGTCATCGCAGACCAGCAGCACCGTACATGGCGCCTGCCCCAGCCATTCAAGCAATCGTGCCAGCCCATGCGGTCGCCGGCGCATGGCGAATACCACCACGGCGTCATCGACGCCCAGGCGTGCGATCTCCTCGCCGAGTGATTGGCCGGGTTGCGGCAACACCGCCACCTGCTCGCGCAACTGCAGCAACTGCTGGCGCAGGTGCAGCGCGAGTGGATAAGCATTGCGAAAGCCGATGATCTGCAGCCGCTCGGCCTTGGCCAGAGCGCCGCTCAAGGCCTCCATATCGAGCATGTCCAGCGCCGCCAGTGCCTGACGCAGGTTGCGACACTCCTGCTCATAGTGGCGCTGGTGATGGTCTGCCGTCGGCGCTGCCGCCACCGGCACACCCGAATGACGCAGACTACGCGCCTGGTCCCGCGCCTCACGGAAGTCCTGATAGCCAAGACGGCGGAACAGGCGGCTGACCGTCGCCTTGGAGACGTCGGTCAGGCGTGACAGTTCCGCGGCGTTGTATAGCGCCAGTTCATCCTGATGCGCGAGCAGAAAGCGCGCGATGCGCTGCTCATTCGGTGTGAGCTCCTCAAGCGAACGGGTCAGACGCTGATGCAGGCTCAGGCTCCTGGTGCCCTGGCTTGCGGCATGGCGAGCGAGACTGGTAGCAAGATTGACGCTGGCATCGGCATCGGGGGCAGGCGCTTCCCCATCCGGGTGCACTGCCCGGGATTTACCGGACACGTCATCCTCGGGGGGCGCGCTGTGATCTATGGGCGCTCGTGGCATGAAGACACACTCCTGAAAAGATTCTGCGTGAGCGCAGAGCAACGATTGCATCAACGATTGCATCAAGACAGTGCAAAGCCTGGGCCAGGTGCTGACTGACAGTGCATAGACGAAAGGCGTAACCCTCGAGATGAGCGCTTTTTCTTCATCCTGAACGCCTCTGACGCCCTCAAGCGCTGCACGACGCCAACCATCCGCACCGCGCGACAGACACAAGCGCCTGTTTTTACTGTTCATCACAACAAATCGGCACGCAAGCCGCTTGATCAAGACTAGCCAGCCGACAGGTCATACGCCGCGCAGTAACGCCAACGACCCTTGCCGGACTGCAATATTCCCGATAAAGCGCTCGCGATGCGCAAGGAGCATTCTCATGGCCACCTCAACGATGACTGCCCTCCTCGATACCTGCCGAGCCATGACAGCCAAGGTCACGACACAGACATTCACCCTCTTGCCCCGCTCTAGCAGCGCCACACAGGATGTCGCCAATGCCCAGTCCGCTCAATTGCTGGGCGTGATGGCGATGGGCTACGAGGCACCGCCGCTGAGCCTGAAGACAACGACGGCCCCCACGACGCCTTCACCGGCCCATGACACGCGCAGCCAGGCCGACATTGCCGCCTCGGCCGTGGCGGCCCAGGCCTCAGCCGAGACACCGACTCCGACAGCATCGCCCATCGCGCAGCAGAAAGCCGTCTTCAATCCTGACATCAACCACAAGGCTCACGCTGACTGGGAGGCGATGCACCGCCACCACACCCTGCTGCGTCAGAGCATGACGCGTCGAGGAATGCTGGCATGAGCGTCTATACCATCGGCATGGAATGCGGCATGCACATACCGCTGGAGAACAGCATCGCCCTCGCCCCGGCGCCTCGCATCAAGCTGGAACTGACCGCCGGCCAGCACGCTGGCGAGTACCTGAGCATGATGTCAGGAGCCATCCAGCCGCTGACGGATAGCGACGATGCGTTGCTGAAAAGCCTGGAGGCGCAGCTGCCGCGGCGCAGCCTGATCTGGACGGCGCGCGGGATCACCGAGGTCGGGCGTGGCTGGCGCTGGCAGTCATCGCCCGGCCATCCCCAGGCGCCCTGGCTGGACGCCGTGCATCACAGCTGGCCGAGTCATGCGCCGCGCTGGCTGCGCAAGGCGCCGGTGGTGGTAGTCACCGCCGATGCGCTGCCGCTGGCCAACCGCACCCGCCACCAACGTGACCTCGCGCGGCTGTGGGCAAGCGCCGATGCCGCGCTGATCTATCTTGCCGACGATGCCCGCGATGGCTGGCAGATGCATCAACACTGTGACATCTCTCAATTGGAGAAAGCCGAGTTGTCGGGGACCAAGCAAGAGGAAGAAGCAGTGCTGGATCGCGATGCTGGCATGCCCTTGGAGATGGCAAGCTGATCGCCTGATGGCCTTATCCTTCACATTTCCAGAATGACGCAAGAGCGAGCGACGCAAGAACGACTCTAGACTCAAGAACCAAAAAAGCCCGCCCCGGATACCGGGGCGGGCTTTTTGCTGTGCGGCGAGGTACTGACAACAGACAGCTGAAACAGGCGACCGACAGAGCGCCGAATCCGCCGGCTCAAGCGCTCATGCCGCTCATGCCGCTCATGGCTGTCGCGGGCACAGACCATCACATAGCGTGCTGGCCACGAAATCCGCCAGCTGCTCCCAGTCTTCATCGCTCTGCGGCGCTCCCCCCAGCTGATCGATCTGGGCGGCGAAATCCGCGTAATGCTGAGTGGTGGACCAGATGAGGTAGATCACCCACATCGGCTCCGCCTCGCGCAGTTTGCCCGCGGCCATCCAGGCCTTCATGACATCGCAGCGCGCCTGCACCCAGTCGCGCAGGTCGCCACTGAGATAATCGCGCAGGAAAGGCGCCCCACTGATCACCTCCGCCGCGAACAGACGCGAGGCCTGCGGTGCCTGGCGTGCCAGCTTGAGCTTGACGCGCACCAGCGCCTCCAGCACCTCACGTGGCTCGTCATCGGGCGAGATATCCTCGAGCGAAGCATTCCAGCGCGTCAGGGTCTGCTCCAGCAGGTGAACGTAGAGCTTCTCCTTGGAGCCGAAATAATAGAGCAGATTGGCCTTGGGCAACTCGGCCACTTCCGCAATCTGCTTCAAGGTGCTGCCGCGATAACCGTGACAGGCGAATACGCATTCGGCGGCCTCGAGAATACGGCTCTCGGCTTGCTCACGCGGAGAGCTGGCAGGCGGCACGCTCAATTCCGCGCTACGGGTACGACGGACTTCAGCGTAAAGGGAAGAAGGAGAATCCGCGGGCATCGGCATCACTCATCAGGTCAGAAAAAAGCATTCGAGTCTCTTGGCGACAGTCCCCTGTCTGTCTCACTCGCCAGTCAGCGACGATGTGCGCAAGCAGGAGGCTCTGGTCAAGCGGCTATCACGTGGCGTTGGAACAGCAGTGAAAACAGCCCGTTGAGACACCGGCGAACAAAATACCACAACATGCACTGACCATTTGGTCAGATTCTTGCAGGAATCACAATACGACCTGTTACATTGATAGAGACAACAGCCTGCAGACCAACGCTCGTCGCCTGGATAGAACAGGCCCGCTGGCAAGACAGCCCCAGCCCGCCGGCAGCGTAGAACAGAGGACTTGAGCGTTGGAAGTACGCTGTACGCAACAAGGCACCACAATGACAATACGACCTGACAGGATGCCCGCATGATCGACTTCACCTTGAACGGGCGCGCGTGCCGACTGCCCACACCTGCACCGGGAACGAGCGTACTCGAAGTGCTGCGCACCTCACTTGGGCAAGACGGCACCAAGGAAGGCTGTGCCTCCGGCGACTGCGGCGCCTGCACCATTGCCTTGCAGGGGCCGGGCCACAATGTGAGCACCGCCAACGCCTGCCTGATGCCCGCCCACCAGCTGGCCGGCTGTGACTTGATCACCGTCGAGGGTCTGGCGGATGCCAGCCAGACACCAACTCTCTCGGCGGTGCAGCAGGCATTGGTCAGCACCCATGCCAGTCAATGTGGCTTCTGCACCCCGGGCATCGCCATGAGCCTTGCGGTGCTGCATGCCCGCCATCAGCGCCAGATCGATCAAGGCGAAGTGATTGATGCCAGACAGCGCGAAACCATGATCGACCATGCACTGGGCGGCAACCTGTGTCGTTGCACTGGCTATCGGCCGATCCGCGAGGCCGCTCACCGTCTGCTGCAAGGCGAATTCGGGCCAGCCAGCCTGCTGGACGCTCGCGTGAGCACAGGGGAGGCACAGCACGACACCGCCCCTGATGATGAGAGAGACGCCGGCCGCTTCTATCGGCCGGTCACCTTGCAGGCCCTACTGGCGCTGCGCGCCGAGCGCCCGGATGCCGCGCTGATCGCCGGCGGCACGGACCTGATGCTGGAGCACACCCAGCGCCTGCGCGACTTCCCGGCCTTGATCGACACCACCCAGGTCGCGGCGCTCGGCAAGATAGAGGAAGGCGAGCACGCCGGTCAGGCAGGCTGGTGGATCGGGGCCGCGGTCAGCTATCACCAGCTGATGCCGCTGCTGCGGGAACATTACCCGGATGGCGCGGAGCTGCTCACGCGGCTGGGCAGTGAACAGATCCGTCATCGTGGCACCCTGGGTGGCAATATCGGCAATGCCTCGCCCATCGGGGACATGCCTCCGCTGCTGATCGCGCTGGACGCCTATATCCAGCTGATGAGCCAGGACAATGAGCGCATTCTGAAGCTCGAGGACTACTTCCTCGACTACAAGCGCACCCAGCTGATGCCGGACGAGATCATCCACTCCGTCTTCCTGCCGCGTCCGCTGCACAACCAGCGACTGGCGGTGCACAAGCTTTCCAAACGGCGTGACGATGACATCTCCACCCTGCTCGGTGTCTTCGCCTGGCGACGTGATGCCAGCGGGCGCGCGCAGCACTGGCGCGTGGCCTTCGGCGGCATGGCCGGGGTTCCGGCCCGCGCCCCGCACCTGGAGGCACTGCTGACGCTGCAAGCACTGGAATCTCTTACTCCCGCCAGGCTGACGGGACAGACTCGCCAACAGATCGAGCAGGCGGTGCAGGACGATTTCTCACCGCTCAGTGACGTGCGCGGCTCACGCGAGTATCGCCTGCTGGCGGCCAGCCATCTGATTCCCCGCGTGGCCCAGCGCATCCTGAATGAGCGTCAGACCACGACTTCCCTCACGTCACTGGAGAGCCTCGATGCGTACCTTGCACAGTCTTGAGTCCGACGCCAGCGCCGCGCCGACCGCCCCCGTCCTCCAGTCGCGTCAGCATGAAAGCGCCCAGCGCCATGTCAGCGGTGCGGCGCGTTATGTGGATGACCTGCCACTGCCCGCGGGCACGCTGCATCTGGCCATCGGCATGAGCGAGGTCGCGCACGCCAGCCTGGAGGCGCTGGATCTCGAGGCGGTGCGCCGTGCCCCCGGCGTGGTCTGCGTGCTCAGCGCCGCCGACATCCCCGGCCACAGCGATGTGGGGCCGGTCTTCCCCGGCGACCCGCTGCTGGTCAGTGACATCATCAGCCATCATGGTCAGGCACTCTTCGTGGTCGCCGCCGACAGCGAGCGCGCGGCACGTCAGGCGGCGCGACTAGCCAAGGTCGCAACGTCCCCCCTGCCGGTGTGCCTGGACCCGCGCGAGGCGGCCAGCCGCGGTGATCTGGTGCGCCCGACCCACACCCAGGCGCGGCTCGCCAATGGCCGCGCCGGCGATCTCGACAGCATCAGCGCCAGGCTCGCCAGATCCGCCTGGCAATTGAGCGGTGAGCTGGAAAGCGGCGGTCAGGAACACTTCTATCTGGAAAGTCAGGCCGCACTGGCCTTGCCGGGTGAGGATGACGAGATGCTGGTGCACAGCTCCACCCAGCACCCCAGCGAAGTCCAGAAGTTGATTGCCGAGGTGCTCGGAGTGCCCTTCCACGCCATCACGGTGGAGACCCGCCGCATGGGGGGCGGCTTCGGCGGCAAGGAAACACAGGCCGCGCCGGTGGCCTGTCTGGCCGCGATGGTCGCCCGCCGCACGGGCCGCGCGGCACGCCTGCGTCTACCACGTGGCGATGACATGCGCCTGACCGGCAAGCGCCATCCTTTCCACCATCGCTATGAATTCGGCGTCGATGACAGCGGGCGCATCGAGTCCGCCATCATCGAGCTGACCGGCGACTGCGGCCACTCGCCGGATCTGTCGGATGCCATCGTCGATCGCGCCATGTTCCATGCCGACAACGCCTACTATCTGGGCAATGCCCACGTGCGCGGCATTCGCGCACGCACCAATGTGGCGTCCAATACCGCCTTCCGCGGTTTTGGCGGCCCTCAGGGCATGTTGGCGGTGGAGGCCGCGATGGAGGATATCGCCCGACGTCTGGGGCGTGACCCGCTGGAGATCCGCAAGCGCAATCTCTACTGCGAGGGCCGTGAGACCACGCATTATGGCCAACACGTCAATCAGCACCCGCTGCTGGCGACCCTGATCGATCAGCTCGAGGACAGCGGCCGCTACTGGGAGCGCCGCGCCGAGATACGCGCCTTCAATGCCGCCAACCCGGTGGTCAGGAAGGGGCTGGCACTGACACCGGTCAAGTTCGGCATATCCTTTACCGCCAAGCACCTCAATCAGGCAGGTGCCCTGGTACATGTCTACACCGATGGCAGCGTGCAGGTGAATCACGGCGGCACCGAGATGGGCCAGGGCCTGCACACCAAGATCACCCAGGTCGCGGCCCGTGAACTGGGGCTGAGCGTGGACAAGGTACGCATCACCGCCACCCGTACCGACAAGGTGCCCAACACCTCGCCGACGGCGGCAAGCTCCGGCGCTGACCTCAATGGCATGGCGACGCGTGATGCCTGCCTGCGCCTCAAGATGCGTCTGCTCGACTTCGCCGCCGAGCATCTCGCTCAGCCACGCGTCAGCCTGAGCCTTACGGATGGCGAGCTGCATGGCCCGAACGGTGTGCTGATGACCTGGGGCGAGCTGATCCAGGCGGCGTATCTGGAACGCATCTCACTGTCCGAGAAGGGCTTCTATGCCACCCCGGATATCCATTACGATCGCGCCAGCGGCACCGGCCACCCCTTCTACTACTACGCCTTCGGCGCAGCGCTGTGCGGAGTGGTCGTCGATACGCTGAGTGGGGAGTACCGCCTGGAAAGCGCCGAGATCCTGCATGATGTCGGAGATTCGCTCAATCCGGCCATCGACATCGGCCAGATCGAGGGCGGCTTCGTGCAGGGCATGGGCTGGCTGACGACGGAGGAGCTCAAGTGGAACGAGGATGGTCGGCTGCTCACCGATGGCCCGGCGACCTACAAGATTCCGGCGATCAGTGACGTGCCAGCCGGTGCGCTCAAGGTGCGCCTGCTGGAAGGCCACCCCAACTCGGCCGCCAGCATCTATCGCTCCAAGGCGGTCGGCGAGCCACCCTTCATGCTCGCCATCAGCGTGTGGGCGGCACTGCGCGATGCACTGGCCTCGCTGACCGACTACCGCCGCGCGGTACGCCTGGACACCCCGGCCACGCCGGAACGTGTGATGCTGGCGGCGCGCGAACAGCGTGACTGGCAGGAGCAGCACGACACTCCCGGCGCAGAGTCAACGCAGGTGACGTCATGAGTGCCGGCAAGAATGTCGACAAGAGTGCCGTCCGCTGGTATCAGGCGCTCGCCGAGGCCCAGGCAGCATTGACGGCGCATGCACTGGCCACCGTGGTGACGGTGGCGGGCTCTGCCCCGCGTGGGGCCGGCAGCAAGATGCTGATCACCCCCGATACACTCCATGACAGCCTCGGCGGCGGTCGGCTGGAACAGCTGGTGGTGGAGCGCGCCCGCGAGAAGCTGGCCCGGGGGCAGTCAGGCTGCCTGCTCGAGGAGATCGCGCTCGGCCAGCATGCCCAGCAATGCTGCGGCGGCCATGTGCAGGTGCTGATCGAGCTGTACCCGGCGCTTGCGCCACGCCTCGCCCTGTTCGGCGCCGGCCATGTCGGGCAGGCGATCGTCACGCTACTGGCACCGCTGGGCTGGCAGATCGACTGGCGGGACTCACGCGCCGAGCAGCTCACGAGTGCCACGACTCCGGCAGGCTGTGAGGGCCGTGTAGCGCGTCAGACGTTCAATGTCCTCACGGAACTGCCGACCGGGAAAGCTGCGCCAGGCAGTGAGGCGCTGCCCGTGATGGCAGGCAGCCATGTGCTGGTATTGACCCATGACCATGTCGAGGACCAGGTGTTGATTGCCGCGCTCGCAGCGCGTGATGACCTGGCCTCGCTGGGGTTGATCGGTTCCAGCAGCAAGTGGGCGCGCTTTCGCCAGCGCCTGCGTGGCGATCTCGAGGAGCATCAGGCCGCCCGCGTTCGCTGCCCGATCGGCGTGCCCGGCATCCCCGGCAAACGCCCTGAGGAAATAGCGATTGGCGTCGTCGCCGAGCTACTGCAGATCGAGGCACGGCGCAGTGACGAAGCGGCCTTGAACTCGGCCGACAAGGCCGCCAGACATGGCACGTCTCTCCAAAAAAGCACGTCAGCCCAAGGCACGTCACTGGACAGCCATGGGCTGACGCGTCAGGGTGCCCGCCAGCTGCGCGCCCAGTTCGCCCCTGACGCGATGCATCAGACAGAAACGACACAGAAGGCCGAATGATGACTGACCAAGACACGTCGCACACTGCGGCCTGCCACCTGGATGAGCACCGCCTGACGGCAGCCCTGCGCGCGGCCGCCAGGGACGCTTCCTGCGTCAGCCTGCTGCGCGGAGCACTGCTGCATTTCGTCGCTGACCCTGGAGACGCCATGCTGAGTGAGGCGGCCTCGAGCGATGGCAACGACAAGGGAGACACACGAGCCTCTGACATGGCGGCGACCCTGGCACGCGCCGTCGAATACTACGCCGATGCGCTGCTGGTGATGCATGCAGGCCATGTGGTCGCCGTGGGGGATCATCACTCGCTTGCCCGACATGAGGCCGTGGGCGAGCTGATGCGCCTATCTCCGCCGCGCAACGTCGAAGGCCTGATGATGCCGGGCTTCATCGATACCCATGTGCACTTCCCGCAGCTGGATATCATCGCAAGCTACGGCCACTGCCTGATCGACTGGCTGAACACCTACACCTTCCCCGCCGAGCAGCGCTTCGCCGACCCCGCACATGCCGCCGAGGTCGCCGATGCCTTCCTCGATGCGCTGTTGTGTCATGGTTCGACCAGTGCCCAGGTGTTCGCCACCTCACATGCCACCAGTGCCGATGCCCTGTTCAGGGCCGCTCGCGCTCGCGACATGCGCGTACACGCCGGGCGCGTGATGATGGACCGCAACGCCCCGCCCGAGCTGCTGGACTCCGGAGTCGCCGCGCTCAAGGACGATGAGCGCCTGATCGCCGACTGGCACGGGCGTGACCGCCTTGGCTATGTGCTGACGCCGCGCTTCGCGCCGACCTCCACGCCCGAGCAGCTGAAGGCTGCCGGCCAACTGCTCAAGAGCCAACCGGACCTGCACCTGCAGACCCATCTGGCCGAGAATCTCGATGAGGTGAAGTGGGTCGCCGAGCTATTCCCCGACGCTCAGGATTATCTGGCGGTCTATGAGGATGTCGGCCTGAGCCATGAGCGCACCACCTTCGCCCACGGCATCCACCTGGACGATGGCATGCGCCAACGCATCGCGGATCAGGGCGCCAGTATCGCCTTCTGCCCGACCTCCAACCTGTTTCTCGGCAGCGGACTCTTCGATCGCGCCAGTGCTCGCGCCATGGGCATGAACATCAGCATCGCCACCGATGTCGGCGGTGGCTCCAGCCTGTGTCAGCTGGAGAGCCTCAAGGCCGCCTATCAGGTCGGCCAGCTTCACGGCGCGGTCGCCCATGATGTGACGGGGCTTGAGTCACGCACCAATCAACCGCTGACACCCTGGCAGGGCTTCTATCAACTGACGCTGGGCAATGCGCGCGCCATGCGTCTGCAAGACAAGGTCGGCAACCTGCGTCCGGGCATGGAAGCCGATGTCATCGTGCTCGACCCCGCCGCCACGCCCTTGCTGGCACGGCGCACTCGCTGGGGTCAGTCCAGCCAGGTATCGCTGCAGGAGGTTCTGTTCGCATTGATGATGCTGGGCGACGACCGCGTGATACGCGAAGTCCATGTGGCGGGCCAATGCCGCAAGCTGCACGGCCTGATGCTGAGTGCTTCTTCTGATGCGCCATCCAGAGAGCCTGCCGCAGCATTAATGCCATGAAAGCATCACAGCGATGACAAGCAATTGACATATGGCACCAATTCTCGGGATTGGTGCCATTTTTTCATCTTAAAGATGCGCGCAATGCGGATACTCAACGCTGAATCCACTCGCTATGATGGCGACATCTTCTTCCAAAAGGTCATGGACGCTCAGCGACTGGCCTGCCACTACGAGGACCATCATCATGACTCCCACCGCCATCATGCAACGTCGTTATTCCACCAAGGCCTTCGATCCGGCACGCAAGATCAGCGCCGCCGACTGGCAGGAACTGGAAAACGTGATGCGCCTGAGCGCCTCCAGCGTCAATTCCCAGCCGTGGCACTTCCTGGTGCTGGAATCCGACGATGCCAAGCAGCGCTTCGCGCGCGCCGGTACCGATGACAAGTACGCCTTCAACTCGCCGAAGATCACCAATGCGTCTCACGTCGTGCTGTTCTGCACTCGCTCCACCCTGGACGACGACTACCTGAACCACCTGCTGGACACCGAAGCCTCTGATGGCCGCTTCAAGAAGGATGACGAATTCAGCGCGATGATGGATGGCGCGCGTCGTCTGTTCATCGACCTGCACCGTCATGACCTCAAGGACCTGCAGCACTGGATGGACAAGCAGGTCTACCTCAACTACGGCAGCCTGCTGTATGCGGCCTCCAGCCTGAACATCGATGCGGTGCCGCTGGAAGGCATCGACCCGGTGGCGCTGGATGCGGAGTTCGGTCTGCGCGAGAAAGGCTTCAACGCCCTGGTCGCCGTGAGCCTCGGTTACCGCGCCGCTGACGACTTCAATGCCGAGCTGCCCAAGTCCCGTCTGCCGGCAGACGAGATCTTCACTCGCCTGTAAGGCTCGCGCTCAAGAGCGGATTCTGAAGATCTGTTCAGAAAGCTGTCCGCAAGACATCGACGTGCGCGCCTTGCGGGCCAACGACGGGCACGGGGGGCAAGTCGCTGCCCGTGCCCGTCGCATTGCATCCCGATGACGGACATGCCACCTTTTCGAGGCAGGCCGGCGCAGTGCATTCCCGGCGGCGATGTCCGGCTTGCGTGCCTGATTCGTTTCGCCTAACCGTCACGTCCACTTCTTACGCCCACGACAGGATTCATGCCATGTCCATCAAGCTTATCGCGACACTGACCTTCCCCGCCGACCAGCAGGACAAGGCACGCGATGCTCTCGCCGAACTGGTCGAGAAGAGCCAGTCCGACAAGGGCTGCCTGCAGTACGAATTCTTCGCGATCGACAAGAACGTCGCGGAAGGTGAGCCGGTACCGGAAGGCGACTTCGTGGTACTGGAAGAATGGTGGGATGAAGAAGCCATCGAAGCCCACGTGGCCACCGAGCACTTCCAGGGCTTCCTGAGCACCTTCGGCGAAGGCGAGATCAGCCTCAATATCCAGCGCCTGCTGACGCCCTGATCCGCTGAGCGTACGTTTGCTCAGACAAGGCGCCGCGAGAGCGCAGACAGACCCCCGCCGGGCATCACACCCGGCGGGGGTCTTGCGTTTCTGGCACACGGGCCTGGCCGCGGGACACGCTACAAGTGACGGAAAAATCGATACGAGCACTGAACTTGGTTCATATCTTGCTTATAATTGGCTGCCCGCGCTGAACACTCCAGTGCCCGACACCATTTCCGTTATTGCACCGCGAGCAGAACAAGGAGCGTCACATGAGCCAATCCTCTTCCGATTCCAAGGGGATCGACGAACCACTGCTCGGCCTCGAAAGCTGCCCGTCGGTCCCCATCTCGGCACTCGCTGGCGCCCAGCATCTGCTGGCCAGTCTGGCCGGCATCATTGCACCGACATTGATCATCACCAGCGCGCTGGGCCTCGGTGCCTACACCGCCAGCCTGCTGTCGATGGCACTGATGGTCTCCGGGGTCGCCACCTGGATCCAGTCCCAGCGTATCGGCCCGTTCGGCTCGGGGCTGTTGAGCATCCAGGGCACCAGTTTCAGCTTCGTGTCTGCACTGATCACCGCCGGGTTGATCGCTCGATCGCAGAATGCCAGTGACGAGCAGGTACTGGCGGTGCTGTTCGGCACCTGCCTGGCGGGCAGCCTGATCGAGATGGCACTGGGCACGGTGCTGCCATGGCTCAAGCGGGTCATCACGCCCGTGGTCACCGGCGTGGTGGTGATGCTGATCGGCCTGAGCCTGATCCAGGTCGGCATGACGGACATCGGCGGCGGCTTCGGCGCCGAGGACTTCGGTGCGCCCGCCAATCTGGCGCTGGCCGGTTGTGTGCTGATCACGGTGCTGGCCTGTCAGGTCTCGCGTCATCCGTGGCTGAGAATCGCCTCCATCTTCATCGGCATGGCCGTCGGCTGCATCATCGCCGCCATCGGTGGCCTCTATGATGCACCGCAGCTGGCCGATGCCGCCCTGCTGGCCCTGCCGCATCCGGCGACCCTGAATACCGGCTTCGATTTCTCGCTGGCCGCCTTACTGCCGGTGGCCTTCATCTTCATGATCACCGCCATCGAGACGGTCGGTGACCTCACCGGCAGCGCACGCGCCTCGGGTCTGGCGGTGGATGATGAGCTGCACCAGAAGCGTCTGCGCGGCGGCGTGCTGGGCGATGGCCTGAATTCCGCACTCGGCGCGCTGGCCGGCACCTTCCCCAACACCACCTTCAGCCAGAACACCGGCGTGATCCAGCTGACCGGCATCGCCAGCCGCCATGTGGGCCGCTACGTGGCCGGCTTCCTGTTGCTGCTGGGGCTGTCGCCCTTCATCGCCACCCTGCTGACCCAGATGCCGCGTCCGGTGCTCGGTGCCACCACCACGCTGATGTTCGCGCTGATCGCGGTGTCAGGCATTCGCATCCTGATGGCGCAACCCATCGGGCGTCGCGAGATGATGATCATTGCGCTGGCCCTGGGGCTGGGGCTTGGTGTCGGCATGGTGCCGGATGTCCTGAACGCCATTCCGGGCGCCTTCGCCGATGCGCTGCGCTCGCCGATCACCATGGGCGGCCTGACCGCCATCATCGCCGAGCTGCTGCTGCCGAAGATGGAAGACGCCGAGGTGTTCAATCCCAGAGCGAGTGAGCGTGAATCCACCGACAGCATCAGCGCGGACCAGGAACACGCCTGACCCGCAGGCTCAGCGATGAGACATGAAAGAACCGGCGCATCATCGGCCGGTTTTTTCATGTCGGTCTGGAAAGTTCGCACTTCGGGTGCCGGTCATCCAATCTCCACATTGGCAAGACAGGCTCGCACAGCGGTGACTCTTGCCATCGGTTACATCGTCACCTTCCTCATATCAGCACTTTCACACTCAACACCCTTACACTCAGCCCCCTGGCAGTCACTCCCCTTTCCAGCAGCATTTCAGATCGGGACGCGACATTGCGCCCCAAAGCCATTGCGCCCCAAAGCCAGACACAAGGAACGTATCGCTCATGAAGAACACTCGACTCATCTCATCAAATGCGCCGGGCTTGAACGCATCCCCCGACTCGCTCATGGCGCTGAAGGCCCTGCTGGGGGCTGCACTGCTCAGTACGCTGAGTGCCTGTGCCAGCCAGGCGGGCCATGAATGGCAGGCCGACACCACCTATCAACTGACGGTGCTGCATACCAACGATCACCACGGTCGCTTCTGGCAAAGCAGTGATGGCGAATACGGCATGTCGGCGCGCAAGACGCTGGTCGACCGTGTCCGCGCCGAGGTGGAATCCGCAGGCGGCAGCGTGCTGCTGCTGTCGGGTGGCGACATCAACACCGGCGTGCCGGAATCCGACCTCCAGCAGGCTGAGCCCGACTTCAAGGGCATGAATCGCATCGGCTACGACGCCATGGCGGTGGGCAACCATGAATTCGACAACCCGCTGGAGGTGCTGCTCAAGCAGCGCGACTGGGCCGATTTCCCGATGCTGGCCGCCAACATCTACGACAAGAGCACCGGCAAGCGGCTATTCGCGCCCTGGAAGATCTTCGATGAGCAGGGTGTCCGTATCGCGGTGATCGGTCTGACCACCGAAGACACCGTTCGCATCGGCAATCCCGAATATTTCAGCAAACTCGACTTCCGCGATCCCAAGGAAGAAGCCCGCAAGGCCATCGAGCAGCTCAACGAGCAGGAGCAGCCGGACCTGATCTTCGCAGTCACCCACATGGGCCACTATCAGAACGCCGAACATGGCATCAATGCGCCGGGCGATGTCTCGCTGGCACGTTACCTGCCCTATGGCGAACTGGACATGATCGTCGGTGGCCACTCCCAGGAGCCGGTCTGCATGGAGGGCATCAACCGGATGGCGGGCTTTGCGCCCGGCGATGATTGCCAGCCGGACCGCCAGAACGGCACCTACATCGTGCAGGCGCATGAATGGGGCAAGTACGTAGGACGCGCCGATTACGAGTTCCGCAATGGCGAGCTGACCATGCGCAACTATCAGCTGATTCCGGTGAATCTCAAGAAGACCGTCGAAGTGAACGGCGAGCGCAGGAAGGTGCTGGTCGCAGAGGAAATTGCCGAGGACAGCGAACTGCGCGAATTCCTGCGCCCCTATCAGGAAAAGGGCCAGGCGCAGCTCAACGTCACGGTCGCGCAGAGCAACGGCAAGCTCGAAGGTGATCGCGATGTGGTGCGCTTTGCCCAGACCAACCTGGGCCGCCTGATCGCCACCGCCACCATGCAGGCCGGCAAGGCCGACTTCGGCGTGATGAACGCAGGTGGCGTGCGCGCCTCCCTGCCCGCGGGCGAGATCACTTACAAGGATGTACTGACTGTACTGCCCTTCGGCAACACCGTGGGGGTCGTCAGCATGTCAGGCAGCGAGGTGCTCGACTACCTCAATGCCGTGGCGACCCAGCCGGTGGACTCCGGCGCCTATGCCCAGTTCGCCGGCATCAGCCTGCGCGTAAATCGAGCAGAAGGCAGCGTGTCCGACGTGATGATCCAGGGCCAGCCTCTGGACAGAAGCGCGCAATATCGCTTCAGCGTTCCGAGCTTCAATGCCGCCGGCGGGGATGGCTATCCCAAGGTCTCTGACCAGCCAGGTTACCTGGATACCGGCTTCGTCGATGCCGATGTGCTCAAGGCCTATCTTGCCGAGCAGAGCCCGATCGACGTCGAGGTATACGCGCCCCAGGGCGAGATCGTCTATCAGTGACGCTTGAGGCTGCTGTCATACAGCATGCACATGACAACGGAGTGCCTTGGCGCCCCGTTGTCGTTTTCAGAGCGGGAATATTCTCGCCAGAGGCGGAAGTCGGACTATACAAGTGCGGGTCGCACAGGTTTGATAAGACAGGTGCACCACTACAACAAAGACCATCGAGACCCTGGCCCATGAACCTCAACCGCACCGACAGTGAACTGCTCAACCTGCTGATCAAGGACGGTCGCATGTCCTATGCCGATATCGCCCGCAAGCTCGGCATTTCACGTGCCCATGCCCGCAGTCGCGTCCAGGCGCTGGTCGAGAGCGGCGTGATCGAACAGTTCACCGCCGTCATCAACCCCGACAAGCTCGGCAAGGGCATCTCCACCTTCGTGGACCTGACCGTCGCTCCCAGCGCCATCGAACGTATCGCCGAGGAGCTCTCCGCCTGCGTCGAGGTGGTCAGCCTCTACATCATGAGCGACCTGAAAAGCCTGCACATCCACACCCTCACCGACAGCTACGAGGCCTTCGATGCCTTCGTGCGCGCGCATATCTTCAATCGCGACGAGATCCTCTCCGTCGACTGCAAGTCGCTGATGACTCGCGTAAAGCACCGGCGTGGCGGTGCGCGGCTATAACGTCTCTGTTTCTGCCTCCGCCTCTATCTCTGACGCCGCAGCCCCGGCCGGCGCCATGGCTGTCATCTCAATCGTCATCTCCAGTATCACCTCAAGCGTCACTGCAATCTTCCCAACCCGCGCAGCAACCGTAGCGCGATCCACAGAAAGCCCAGCGGGAACAGCACCGTCTGGGTGATGAACAGCATGGTGAGGTCGATCACCTTGTCGGTCATCGCATCAAAGCCCTGGGTGATACTGGTGATCGGCCCGCCGACCCAGCCTTCCATGCTGCCCTTGAACTGCTGCCACCAACTGCGCTCCTCGTGCGCGCCGCCTACCTGCTTGTCGGCGACTTCCGCCAGCTGCTGCTGCGTCACGCTCAGCTGCGCCATCTGGGTATCGCGGCTGTCATCGAGAAAGGCCTGACCTGCGGCGCCGCTGGCCAGCGCGACACTCAGCACCGCGAAGCGCAGTGCGATGCCCCACAGAGCCAAGCGCAGTATGGCTACCTGCCACCAGCGCTGACTGGGATGCACGCCATCGACCGATTGGCGACTGCCCGTGAGCAGCCCGAGTGCCGCCAGCAGGCAGGTACCGCTGGCGAATACCTTGATGATCACGGAACCGGAGATGCCCAGCAGCAGCTTCTGCAGCGCCAGCGAGCCAGTCGCCGCGAACATCACCCACGAGAAGCGCTCGATCATGTCATTGGCGGGGTCCAGCGCTTCCCCGGGCGAGACCTGAAAGACCTGCAGGTCGATGGTCGAGGACTGCAGCACCGAGATGGTCGCGTTCAGGCCCTTGGCGATGGCGAAGGCACTGAACGCCTGGCCCAGAGTGGCGTCGAGGAAGTCCAGCGCCCACTGCTGCGGCATTTCCCACCAGGCAAGCACCGCCATCACCACGAGGATGGCGACCAACGGGATGCGTGGCACCTGCGCCCCTCCGGGTGCCCCAGGCGTGGCGGGCAAGCGAGGCCCGGCAGACTTCATCACGAAGGCGGATGAGGCGGCAGGTGAAGACACCGAGCGGGCGGCGGGCTCTTCAGGCTCATGAGGTGACATTCAAAGCTCCATCAGGACAAAGCCGCATGATGCCACCGCCCCGATAGACTGTCGTCTTTGGTGCCTCGCATGAAGGCTCGATGTGGGCGAACCGGCTCTTATTGACCTGCTCAGGTTGACCGACTCCGAGCACCCCTATCCAGATGCACCATGATCGATCGTACGCACCATCAGGTCGCAAGCATGACAATTGATCATTTCCACCCCACATTCGTGAGCCAGATGTCACCCTCTAGGTCGCTATCGGTGAACAAATGCCGCGACAAGCGCCATCTTCCGACATATGTCAGGCCCTGCCCCCTGCCAATCAGCGCTGACACGGCCTCACCTAGGCAACGCCAGGGGCGCACTCACGCTCCATCAGCGGAAAACAGCACCGAAAACCACCATCCAGTCGATTGAAAATAAAGGACAAATATCCCTACGCGCAAAATGGCACATGCCTTGCAACGTCATCCGTGTAGCCCACTGACAAATGGCAGCCTTCTGGCTGACAAATGACAGGCATCGCTACTCAAGAACATGCAGAAACACCTACACAACAAGATCGCCGGCCGCGATGTCGGCATGCCGTACAGGCGCCCCTTGAGACAGAGAACTCTTTCACAAAGAGCATTCAGAGCCGTCTGTCGCAAGGGCATTACTGGTCATCCGTCCGCAGGAGATCCTCCCATGACATTCGATCGTCGCAAGTTCCTGGGTGCCGCACTGGCAACCTCAACCGCTGGACTCGTGATGGGTGCGCCCGCCATCGTGCGCGCGGAATCCAACAAGACCTATCAATGGAAGATGACTAATGCCTACGGCCCGGGCTCGCCCTTCTATGTCGAGGGCCCGGGCAGCCCGACCGATTTCTGCCGCAAGGTGGAGGCCATGTCGGGCGGGCGCATGAAGATCCAGCACTTCGCGGCTGGTGAGTTGATTCCGGCCCTGGAGGGCTTCAATGCCGTCGCCAGTGGCGTGGTGGAGATGAACGCCGGCAATGCCTACTTCTGGGCTGGCAAGATTCCCGCCGCCCAGTACTTCACTACCGTGCCCTTCGGCATGAATACCCAGGGCATGAATGCCTGGCTGTATCACGGTGGCGGGCTGGAGCTGTGGCATGAACTCTACGCCCCCAAGGGGCTGATCGCCTTCCCGATGGGCAATACCGGCGTGCAGATGACCGGCTGGTTCCGCAAGCCGATCAATACGGTCGAGGACTTGAAGGGTCTGAAGATGCGCATCCCGGGGCTGGCCGGCAAGGTCTACGCCGAACTGGGCGTAGCCGTGCGTCTGTTGCCCGGCGGAGAGATCTTCCCGGCGCTGGAGCGCGGTGTCATCGACGCCGCCGAGTTCGTCGGCCCCTATCAGGATCGTCGTCTGGGGCTGCAGAAGGCCGCCAAATACTACTACACCACCGGCTGGCACGAGCCGACCAACGTTACCGAGCTGATGATCAACAAGGCGGCCTGGGAGGGCCTGCCCGAAGACCTGCAGGCCATCGTCAAGGCTGCCGCCCAGGCGTGCAACGTCGAGAGCCAGGCCTGGTGCGAGTCGGTGAATGCCGAGGCGCTCAATGATCTGGTCGACAACGAAGGCGTCACCGCCCAGCCGCTGCCGGACGAGGTGGTAGCGCGCCTGAAGGAAGTCACCGAGAAGACGCTGACCGACATGGCGGCGGCCGATCCGGACACCGCGCGCGTCCACGAGTCCTTCATGGCCTTCCGTGACCAGCACAAGGAATGGGCCGCCGTCAGTGAGAAGACCTTCCTGGCGCTCTGACGGCTGACATCGAACTTCCCTCTCCATCGCGCCTACTGCAGCTCACGCCCCAGAGCCTGAGCGAGTCATCGCTGGTGTCATCCCTGCTTCCCTGTCCAACGCCACGACCTGTCCCGTCGTGGCGTTCACGAGGCCATGTCATGCTGTACATCATCCATTTTCTCGAGGGCATCATCGAGCGACTGGGCGTCATCGCCCGTTACTCGCTGCTGGCGCTCGTATTGCTGGTCGCCGGTAACGTGCTGCTGCGTTACTTCTTCAGCATCAGCCCCGTGCCACTCCAGGAATTCGAGTGGCACCTGATTTCTCCCATCGCGCTGCTGGGCATCTCCTACGCCCTCAAGCATCGCGCCGACGTTCGCGTCGATGTCTTCTACGACCGTTTCTCCCTCAAGGGCCGCGCGCTGGTGGATCTGATCGGTGCGCTGATGACCATCGCCATCGGCGCCGCCATCGCCTGGCTGGGCCTGAGCTACACCGAGCAGTCCTGGCAGCTGATGGAAGGCTCGCCCGACCCCGGCGGCCTGCCCTATCGCTATCTGCTCAAGGCCTTCATTCCCCTCGGGTTCTCCGCGCTTGCGCTGCAGGGCGTGGCAGATTGCCTGCGCGCGCTGCTGGTGCTGTCCGGCAAGTCCGTCGACGGTGACCTGGAATGCGAGGTGACGCCATGAGTCCGAACGAGTGGATCGCGCTGGCCATGATCGGCGGTTTTCTGGTCCTGATGCTGATCGGCATTCCGGTCGCGATTTCCCTGGCCGTAGCCGGTTTCGTCGCAGGGCTGGCGGGTTTTGGCCCGTTGCTGTTCAGCCTGATGCCGGCACGTCTGTATGGCGTGGTCACCAACTACACCCTGCTGGCGATTCCCTTGTTCGTCTTCATGGGGGTCATGCTCGAGAAATCACGGGTCGCCGAGGACATGCTCGAGACCATCGGGCGGGCCATGGGTGGCGTCAATGGCGGCATGGGCATCGCGATCATCCTGGTGGGCGTGCTGATGGGCGCCTCTACCGGCATCGTCGGCGCGACCGTGGTCACCGTCGGCATGCTGACGCTGCCGACCCTGTTGCGGCGTGGTTACCACCCCGGCGTGGCCTCGGCCACCATCTGTGCCTCCGGCACCCTGGGGCAGATCATCCCACCGAGTCTGGTGCTGATCCTGCTGTCGGAAATTCTCGGCGAATCCGTCGGCACCCTGTTTGCCGCCGCCTTCGTACCGGGGCTGGCCATCGCCGTCATCTATATCGTCTATCTGCTGGTAGTGGGCTGGTGGAAGCCGGCTCTCGTCCCGGCCATCCCGGAAGAGGAGCGCGCCGCTGCCGGTGGCATGAAGGAATTGCTGCGTGACCTGGCGCGTAGCGTGATTCCGCCGCTGATGCTGGTGTTTGCGGTACTCGGCTCGATTCTGGGCGGCGTGGCCGCTCCCACCGAAGCGGCCTCGATGGGCGCGTTGGGCAGCATGCTGATCGCGCTGCTGGCGCGGCGTCTCAACTTCGCCATGCTCAAGGCCTGTCTGCACTCGACCCTGACCATCACCGCCATGGTCTATTTCATTCTGCTGTGCGCGCAGCCCTTCTCACTGGCCTTCCGCGGCCTTGGCGGCGAGAACATGGTGCATGATCTGTTCAACCTGCTGCCGGGTGGCGAGCTGGGCGCGCTGATCTTCCTGATGGTGATACTGTTCGTGCTCGGCTTTTTCCTCGAGTGGATCGAGATCAGCTATATCGCGCTGCCGATGTTCCTGCCGGTCTTCATCGGCTATGGCACCGACATGGTGTGGCTGGGCGTGCTGGTGGCGATGAATCTGCAGATGTCCTTCCTGACGCCGCCCTTTGGCTGGGCGTTGTTCTTCCTCAAGGGCATCGCCCCGCCAGAGGTCACCACCCGCCATCTGTATCTCGGTGTACTGCCCTTCGTGGGCCTGCAGGCTACGGCAGTCGTGCTGCTGTTCTGCTTCCCGGGGCTTGCCACCTGGCTGCCGGAAGCGATCGGTTGGTAAGCCGGCCAGCCATGTACCGGCGCGGCTCGAGACACTTGACGGGTAATTCAGCGCAAAGGCCATTGGAAAGGTAATTCAGCAACGCGTAATGTCTTGTGGCCTGCCCATCGGCTCGCCTCCCTGGAGACAGTACACCCGCCAGCGCTTCAGGCAGTGCTTCAGGGGACAAGCATCGACTGCCGATGGCGTTCATCGGCAACCTTCATCAGCAATGAACTACCCCGCGCCATACGGGGACGACAAGGAAACACCATGGAACTGTTCTCAGCCTATCCACTGCACTGGATTCTCGGCCTGATCGCCGCACTGATCGTCACCGGCATGATTGCCGGCGTGATGGCCGGCCTGCTGGGGGTCGGCGGCGGCATCGTCATCGTGCCCGTGCTCTTTCACCTCTTCAGCCTGCTGGGCGTCGATGAAGCGGTGCGCATGCACCAGGCCGTCGGCACTTCACTGGCGACCATCATTCCCACCTCGATCATGTCGGCCAGGGCGCATTACGCCAAGGGCAATCTTGACCCGGCGATTCTCAAGCGCCTGCTGCCGGGCGTGATCATCGGCGTCATCATCGGCGGCCTGCTGTCCAACCTGTTCAGCGGTGCGGTACTGATGGGGCTGTTTGCCACCGTGGCCTTCCTGGTCGCACTCAACATGTTCCGCCGTCAGTCCACCGTGCTGGGCAGTGGGCTGCCGGGTCCGCTGGGCAGCAGCGCACTGGGTACCTTCATCGGGAGCGTCTCGACGCTGATGGGCATCGGCGGCGGCACCCTGAGCGTACCGACCCTGAGCACCCTGGGCACCCCGATGCACCTGGCCGTCGGCACGGGCGCGGCGCTGGGTCTGGTCATCAGCCTGCCGGGCACTGCCAGCTTCCTGCTCAATGGCATCGGCGAACCTAACCTGCTGCCGGGCTCCATCGGCTACGTCAACCTGCTCGGCTTCGCCGCCATCGTGCCGGCCACCATGCTGTGCGCCCCGATCGGCGCGAAGCTGGCCCACGCAATGGACGCCGCCAAGCTCAAGAAAGTCTTCGCCATCTTCCTGATGTTCACGGCACTGCGCATGTTCTACGACCTGTTCACCGGTAGCTGAAACGTACTGGACGCTCAATAACAACAACGGAATCCCCAGGAGCAAGACGCCATGATTCATACCCGACGTGGTTTCGGCGGTGCCTGCGCCGCGCCTCACCATCTGGCGGCGCAAGCAGGCCGCGATATTCTGCGCGATGGCGGCAATGCCATCGAGGCAATGGTCGCGATGGCGGCAACCATTGCGGTGGTCTACCCCCACATGAACGGCATTGGCGGTGATGGCTTCTGGCTGATCAAGCGTCCGGGGCTGGCGCCGCTGGCGATCGATGCCTGTGGCCCAGCGGCAGGGCTTGCCAGCCGGGAGTTCTATGCCGCCCAAGGCTACGGTGTCGCTGATGATGAGGCTGCCGCCCCCCTGATGAATGGCGACAGCATCCCCTCGCGGGGGCCACTGTCCGCCTTGACGGTGGCCGGTACCATCGGCGGCTGGCAGGAGGCGCTGGCCTTCTCTGCCGAGACCTCGGCGGATGGACGCTCGCCCGTGGCGCTCGCGACACTGCTGGGTCATGCCATTCGGCATGCCAATGATGGCGTGGCTGTCAGCGCCAGCCAGAAGGCACTCAGCGAAAAACACCTGGCTGTGCTCTCGCAGCAGCCCGGCTTCGCTGAGCGCTATCTGGGCCAGAGCGAGTCAGGTGAGCCGATCGCGCTGGAAGAAGGCGCACGCCTGCGTCAGCCGGCGCTGGCCGCGACGCTCTCACGTCTGGCAGATGCCGGACTCGATGACTTCTATCGTGGTGAACTTGCCACGCGCATGGCACAGGAGCTGGAAGCCGGAGGCAGCCCGCTGCGCCTGGCAGACCTCAACGGCTATCGCGCCCAGCGCGTCACGCCGCTCAAGGTTCGCCTGCGTGACAGTGAGGTATACAACCTGCCAGCGCCTACCCAGGGCCTCGCGACGCTGATGATTCTGGGGCTCTACGATGAATTGAGCGCCAGGCATGGCATCAGCGAGGCGGATGGCAATACACCGCGTCATCTGCATGCGCTGATCGAAGCCACCAAGCGTTCCTTCCTGGTGCGTGACAGTCTGATCACCTCGCCGGAATGCCTCGAAGGTGGCCTGGCGGGCAGTGTCGCGACTCAGCAGAGGCATCTCGCCGCGGAGGCTCTGGCAGAACAGGCAGCCAGGGTCGACATGCAGGTCGCACTTGGCTGGCCCTACGAGCCCGCCGAGGGCGACACCATCTGGATGGGCGCCACGGATAGTGACGGCACCACCGTCAGCTTCATCCAGAGCGTCTATTGGGAATTCGGCAGTGGCATGGTGCTGCCCAGCAGTGGCGTGATGTGGCAGAACCGTGGGCTGGCGTTCGATCTGGAGCCGGACAGACTGCGCAGCCTGGCGCCGGGCCGCAAGCCCTTCCATACCCTCAATCCGTCACTGGCCTGCTTCGATGATGGCCGTGTGATGGCCTTCGGCACCATGGGCGGTGAAGGCCAGCCGCAGACCCAGGCGGCAGTCTTCACGCGCATCGCGCGCCACGGCATGTCACTCCAGGACGCCATCAGTGCGCCCCGCTGGTTGCTCGGCCGCACCTGGGGCGATGTCAGCACCAGCCTCAAGCTCGAATCACGCCTCGCGGGTGAGATGGCTCAGACACTCGCGGCCATGGGCCATGAGGTGGAAGTCCTCGATGAAGCCTTCAGCGACACCCTGGGGCACGCCGGCGCCGTGATGCGCCACCCGGACGGACAGGTCGAGGCAGCCCACGACCCACGCAGTGATGGTGGCGCGGCGCTGACGTGATGAAAGCCGGCCAGTGTCGTGTCACGAACTGGCCGGCTTATTGCTTATATTCATGGGGGATGGACCCTTCCGGCTGGCTCCCACCGCCACCGCATACTGGGCAACAATCACCACACAAGATGACAAGGAGAACAGGCACCATTAATTAGATATTCATTATCCATAAACAATGAAAATACAGCGACACGACCTTCATCTGCACTCATAACAACGACAGAGCGACTCACCACAATGACAACAGCTTCCTTCATGACACCCCGCCGCCTTGTAGCTGCCATCTCGATCGCCGCCTGCTATCTGGCCTATGGCAACCAGGCCAACGCCGCGGACCACCCGGGGGTGAAGATCTATGCCACCGGCGGCACGATTGCGGGTAGCTCAGCCTCTTCCACGGACACCACCAATTACAAATCCGGCAGCATCGGCGTGCAAGCGTTGCTGGACGCCGTGCCGGAACTGGCCGATGTCGCCGAGGTGAGCGGTGAACAGATCGCCAATACCGGCAGCAGCAATATCGATCAGGAAATCCTGCTCAAGCTGTCAAAGGCGATCAACGAAGAGCTCGCGACGGACACCACCCATGGCGTGGTCATCACCCACGGCACAGACACGCTGGAGGAGACCGGCTTCTTCCTGGATCTCACCGTCGACAGTGACAAGCCTGTGGTCATGGTGGGCGCCATGCGGCCGGCAACTGCCATCAGCGCCGATGGCCCCTTCAATCTGCTGGAGGCGGTTACCTTGGCAGCCGATGAAGGTGCAGAGGGACGTGGGGCGATGATCGTGCTCAATGACCGTATCGGGTCGGCGTATTACACGACCAAGACCAATGCCATCATGATTGACACCTTCAAGGCGACCGAGCAGGGTTACCTCGGTGCCTTCGTCAGCGGCAAGCCGCACTTCTATTACACACCGGCGACACCGACCGACAAGCCTCACTTTGATGTGACATCCCTCGATGGCCTGCCGAAGGTCGATATCATCTACGCCCACCAGGACATGGACCCGGCGCTGTTCACCGCCGCCCTCGACAACGGTGCCGAGGGCATCGTGATCGCCGGCAGCGGCAATGGCTCGATTCCGGAGACAGTCAAGCCGCTGGTCAAGCAGACCATGGCGGATGGCATCCCGGTCGTGCGCAGCACCCGTACCGGCAATGGTATCGTCAGTGCCAAGGAAGAAGGCATCGGCAGTGGCGCCCTCAATCCTCAAAAGGCGCGCATTCTGCTCTCGCTGGCGCTGACGGAGACCGATGACATGGACAAGCTGCGTGGCTACTTCGAGTGAGTTGGCAGTCACATGACGGAACGTGACTGACTATCGATGCAAAAAGGGACTGCTCAGGCAGTCCCTTTTTGCTGCGTCCCCCCTCTGTCGAGACGTGAAACGCTATCACACCTTCAAGGCGCGTTGCGCTGCGAGGGGCTGCGCGTGAAAGCACCGGGGCGCTTCTCACCGTCTTCGCACTCGTGATAACGCCTGGCGGCATTCGCCCACCAGGCAAGTTGTTCGAAGGCCCGCCCGAGATAAACATCCCATTCCCGGCCATCCTGATTGCTGGCGTAGCCGCCATCCTCGTTGAGCACTTCCTGGGCCCTGGGTACGTGGATCATCGCCGAGACCGGCAGACAGCCCAGCTCCGACAAGAAGGTGCGCATGTTGACCGCTGCGCGTACCCCACCCCACTGCCCTGCGGAATAGGTCGCGATGACCGAGGGCTTGTAGGAGTAAAGCGAGCTGCCGAAGTGATTCAGCAGATTGGCCAACGCCGGACTCATGGAATGGTTGTACTCGGGGCTGACCATCACGTAACCATCCGCCGCTTCGATTTGCTGGGCGAGATTGAGCAAGTCCGGGGGGGCATTGCGTTGCGCATAGGAGAACAGTGGCTTGAAAGGGTCTGCCAGAGCGTAATCCAGTGGATCGATCAACACCGCTTCATGGCCGCTTTCCTCGAGCAGTGCGACGCAACACCTGGCGACCCTCTCCCCAAGGCGTGCAGGTGCGGGAGGTGTGCTGGTCCGCACCGACCCCAGAAAGACGAGTATCTTCAGTGCCATTGCTATCTCCTTGTGGTGAGCCCCACGAGGTGAATTCCTGTGCTCGAAATTCGCTCTTTCATTGCATCATTTCCCGAACCCAGAACACCAGAACACCAGGGTGCAGAACACAGAATCAATTTTCGTGATGCACCTGACACAGATCATGAGTATGCATTCTCAGCCGTGCATGCCCTGCCATGAATTCCTGCCATGAATTTCTGGGCTGGTTGCTTTACCTCCTCCCGCATTCTTTCCGTGATTGTGCTGAGACATCACCCTTCCAGTACCCGCAAGGGTATGCCCTGCTGGCAATGAAGCATGTCACCCACAGTACCTGCAATTGGTGACTGATGACCCTCTGCAAAGGTAGCGTGGCGGAGTATCTGGTTTTGCGTCAGTAGCCCATCATTTTCATGACAATACCGATCTCATATCTCGCAGAGTCCAAAGGCTCAAGGCCATGCACGAGCCAATCCGGAACCATGCGAAAAATCGCAACTTCCTCTAATTTGGCATCATGTTAGCCGCTTATAACGACACTATTCTGCCGTATAAACGTCATCCATCATGTCGCACACATTTCATCAGCGCGCTGGCAATCCTGAGGTACATGCCAACGTTGCTATATCCGGTTTCGCGTCATGACGCTGCAACAAACATGCACTAAAACTAATTAAGTGCTAGCTTTGCCATCCCCATAGCATGAGAAAACCAACCCACCTCATGACACGAGGAGACAGACAGGGAATGCAAGACACTCAGGACGTAGCCGTCATCCAGCAGTTCACCTCTTCTTTCACGCATCAGGCCCATCGCGAGACTGTGTCTTTCTTTGATCGCAATCATCCGCTATTCCGCCAGGTGCTCACGCTACGCGAAGACCACCACAGCGCCTCGAAGGCCTACCTCCAAAAGCACCGTGACCACGATGATGTGATCGACAGCAACAGCCAGCATATCTGCCTGATGGATACCCAGCGCGACACCGTACTGGGCAGCATTCGCGTCACCCCCGGTAGTCTCGAGTCGCGCACACTCTTCGATGACAGCGATGCCGTGTCCATCCCCAAGGGCGCCATCTATGAATTCAGCCGGCTGGTGATGGCACCGGAGGCCAAGCGATTTTCCCACGGCAATCTACTGATGGCTGCTGCGGCACATCATGTCAGATCTGAAAAAGGCGACGGCATTCTGGCCTTGTGCAAACGCGCCAACATGAAGATATTCAAGCGTTTCGGCCTGCTGCCGATCCACGATGCCACGCTCCGGACTGACAAGCACCTGGGAGATCTCTACATGGTGTACGCCAGCATGGAGACCATAATGCACACCGCGAAACAGCGATATTGCGCGCCCGAGCAAGCGCCACAGCCAGCGTACCTCTCACCAGACGCTACCCCGTTCTCGCCGGGCCCGGGCCTCGCAAGCCAAGCTCTCTTAACGTAGAACGCTCACCAGTACTGCATCGCAGCCAGCCTACGCGCTGACAGCATATCTGTATTGCGCGCACGCCCCGGGGCCAAGCCACCTCCCCCTGATTTGCCATTCCCTCTTGCAGTCGCTGAGGCTTTGCACCATTATTGAATGATAATGATTATCATAATCATCACTATTCGCTAAAGAGACGGTAACCGAACACGGGAGGGCCTAATGGACGAATGGAAGCGTGAAACACAGGCAGGCAATTTGTTGTTCGAACAGGGCGACTACGCCATGGCAGAGCAGCATTATCTCAACGCCTACCATTTTGCCGACATCTTTCTGATGCCCTCAGCAGACCCGGATGGCGGCGTCGCGGCACTGGTCGTGAGCTATCAGAATCTGGCGGAGCTCTATCGCGCCCAGGGCCAACACCCGCAAGCGATGCGCGCCCTGCAGGCTGCCCATGCTCGCCTCTCCCATGCGCTTTCCGCCCCGGGTCTTTGCCATGCCCATCAACAAGCCTTGCTGCGCGGCAGCGGCCAGGTACGCATGGAGATCATGAATACCGTGCAATGGCTCGGCGTTACCAAGCGACGGACTCAACCGACAAAACCCGCGGAACACTCCACGACGCGGGTCTATCACTGACTCTCACCCTCACAGGAGATACGGCATGAAGAAAACCCTCACCACGAGCGGACTGCTGTTGCTGACCGCCGCCAATACGGCTCTGGCCCACCCGGGACATGACCACAGCGACTGGAGCAGCCCGCTTGTTCACACCCTGTTCTATGGTGCCATCGCAGCCATCATCGGTACCTCGTTCTTCGTCATTCGTCAGTCGCGTCACAAGCGCCAGAACACTCAGCAAAAGGAGGATTGAGCATGATTCACGCCCTGCTTCGCGGCATTGACCGCCTGGTATCAGTCCCTGCAGCTTCCGCGCACTGTGATATTCCCTGCAAGATCTACGACCCGTCTGCTGCGCAGATCGCCGCGCTCAGCGTGATCCGCTTCATGGACCTCATCAATGAGCTGGGTCAGAAGGACAGCCTGACACTGTCAGATCAGGCATTGCTCGCACGCCTGGTGGAGCAGAAGGAAAGCCACGCCGAGAAAGCCAAGCATGAGATCCGCATCATCTGGGGCGACTACATCAAGCAGCCGCAGCGTGACGCCTATCCGGACATCGATGCATTGGTCCACAGCATCATGCTGGCCGGCTCTGCCTGCAAACAGGGCATCGAGCGCGATAAGGGCGAGAAACTGCTGACCCTCATCAATGAATTCGCCGCGGCGTTCTGGGATACCAAGGGACTCACCACCTTTACCGCGACCTGCCCGTATCCGCCGTCTGAAAGCGTCGTCTATCCGAAGCTGGATTGATGGTTGTCTCATGACGTGTAGCAGGAAGTGCGAACGAATGGATAACGAGTGAACTGATGCCCATCGGACTCTACCGTGTCAATGGTGTCAGCATGTCTCCCGGCCTTGCGCCGGGAGATTACGTCGTGACGCTGAAACGCTGGAACTCACGCTATCGCATCGGGGATGTCGTGGTGGCACAGCACCCCCACTTCGGCCGCATCATCAAGCGTATCCGCGCGATACAGCCAGACGGCATGCTATGGCTGGAAGGCACCCATCCTGACAGTACCTCGACTGAAAAGATGGGCTTGCTGTCAAATCACCTGATCAAGGGGCGAGTGATCCACACCTTCTCTCAAGGCAATACGTGAGCCTTTCTTTCTCCTTGCCACGACTTCCCTTTGATATCCAATCTCTCCGCTAACCATCACACCTCCTTCATCAGCCTCAGCGCGTCGTAGATCGCCGCATGGGTATTGCGGGTCGCGACGGCGTCGCCGATGCGGTAGAGCTGGAACTTGCCGTCTGCTGTGCGTTGGGTGTGTTCCGGGCTCGGGCCATCTGCGGGTTGGGCGAGTCCCTCGATCAGGGCGTCGTAGTCCACTGCCCCGCCATTGCGTGAGTGAGGCTTGAGTTCGAAGTAGAGGTCTTCCATCGGGCGGGCGCCGTAGTTGACGACTACCTGATCGACGATTCGCTGATCCGTGTAGGCACCAGTGCCCTTGCCCTGCGCTACGGCATCATCCAGGTAATCACTGCCGATATGGGCGATGAGCTGACCCTCCTCACTGCGCGTGACACCGCCCAGGCGATAGGTCGGCGTGAAGGTGACGGCGAGACGTTGCAGGCTGCGCATGTAAGGCACCAGGTTCATGGCCATGATTTCCGGCGCGAAGGTGCGGTCTGGCGTCATCATCTCGAGCCTGGCCCCGCTGTTGGCGATCATCTCGGCGGCCTGAAGTGCGGCGTGATCTCCCGCGTCATCAAACAGCAGCACGTTGCGGCCAGGCGTGACATGGCCGGAGAGAATGTCCCAGCTGGAGACGACCAGCTCACTGCCGACCTGCGGCATGTCTTCCTCGGGATAGCCACCGGTGGCGACGATGACCACATCGGGCTGTTCCGCCAGCACATCCTCTGCTTCCGCGAAGACGTTGTAGCGAATCTGGATACCGAGCGCCTCGCAGCGACTGATTCGCCAATCGATGATGCCGATCATCTCGCGACGCCGCTCGCTCTGCGCGGTGAGGCGAATCTGGCCACCGGGTTGATCGGCGGCTTCCAGCACTACTACCTGATGCCCACGTTCACCGGCGACACGTGCGGCCTCGAGCCCTGCCGGGCCCGCCCCGATGATCACGACCTTTCGGGTGACCTCGGCAGGCGTGATGTCATGCGGCTGCTCCAGCTCCCGCCCGGTCGCAGCGTTATGGATGCAGTAAGCGGAGCCGCCCTGATAGATGCGATCAAGACAATAATTGGCCCCGACACAGGGGCGAATATCCTCTTCCTTTCCGGCCAACAGCTTGCGCACGATGTGCGGGTCCGCCATGTGGGCACGCGTCATGCCGACCATGTCGACCTTGCCGGTGGCGATGGCGTGGCGCGCGGTGGCGATGTCCTGAATCTTGGCACCGTGGAAGGTCGGGAAATCCATCGCCTCACGAATCTGTCCAGCGAAGTCGAGATGCGGCGCACTGGCCATGCCCTGGATCGGGATGACATCGGTGAGCCCTGCATCGGTATCGATATGGCCGCGCACCACATTGAGAAAATCGACCTGACCGCTATCGCGCAGCAGACGCGAGACTTCCAGGCCATCACTGGCGTCCAGTCCGCCACGCAGGCACTCATCCCCGGTGTAGCGAACGCCGACGATGAACTCGTTGCCCACCCGTGCGCGAATGGCGCTCAACACTTCCATGGTGAAGCGCAGTCGATTCTCGAGACTGCCGCCATAGGGGCCCTCCAGGGTATTGGTGAGCGGCGACCAGAACTGGTCCATCAGATGGCCATAGGCCTGCAGCTCGATACCATCAAGACCCGCCGCCTGCATCCGTTCTGCGGCATCCGCATAATCATTGATGAGACGCGTGATATCCCAGTCCTCGACCCGCTTGGGAAAGGCGCGATGAGCCGCCTCGCGACGATGCGACGCCGACACGACAGGTAGCCAGTCGGCCTTGTCCCAACGCGTACGCCGCCCCAGGTGGGTGAGCTGGATCATCACCGCGGTGCCGTGCTCATGGCAGGCATCGGTCAGCTCGCTCAGCCATGGCACCACCTCATCACGCCAGGCGAGAATATTGTTGAACACCGGCGGACTATCCCTGGCGACCGAGGCGGAGCCTGCTGTCATGGTCAAGGCGATACCGGCACGCGCACGCTCCTCGTGATAGGCGCGATAACGTGCCTTGGGCATGCCATCTTCGGGATAGGCGGGCTCGTGGGAGGTCATCATCAAGCGATTCTTGAGGGTGAGGTGCTTGAGCGTGAACGGTGTGAGCAGCGGATCCAGAGCCATGCGGCCTCCTGAACGTCAGGTCATGAGACATCACAAACAGAGATGCCTTTATCGTGTACACATGTGTACATGAGCTGACTATAGCCCTAGAATCCAGATCGTGCGTCGCTGGAAATGGCGTTCTAGTCCCGCTGGCGCAGACAGAATCGTCACTGTCGCAGACAGCATGCTCGAGACGCGCCACTCCCCCCGTGCTGGTGTCATGCTTGGGTCTTCGAGCCCCCGACGACAGCATCCCCCGCCTGTCAGCCCTTCAGGAGCCCGCCCATGACAGAGAGCACCGCCACACGACCCGAGAGTGCGAGCGCCAGGCCGGAGGGACGCGGCAAGGCCGAAGACTGGCTGGAAGCCGCCTATCAGCAACTGTTGCTCGGTGGCGTGGATTCGGTGCGCGTTCTGACGCTGGCCAAGACATTGGGACTGTCTCGCACCAGCTTCTATTGGAGCTTCAAGGACCGCGATGCCCTGCTCGCTGCCTTGCTCGCCCGATGGGATGCTCACAATACCGCTAGCTTGATCGGGCGCTGCGAGCAATACGCGGCCACGGTGGTGGAGGCCATGCTGAATGTCTTCGACTGCTGGCTGGATGAGTCGCTTTTCGACTCCCGCTTCGAGCTGGCGATCCGCAACTGGGGCTTGAAGAATGATGAGGTCGCCGCTGTCGTCGACCGGGCGGATCAGGCACGCTTACAGGCACTGACCGCGATGCTGATGCGTCATGGCCAGCCTGGCCCCCAGGCTGATGTCCGAGCGCGCACCATTTACCTGACCCAGATCGGCTATCTGTCGATGCGCACACAGGAAAGCGTCAGCGAGCGCATCAGCCGCGTCGCCGAGTACGTCGAGGTCTTCGTCGGCGAGCGCTGTGCCCCCCAGGAGGTGGCACGCTTCGCGGCGCGACATCCGGCCTGAAAAACAAAGCCCTCACCGACGTCGGTCGGCAAGGGCTTGGCGCAGGACCGAACTCAGGGTTCAGTCTGGAGCAGAGCGCGCTCAGAAGGCTTCCCACTCCTCCTCTTCGCGGCGCTGGGACCCGCGCGTGGCATTTGCCGGGGACGGGAAAGCCGTCTGCTCGGCATCCCCCATCGGCTGCGCGTTCATGTGCGACATGGACTGATGCGACATGGACTGATACGGCAAGGCCTGGCGCGACATTGATGAATTTGCCATGTCCTGGGCGCCCGCCACCTTGAAGCCTGCCATCAGCTGCTCCAGTGCCTGAGCCTGAGCGCTCATGCTGCGCGCTGCGCCACTGACCTGATTGACCAGGGTGGTGTTCTGCTGCGTCATCGCATCCAGCTCGCTGACCGCGGTATTCACCTGGCCGACGCCGGCACTCTGCTCACGCGCGCCGGCACTGATCTCGGCGATCATGTCGTTGACACGCTCGACACTGGAGAGAATCTCGGCCATCGCCTGACTGGCGTCCTTCACCTGCGCCACGCCCTGCTGCGTGTGCGAGATCGACTCGTCGATCAGGCCGCGAATCTCGCGGGATGCATCGCTCGAGCGCGTCGCCAGGGTGCGCACTTCCTGCGCGACCACCGCGAAGCCACGCCCATGCTCTCCGGCCCGCGCCGCTTCCACCGAGGCGTTGAGCTCCAGAATGTTGGTCTGGAAGGCGATGCCGTCGATCAGACTGATGATCTCGCTGATGCGCTCGGCGGAGCGGTTTATGTCTTCCATGCTCGCCTGCGCCTTGCGCATGTCGTCATTGCCGCGGCGCGCCTGCTCGGAGGTCGAATTGACCAGCTGGCTGGCCTGCTGGGCGGAATCGGCACTGTGTTGCACGGTGGTGGTGATCTCCTCCATCGAGGCCGAGGTTTCCTGCAGGCTGGAGGCGGACTGCTCGGTGCGTGCCGAAAGCTCCTCGTTGCCCTGGGCAATCTCGCCGGCAGCCTGATTGACGGCGCCCGTGGTGCCCCGTACCTGACCGACCACACGACTCAGGTCCTCGCCGACGCTGTTCATGGCCGCGGTCAGCTTGCCGATCTCATCCTGACGCTGACTGGTGATGCGCTGGGACAGATCGCCCCGCGCCAGCGCCTGAGCCAGTGACACCAGCGCATCCAGCGGACGACTGATCAGACGACGCTCGAGGAAGTAAAGGATACCGGCCACGACCAGCGCCAACAGCAGTGCCAATCCGAAGACCTGATTGCGGACCTGCGTGATGCCCGCCGTCACTTCCTGCTTGTCGATCGTGGTCGCCACCACCCAGTCCCAGGCCGGATAGTGCTGGAAGCTGGTGATACGATCGCTGTCTTCTCCCGCCAGGCGGTAATCGATCTGACCGCTGTCGGCAGCAAAGAGCGGCGCGAAGGTCGGCTCACCCTGCGCATTCTTGAAATCCATCAGCGAGCGGCCCTGCCACTGACCCGTCGTCAGTACCTTGCCCTGCTGGCCCGGCGCCGTGCTCGCCACCAGACTGAAGTCCTTCTCATGCAGCTGGATATTGGTGATGGTGGCATACAGCTCATCGATCTGCTCGCCGACATCCACCCCGATGAACGAGGCCCCGATGAGGTTGTCATTGAAGTCGGTGATCGGGCGATAGCGCGTCATGTAGTGACGGCCCGCCAGATAGAGCATGCCGGTATAGGGCTGGCCGGCATTCAGCGCATCCTTGACCCCACCACTCAGCGTCAGCCCGAGCAGGCTTGAGCCATCTTCGGTCTTGAGGGTGGTGGCGATCCGCACGAAATCCTCACCATCGCGCACGAAGAAGCTGACCGGGGCACCAGTGCGATTGGCGAAGTCGGCCAGATAACCGGATTGATTGTTGAGCATGAAGCCGGCATTGAGCAGCGCCGGGGCATCACGCTCGCCGATCGGCAGACGTCGGTCCTCGATCAGCGTGAAGTTGTCAGGAATGGTCGCCAGGAAGGCATTGAGCATGCGGGTCACGCTGGACTGCATGGTGGTGTCGAACAGCTCGATGGTGTTGGTGATCTGTTGCTGCTGCTGAGCGAGAGCGCGTTCTGTCTCGCCTTCCACCTGATGCATGCTGGCCGTCGAGAACACCAGGCCCAGCGCCGTGAAGGCTGCCATCATCAACAGCAATACCAGCAAGGCGAGCTTGCTGCCGACACTGGCGCGGGCCAGACGCTTTCTTGTTGTCATCACTACGCGATACCCCGATCCAAGAGAGAAGTATCACGTCTATCGGCCACCGGACGCAGAACTGTAGCGATCCTGCTGACGAGGGGTTGCTGAAGAGTTGGCACTGACAAGGGGGGGCTGGCCAGCGGGGCCTTGGAGTGCCGCTGATCAGTACCCCCTCATTCATGCCTCACTCATCCCTTGTCCCACATCCATTGCGTCTCATCCATTACCCCTTAGCGTCTCGTCTGCCACCAGTCATCCAGCAGCTGGCGCTCGGCATCGGTCATCTGGGTCATGTTGGCCAGCGGCATGCTCTTGTCGACCACCGTGCGCTGATGGATACGCATGGCCTGACGCTGGATGTCATCCCAGCCATTGAAGGCCACGCCGGCCGCCGGGGCCGTCAAGCCGATCAAGTTCGGCGTGTCACTGTGACAGCCGGCGCAGCGTTGCTCGACGATATGGCTGACCTTGTCTCGCAGGGCCTGATTCTCCCCCAGGCCCTGGTTGACCGCAGCGCTGCTGGCCGTGACAGATGCTGAAGACGCTGTAGTCTGGGCGGTCGCAGGCGCCGTCTGTGAGCGCGGCGCGCAGAGCAGGATCACGCCGATCAACGCCAACACTGCCCCCACGGGCACCCAAAGGCGCTTGACGCCCTTGTGATGATCCACCGTGGCGATGCGGATCAGACCGCCCATCACCAGCAACAGAAGGATGACGCCAAGGCGAGAGTCATTGGCATACAGCAGCGGGTAGTGGTTGCTGATCATCATCAGCACCGCAGGCAGCGTGATGAAGGTGTTGTGTACCGAGCGCTGCTTTGCGCGCTGGCCGTGGACCGGGTCCGGCGTTGCCCCACGCTGCGCAGCGGCCAGCAGCGCCTTCTGACCCGGGATGATCACATTGAAGACGTTGCCCGCCATGATGCTGCCCATCAGCGCGCCCATCACCAGAAAGGCAGCACGCCCCGCGAACAGTTCGGTCGCGACCCACGCCGCCAGCGTCAGCCACATACCGACCGCGACGAACAGCGCACCGGCATGGCGCTTGAAGGGGCTGCGGCACAGCGCCTCGTAGCCCAGCCAGCCGCCGACGAGCACGCCCAGAGCGCTGCACACGGCCAGGGTGCCGCTCATCTCGAACACGCGCGGGTCGATCAGGTAGGCGTGAGGCTGCAGCAGGTAGATCAGCGTGAACAGCCCCATCCCGGACAGCCAGGTGACGTAGGCTTCCCACTTGAACCAGTGGATCTCGCTGGGCAGCCGTTCGCTGACCCCATCATGGCGAAACAGATGATAGAGGCCGCCACCGTGTACCGCCCACAGCTCACCGCCGGGGCGACCATCGACCGCATGAGTAGCGGGCTTGCGCCGATTGTCGAGCCAGATGAAGAAGAACGATGCGCCGATCCAGGCGATCCCCGCCATGACATGCAGCCAGCGGGTCAGCAGCATCGCCCAATCGAGAAGATATGCGCTCATGCCGGCTCCTTAGCTGCCGCGGTAGACACTGTAGGCCCACGGGGTGACCAGCAGCGGAATGTGATAATGGCCGTTGGCCTCCAGCGTGAACTCGACCGGCACCCGGCCGAGCATGCCCTTGCCCACCGCGCGGCTGGCAAAGTAATCCCCGACCTGAAACGTCAGACGATAGACGCCGGAGAGATCAGCGGAAGCGTCGCTTTCCTCAAGCAGCGGTGCATCGAGGCGCCCATCGGCATTGGTGGTGACCTGCGCGATCTCGTGGAAGTGACCCTGCGCATCCTGGTGCTCCAGGGTGATATGCACACCGCTGGCAGCGATGCCTTCGGCCTGGTTGAGCACATGCGTCGTCAGTCTGGGCATGGCGATTTCCTGTTCTTGTGTGGGTGTGGCGGGTACGGCTGGGCCCTGTACGACGGGGGCCTGTACAAATGAAGCCCTGCGAAAGACGGCCGTGTTTCGGTTTTCTGGCTTGCCCTGTTCTGACCTGCCGTCAGCGGTTGGTGGTATTGCCCCCGATGAGTGCATTGCTGCATTCTGACCGATCGGTCAAGGTGCAAGCCGTATCTCCCCATCGCAGGCGCCGCTCGGCGCCGCCAGGCAAGTCGGAGGCGATACAGCCTTGTCGTCCACCCGCTGGCATGGCGATGCAGCGTGTGACCGAGCGTTGGTCAGGCGCGTTGCCAGCGACGGCATGTGCCTTGCAAGCTGATGATTCCGTGAGCTTTTCAAACCTATCCCCCTCTCTGGAGCAAGGCGTATGCCAATCGAGACCCCGATGCACTATCTGGTGATGCTGGACACGCTCAACGCCCTGCCACCCGAGGCGCTGGCACGACGCTTGAGTGGTCTCTATGAGCACTCGGACTGGGTGGTGGAACGCGCCGCGGCAGAGCGCCCATTCGCGAGCATGGAAGTCCTGCTGACGGCGTGTGCCAACGCAGTACGCCAGGCCAGTGATGCCGAGCGTCACCAATTGATTCTGGCCCATCCAGAGCTGGCTGCCGGCAAGCTGGAGGCCCTGACGCCCGCCTCGCAGGGTGAGCAGCGAGGCGCAGGGCTCGATCAGCTCGATGACGCCACACGTGAACGATTCCTGACGGCCAATGCCGACTATCAGGCGCGTCATGGCATTCCATTCATCATCTGCGTCAAGGGCCACAGCGCCTCAAGCATTCTCGAGGAACTGGAGCGCCGCCTGCCGCAATCCACCGAGGCGGAATATCAGGAAGCATTGGCCCAGATAAATGCGATCGCCGCAGTGCGCCTGCCGGGCCTGCTCGAGGCCAGTTGACGACCAGCACCGTTGCGGCCGCCGAGGCGCTCTGTCTCAAGCGCTCTGTCTCACACGTGCCTGGCGGCCACGGCCTCGATGCTGGCGATCAGTGCCGCCAGGGCCTTGGCGACATCGTCTTCGGACACCGCCTCCAGCGGGTGGTGGCTGATACCGCGCTCACAGCGCACGAACAGCATGCCCACCGGGCACAGATGGCTGATCGCCATGGCGTCATGTCCGGCGCCACTCGGTAGCCGGAATGGCACCTGACCGGTGACGGCGATGCCGGCATCGACGGCCTGCATCAATCCCTCGTCACAGGCCATGGCGTCGGCCGCATGCGTCTGCTCGCAGTGGAAGGTGAGGCCCCGTCGCGCCGCGATTCGGTGCGCCTCGTTCAAGAGTTCATCCAGCGCTCGGTCCCGCTGCGCATCGTCCAGCGCGCGGATATCCAGACTCAGCGCTGCCCCCCCGGGGATGACATTCACCGCCCCGGGATGCAGCTCGCAACAGCCCACGGTCGCGACCAGCGAGTGGTCCGCCATGTCAGCGCGCTTGCCCGCCTGGACATCACGCGCCAGGGCTTCCACCGCCAGTGTCCACTCCGCCGCCGCACACAGCGCATCCTGACGCAGCGCCATCGGCGTGGTGCCGGCATGCCCCGCCTGGCCGACGAAGTTGACCGCGAAGCGTCGCGCACCAGCGATCCCCGTCACGGTGCCCAGCGCCAGATTCTCGGCTTCCAGCACCGGGCCCTGCTCTATGTGGACTTCCAGATAGCCCAGCGGCGGATTAGCCTGCAGGCTGGCCCCGGCGGCCGCCTGCCCGGAAAGCCCGAAGCGTTCGAGCGCGTCACCAAGCGTGATGCCGTCCTCATCCTCTATCCGCTCCCAATCCGACTGCCAGCGTCCGGCGATGGCATGGCTGCCGAGCAGGGTCGCACCGAAGCGGGTACCCTCTTCATCACCGAAACCGACCACTTCCAGCGCGAAGGGCAAGCTCTGCTCGCCCGCATCGGCACGCTGCCTGAAATGCGTCAAGGCGGCCACCCCGAGCAGGACACCAAGAATGCCGTCATAACGGCCGGCGTCCGGCACGCTGTCCAGATGCGAGCCGATCACCAGACGCGGCACGCCGGCTTCGCTGTCAGCGGCAGCGGTGAGAGCGGGTGGACACCAGCGGCCCCAGAGATTGCCGGCGCCATCCTGCCAGCTGCGCAGACCGGCGGCCTTGAGCCAGCCAGCCGTGGTGGCGTTGGCGGCGGCGTGTTCCGGCGTCAGATAGCGGCGGTCTATCCCGCTTTCGCTGCGTGAGATCGCCGCCAGTGTGTCGCAGGCGGTCAGCACATCGGCGGCCGTTTCCAGCGGCGCGATGGCGTCTGCCCTCATGGATCCTGCATCGTTAATGGCTGGCCTCCCGTGTTGGGATTGACATGACCATTGGCCGCCTGACCCTGATGCTCCTGATAGAAGTCCAGCGCGGCGCCGACGCCACCGCCGGGCAGAGTCTTGACGCCACCACGGCGCAGGGTCTGCTCCAGCGCCGCCAGCGTGGTCAGCACGGTATCGCGACGCGCGTTGTAGCCCATCACGCCGAGACGCCAGACCTTGCCATGCAGCGGGCCGAAACTGGTGCCGATCTCGATGCCGAAGTCCTCCAGCATGCTGCGGCGCAGGCCATCGCCATCCAGGCCGTCGGGAATCATCACCGCGCTGACGTTGTTCATGCGGTGGGCCTGGTCGCCGAACAGCGCGAGCCCCAGCCCCTTCAAGCCCTCGACCATCGCCTGGCCATGCAACGCATGGCGCGCGATGGCGTTGTCCATGCCCTCATTGACCAGCAGGCGCGCACACTCACGTGCGCCATACAGCATGCTGGTGGCTTCGGTGTGGTGATTGAGGCGCAGCTCACCCCAGTAATCGAGCACCATGGAGAGATCGAAATAGTTGGAGCGAATGCGTGCGCCCGGCTCCGCCAGCCGGTCCGCCCCGCTGCTGATGCCGGCCTCGACATGGCGACGCGAATGCACCACCTCCACCGCACGCGGCGACAACGTCAACGGCGAACTGCCTGACGGACCGGCGAGGCATTTCTGCAAGCCGGCGGTGACGGCGTCCAGCCCCCAATCGTCCGTCTTGAGCGGATTGCCCGCCAGCGAGGCCGTGGCATCGCTGTAGAACAGCACGCCTTCGCGGCGACAGATGGCGCCGATCTCCTCGAGGGGTTGGCACATGGTGGTCGAGGTATCGCCCTGCACCAGAGCCAGCACGCTGGGTTTGACCTCGCGAATGGCGGCTTCGATCTGCTCCGGGCGGAACACTTGCCCCCACTCGCATTCCAGCGTATGCACCTCGGCACCGCAGCGCTCGGCGATCTCGCGCAGCAGATGACCGAAGCGGCCGAAGATCGGCACCAGCACACGCTCCCCTGGCTGGATCAACGAGACCAGCACCGCCTCGATACCGGCACGCGAGGTGCCATCGATCAACAGGGTGGCATCATTGGTGGTCTCGAAGACGCCGCGATAGAGCTGCATCGTCTCGTTCATGTAGTGCGTCATCGCCGGGTCGTACTGGCCGATCAAGGGAGCGGAAAGCGCTCGCAATACACGCGGGTCCGCATTGATCGGACCGGGGCCCATCAGCAGGCGTTGGGGAGGATGAATCTGGTCAAAGGTCGAGCTCACGGTCGCTCCTCGTGCAGCAGGGCATGGAATGCGGAAAGACTCGCCAACTCGCCGAGCCTCATGCCCAGACTACTGCAACAAGTGCGCCAGAATTTCATAAATGAAACGAATGTTGAATTGCCGGTGTATTTGACGGGCGCCCCCTCCCTGTCATGGCGTGGGCATCGAGGGGCAAAAGGCAACCAGGCAACCAGGCAACCAGGCAACCTGATAACCGAGTGACAGAAAGACACCTCGGCAAAAGACGGCATGGCTCCAAGATAACGCTATAATCTTGCTGACCACACTGCCCAGTATCGCTCTGACAGTGCATGCCTTGCCTGCCAGGCACCATGACGGGGCATGAATGAGATGAATCGACGCTTTCATTATCTGTTTCATGCGCCGGCCCACTGCCCGAGGCTGAACTCGCCACATGAGTCTGTTATACAAGGAGACATCGGATGAGTGAGGGTTGCCTCATCCGACCTGATCATCGCTGCCGGAGAGCTACATGACGCTGGAACAACGCCTGGAACGAGCAACGGAACTGGCCAGACAGGCTGGTGAACGCATGGTGCAAGCGCGCGAGGAACAGGGTTTCGCGCACCATTACAAGAAAGGCGATGAGCTGGTCACCGACATCGACGTGGCGATCGATACCTTCCTGGCGGAAGCGCTCGAAGCCGAATTTCCCGAGGATGCGCGCCTTACCGAAGAGCTGTCGCCCGAGCGGGACGTGATCGGTACCAAGGGTGGCCTGTGGGTGATCGACCCCATCGACGGTACCGTCAATTTTGCCCATGGCCTGCGCCATGTCGCCGTGTCCATCGCCTGGTGCGAGCGCGGCAAGATCCAGATGGGGGTCGTGCATGCGCCCTTCCTTGGCGAGACCTTCACCGCCATCCGCGGCAAGGGGGCCTGGCTCAACGGCGAGAGCATTTCAGTCAGTGAGACCGATGAAATGAGCCGCGCACTGGTCGCGACCGGCTTCCCCTACAACCGTGACAGCCGTCCGCCGCTGCTCAAGCGCCTCTCGGCCATGCTGCTGGTCTGCCAGGACGTGCGCCGCAACGGCAGTGCCGCGCTGGATCTCTGTGATGTGGCGTGTGGACGCCTAGATGCCTATTACGAAAGCGTCTCCCCCTGGGACTTTGCGGCGGGCCTTCTGATCGCGCGTGAAGCCGGCGCACGCACGGGGCACCTGTATCGCTGTCCGGACGGCATTCCCGATGAGCTTTATGGCGAGAATATCGTGGTGGCCTCACCAGCCTTGCATGCTCCGCTCAAGCGTCTGTTGGAAGAGGCCGATGCCAGTTCAGGGCTGCCGGGGCTGTAGCGAAGTGCTTCGTCAAAGACTGTAGTGACGCGACTGTGATGACATGACTTTCATGACGTGACTTTAATGACAGACTGCCGCTGCAATACGCAAGAGCCCCGCCAATTGGCGGGGCTCTGTGTTTCTGGCTGGCTGACACTCGGCATCAATCGCCCAAGTTACCGCCCTTCTTCTTGCCCTTGGCGGCCGACTTGCTGGAGGCCTTGCGGGAGTCTTTACTGGCGGAAGGCTTGCTCGCCGGCTTCTTGTCAGCGCCGCCCGCTTTCTTGCTGGCCGCCTCCCCTTTGGCGCTGGCCTTGCCGGTGGCAGCACCTTGAGGCGCGGTGGCGGTTGATTCAGCCTCAGCAGCCTTGGCGGCGGCTGGCGACACCGTCGGCTCCTTGAGCAGGCTCAGGCGTTGGCCGATTTCCTGCCACAGGCTGCGATAGCTGACCGCCGGTGAGCTGTTGCGCGAGAAAGTCCCGATGGGTTTGCGCTCGATTCCCATACGCTCGACCACGCTGGAATACGGGATATAGCCACTGAGTTGCAACGGATAATCCTGCTTGAGCGATTCCATCACACCCTTGTGCAATGTCTTGCGGCGATCCACCAGAGTGAAGAACGGCCAGACAGGCACATCGAGATCGATCTCGGCCAGATAGGCGTTCAGTTGCTCCAGGGTACGCAACGACAGGACCGTGGGAATGAGCGGCACCAGCAGGGTATCGGCAGAGGCGAAGACCTGCTCGGAAAGACTGGAAATGCTCGGCGGACAATCGAGGATGACAAGGTCGTAGTCATCGCGAACCGGCTTTAGGACCTTGCGCAGTCGGGTTCGCTTCTCTTCCTCGAGAATGTGGTCGAGATTGCGGTAGGAAAATTCCGCCGGCAGGACATCCAGGTTCTGATAATCCGTGGAACGAATGACGCGGGACATGTCCTGCTTGCCGCTGATCAGTTTTTCGACCCCACCCTTCAGCTTGGGCTTGGTACGCACATAAAAGGTCGCAGCGGCCTGCGGATCAAGATCCCACAGCAACACACGCAGGCCACTGTTGGCGGCACAGTGCGCCAGATTGATGGCAGAAGCAGTCTTGCCCACGCCCCCTTTGATGCTGTACACCGCAGCGATTTTCATGGCTCCCTCCCGTCATTCCAGTTTGTGCAACGTTAGCACAATCCAGTGCCATGTCCCTGACTGACCACGGCGAAACGGGAGAAAATGATATGACCGTTTTATGTCAGACAGGCTCTCGCTCATCGACCAGGCCGCGCTTGAGCAACTGGTTCGTGAGGCGGTTGAGCAACAATCCGTACATCGGCAGGAACAGCAAGATCGAGATGGCCAACTTGATCGCGTAATCCACCCAGGCGATCTCGATCCAGTGAGCCGCCATGAAAGCATCAGGCCCATTGCGGAACGCTACCGAGAAGAAGGCAAAGGTGTCAGCGAGATTGCCGAACAATGTCGACGCCAACGGTGCGATCCACCAGTGGGCATTGCGGCGCAGTCGATCGAACACCTGAATGTCGAGCAATTGACCGATCACGTAGGCAATGAAGCTTGCCAGCGCGATACGGGCCACGAACAGGTTGAAGTCCGCCAATGCCTCTACCCCGGCAAAGCTGCCCGCCTGGAACATCACCGACACCATATAGCTGACCAACAGCGCCGGCAGCATGACCACCGCAATGATGCGCCGCGCCTGATACTTGCCGAACAGACGCACCGTCAGATCCGTTGCCAGGAAAATGAACGGGAAACTGAAGGCGCCCCAGGTGGTATGGAAGCCGAACAGGGTCATCGGCAACTGCACCAGGTAATTGCTGGCGGTGATGATGAGGATGTGAAACAGGGACAGTGCGACGAGTGCGCGCTGCGTCTGGGCAGACGAGAGGAGTAGCATTGCAGGTCCTTTTTTGATCAAAGCCGTCGTCCAGGGGTGAGGGAACCCTGTCACGAGCGTGTTGAGGTTTGCGTCGTCGATGCTGACATCAGTAGCCATGGCCTGACGCCATGTCGTAGCGATCGAGCGCCGCAGGCATGGCGCAACCGGCATGCTTCACTGACAGTCGCAGCAAGGCTTGCACATCGCCAGAACACAAAATGGCCGCGCATCGTATCACGATGCGCGGCCATTGACAGGTACCTGCGGGGAAAATCTGGCCAGATGGTCAGGCCATCAGTCTCCCTAGGCGGCCCTTATGCTGCAAAGACAGTGTTGCAATGAAATTCATGCAATGAAAGCGAGTGTCAGAGTCACTTCTTCCAGATGCTGGCATCGACCTTGCCCTTGAGCTCCGGGAACTGCTCCGGATCAAAGGTCGGCTCCTTGCCGGCCTTATGCTGACGGTCGTAATCCTTGAAGATACGGAAGGCCAGCGGCGACAGCAGCAGGATGGCGATCAGGTTGATCAAGGCCATCGCGCCCATCGACAGATCAGCGAAGTTCCAGATGTTCTTCAGGCTGGCGACAGCACCGAGCATGACCATGCCGAGAACAGCGAAGCGGTAGACCATGATGACGGCCTTGGCGTTCTTCTTGCCGGAAATGTACTCGATGTTGGACTCGCCATAGGAGTAGTTCGCCACCAGGGAGGTGAAGGCGAACAGCAGAATGGCGATCGCCACGAAGCCGCCACCCCAGCTACCGACCTGTGAGGACAGCGCCGCCTGAGTGATCTGGATGCCGTCATTGCCGCCATCGTTGCCCAGGGTGCCACTCATGATGATGATGGCCGCGGTCGCGGTGCAGATGACCAGGGTGTCGATGAACACGCCGAGCATCTGGACGAAGCCCTGGGAGGCCGGGTGCTTGGTGGTCGCCATCGCGGCGGCGTTCGGGGCGGAACCCATGCCTGCTTCGTTGGAGAACAGGCCCCGCTTGATGCCATTCATCATCGCCTGGGCGATGGTGTAACCCAGCGCGCCACCTGCGGCCTGCTCAAGACCGAAGGCACTGCGGAAGATGGTGCCCAGCGCAGCCGGCAGCTCGGTGATGTTGATGGCCACGACGAAGATGGCCAGCAGCAGATAGAGCAGTGCCATGATCGGCACGATCAGCTCAGCGGTACGCGTGATGCGCTTCATGCCACCGAAGATGATCGGCACCATGACCACGACCAGCACCACGCCCATGATCCACGGCGGCACGCTGAAGGCCTGCTCCATGGCCAGCGCAATGGAGTTGGACTGCACGGAGTTGAAGGCCAGACCGAAGGCGATGATCAGACACACTGAGAACAGGATGGCCATCCAGCGCTGACCGAGGCCCTTCTCGATGTAATAGGCCGGGCCACCACGGAAGGTGTTGTCTTCATGCGAGACCTTGTAGGCCTGCGCCAGGGTGGACTCGATGAAGCTGGTGGACATGCCGACCAGCGCCGTCATCCACATCCAGAAGATGGCGCCCGGGCCACCCAGTGAAATCGCCACGGCGACACCGGCGAGATTACCGGTACCGACGCGCGCCGCCAGAGAAGTGGCCAACGCCTGGAAGGAAGAGATGCCGCCTTCACTGCCCTGACGAGATGTGGCAAGCAGCTTCCACATGTGCCCGAAATAACGGAACTGGATACCCTTGGTCATGACCGTGAAGAAGAGACCCGCTCCGATGAGCAGGTAAATCAATACACTGCCCCACAGCAGGCCATTGCCTGCATCGATCAACGCCAGGATCGGCGCTGGAATGATGGACGTTGTTTCCGACATGTCGGTCTCGCTTTGGCGGGTTTTTGGTCTTGTCGACGCTGACAGAGCAACGGAAAGCCCATGACTTTCCTGCGACTGACAGCGAGCAACCACTACGATCAGGTTGCTCGACATGCTTTGGTGAGCGCCATTCTTCATATCCCACGGGGATAAGCAAGAAGAGCCCACTGTAAAGCGGTCTTCTACGCCCGAATTCTAGGGGAAAAATAGCGCAATGGCGGTGTTTTTCACTGCGATCTAGACTTTAGATGAACACGGGAATGTTTCACGTCTTGTTTGGCTCGGGCATAATGCGCCCCCTTCCGGAAGTCGCCGCCTGCCAGTGGCGGCCCAGGACTTGTCGGGCGCATGCTCGCGACTCATCGATTGCCGTTGCGCAACGGCGATCCCGTGAGTGTGCGCTGCGATCAGGCGGTGCAACTCCCTGACACCCACGCACCATAACCGCCATCACGGCACCCGGCAGTGCGCATTGTCCCGGCGCCTGCCTTTGATTACAGGTGATACATGGAACTGACCAGCTACGCGGCGTCCCCGCTTTCGCTGCTCGCCCCGATCATAGCCATCGGTCTCGCAATACTGACACGTCGTGTCATGCTCTCCCTCGGGCTGGGTATCGTGTCAGGCGCCCTGCTGCTGAATGATTTCTCGCCGCTCGTCACGCTGCACTATCTCTGGCAGCAACTGGTTGCCGTCTTCATCGAAATGCCGGACAGCGGTCAGCTTGCCGATGCCAGCCTCAACAGCTGGAATGTCTATATTCTGCTGTTCCTGCTGGCCTTGGGTGCCATGGTCGGCGTGATCACACTGGCAGGCGGCACCCGAGCCTTCGGCAACTGGGCGCGGGCGCGAGTCACTACCCGCCGTGGCTCGCAGCTGATGACCGTGCTGCTGGGGGTATTCATCTTCATCGATGATTATTTCAATAGCCTGGCCGTGGGCAACATCTGTCGTCCACTGACCGATCGTCAGGGGCTGTCGCGCGCGCGCCTGGCCTATCTTATCGACTCCACCGCCGCTCCCGTCTGCGTGCTGACGCCGATCTCCAGCTGGGGTGCCTACATCATCAGCCTGATCGCCGGTATTCTGGCGACCCACCACATCACGAATGTCAGCCCGTTCGGTGCCTTCCTCGAGCTATCCGCCTTCAACTACTACGCGATTGCGGCGCTGGTGCTGGTGATCGCCTCCGCCTGGTTCGACATCAACTTCGGTGCCATGCGCCGTCATGCCATCGCGGCGCGCGACGGTGAGCTTTTCGATGCCAAGCGCGGCAATCCGCCAGGCAACACCCACGTGGAAGAGTCCGAGCGTGGCCGCCCGATGGACCTGCTGATCCCGATCATCGTGCTGGTCATCGCAACCTTCTTCATGATCGTGCAGACCGGCGCCAGCGCACTGGCCGCCGAGGGTGAGGCCTTCGGCCTGATTCGCGCCTTTGAACTGACGGATGTCGCCAAATCGCTGATCATCGGCGGCGCCATCGGTCTGCTGGCTGCGGTAGCGATGCTGCTTCGGCATCGCATGGGCGCTGGTCGCAGTCTCAGCGCCATCGCCCAGGGCGCCAGTTCCATGCTGCCTGCCGTCTATATCCTCGTCTTCGCCTGGCTGCTGACCGGCATCATCGGCTCTCTGGGGACCGGTCAGTACCTCGCCACACTGGTCGAGGGCGTCGTGTCTCCGACTTGGCTGCCGATGCTGCTGTTCGTGCTCTCCGGCCTGATGGCCTTTGCCACCGGCACCAGCTGGGGCACCTTCGGCATCATGCTGCCCATTGCCGGTGACATGGCGGCCGCCACCGAGCTCGCCATGATGCTGCCGATGATGGGGGCGGTGCTGGCCGGCTCCGTGTTCGGGGATCACTGCTCGCCGATTTCCGACACCACCATCCTGTCCTCGACGGGTGCCAGCTGCCACCATATCGATCACGTGATCACCCAGTTGCCCTACGCCCTGCTGGGTGCCGCGATCTCGCTGATCGCCTACCTGGTGATGGGTGTGACCGACAGCACCCTGTTCGGCTGGTTGAGCCTGGCGGGTCTGCTGGTCATCAGCATTGCATGGCTTGCACGCCGCGAGATGGCCGATCCGGTCGTGGCACGCACGTGATGCAATAAATGCTGCCTTGCTGAAAAAAGCCCCCGCCATGTCTCATGGCGGGGGCTTTTGCCTTGTTGGAGCAGCACGGACCGCGTCATGCGTCCGCGATATCACTGCATCGGCTCATGCGCCTCGATTCATGCGCTACGTGCCTCCCTCGCCTGACCGACGCCAGCATCGCTCAGGGCTTCACGCACATCCTCCAGGCTTGAGGGATCATCTATCGTCGAGGGCACCTGGTATTGCTCGCCCGCGGCGATCTGACGGATCATCTTGCGCAGTATCTTGCCTGAGCGCGTCTTGGGCAGGCGCTCGACGACCAGCACCTCCTTGAGCGAGGCAAAGGCCCCGATTTCCTCGCGTATCCGCTGGGCAAGCTCGGCGCACAGGCTGGCTTCATCCCCTTGCCAGCCATCCTTGAGAATCACCAGTCCCAACGGCATCTCGCCCTTGAGCGAGTCCTCGATGCCGATCACAGCGCATTCCGCGATCGCGGCGTGTGCACCGAGCACCTGCTCCATCTCGCCCGTCGACAGGCGGTGCCCCGCCACATTGATGACATCATCAATGCGTCCCATCACGAACAGATAGCCCTGCTCATCGAAGTAGCCGCCATCCCCGGACAGGTAGTAGCCGGGGTAGGCGGCCAGATAGGCTACATGGAAACGCCCGGGGTCCTGATAGAGTCCGGTCAGGCAGCCCGGCGGCAACGGCTGACGCAACACGACATTGCCCTGCTCTCCCGTGGGAACCTCATCCCCCATGCCATCGAGAATCTGTACATTGAAGCCCGGCAACGGCCAGGTGGCACTACCGGCACGTGCCTCGACCGGCGCCGTCACCTCGCGACTGCCTTCGGTGAGCATGTCCAGCCCCAAAAGGTTGCCGGCGATGGGCCAGCCGGTTTCGGTCTGCCACCAATGATCGACGACCGGCACTGGCAAGAGGTCGGCGAGCCAGTGATAGGTCGGCGGGTCCAGTCGCTCTCCGGCCAGAAACAGACTGCGCAGGCTGGAAAGATCGTAGTTGGCCATATGACTGGCTTCCGGGTCTTCCTTCTTCATGGCGCGGAACGCCGTGGGCGCGGTGAAGAAGCAGTTGATGTGGTATTCCTCGATCAAGCGCCAGAAGGCTCCGGCATCCGGTGTCTTGACCGGCTTGCCTTCATACATGACGGTACTGGCCCCCATCAGCAGCGGGCCATAAACGATATAGGAGTGACCGACGACCCAGCCAATGTCCGAGGCCGCCATGAAGGTATCGCCGGGGCGGGTCGCATAGAGAAGCTCCATTGAATAATGCAGCGCCACGGCGTAGCCGGCGTGATCACGCACCACTCCCTTGGGCTTGCCAGTCGTGCCGGAGGTATAGAGGACATAGAGAGGTTCACTACCCATCATGCTGACCGCTTCAGTGGCCTGGGCGCTGGCCAGACACTCATGCCAGTCATGATCACGCGGCCCGAGTGTCGCCCGCTGCTGTTCACGCTGCAGGATCAGACAGGCTTGCGGGGTATGCTCGGCAAGCTCGATGGCCTCATCCAGCCAGGGCTTGTAGGGAATGATGCGATCGACTTCCACCCCGCAGGACGCTGCCATGATCACCTTGGGCGCGGCATCATCGATGCGTACCGCCAGCTCCTTGGGGGAAAAGCCGCCGAAGACCACCGAATGCACCGCCCCTAGGCGGGCACAGGCCAGCATCGCCATCATGGCCTCGGCGACCATCGGCATGTAGATCACGACACGGTCGCCCTTCTCCACCCCGAGATTGCGCAGCCCCCCCGCCAGCAGAGCCACCTCATCACGCAGCTCACGAAACGTGTACTGCCGCTTGCTCTGGGTGACCGGCGAGTCCCAGTACAGCGCGACTTGATCCGCTCGCCCATTGGCGACGTGGTGGTCGAGCGCGGCATGGCAGATGTTCATCTCGCCATCGATGAACCAGCGCGCATGCTGTTGCTCATCCCAGGCCAGAATGGTCTGCGGCGGGCGAAACCAGGCGATGCGTTGCGCCTGCTCAGCCCAGAAGTCTTCTGGTGTCTCGTTGGCTTTCGCCGTCAGAGCTAGATAACGCTCGCGTGCACAGGAGTGATTGGCGTCGGGCATGGCGTACCTCGTGATCCACGAATGGCTTTGTGGGCATCTCTTGCCTGCCCTGACGCAAGACCTTTCCCCGGGGCCCGTTGGCCGGACCTCTTTTGATGTCGTCATTGATGTCGCTCGCCAAAGGCGATGCGACAGACGACGATGGAGAGAGGGGCAGGCAGTACAGAGACACCTGACTCGATAGTTACGTTGAAACCTTAGGCCAAAAATCGCCCTTCAAACTCACTCGCCTCACCGTTTTCAGCGTCTGATGGTCTTATACTCAGTCCTTGGTCGCAGACGGCCTGACAGCGTGAAAGGCGTCATTCGCGCAATGAAACATACGCTTGAACACGGTCTCACAGCAGATGCGACCAAAAGTCAAAGCCTGAGAACGACCATGTCGATGATTTACCGTTTAAGATTGTCTTGGACGTAGCACGCGGAGTTATTGATCATTCACTAAAACAAGGTTAGGTCATAACAACATGCCAATGGCCCATTGCGTCCCTCGGGATGCATCAAGATAGACCGACCGGGAGAGACCGCATGAACGCAACACTTTCTACAGCTGCAAGGAATAACCCCATGCCAGTGTCCAGCGATGCCATCACCCTGCACCAGGCCGGTGACCGCGTCATCGAAGAAGCCACTGCCCTGCTCAAGGCGATGGGCAACGAGAACCGCCTGCGCATCCTGTGCCTGCTCAGCGACAGCGAAATGTCGGTGAGCGAGCTCAACTCGCGCCTGGAGCTGTCGCAATCCGCGTTGTCACAGCATCTGGCCATTCTGCGTCGTGAAGGCATGGTCCGCACACGCCGCGCTTCGCAGACTATCTACTATTCGCTGCAAGGCCCCAACGCCACAGGTGTCATTCGTGCCCTGCAGGACCTCTATAACTGAAAAAGGGCGCCAGCCGGTGACTGACGCCCCTGAGGGGAATGTCGCTGAGTCACGCTGATCGTGACCCGCTAGACATCTGTATCACTCGCCGACTCCAACAAGATCGGGCAGGCCACGGAATGGCCTTCCAAGCCTCTTCTCTTTACCAGCGACGGCAATCTCTTTTATTGGCTCTTCGACGTTTCATGTGGATTTGGCTTCATCCAGCATGCGCCCCACGGGGCTGCCGATCAGGTAGATCATCGCAATGAAATTGCTTTCGTTTCGGTAGCCGCGAGCACGAGATCTGGCAGCCTGAAAGAGGCCATTCATGCCTTCCAGACGTGCGTTCGTCAGGCCTGAATACCAGCGCCTTACAACCTGGTCGGCATGTCGCTCCAACGTATTGAGTGCTTTTGCCATTGGCTTGAGAAGCGTGTGGCCGGCGACTGCCTCACGCATCACATTGAGGTAATTCGTGATGCGCCAACGAGCCCCACGCGCTGTCGGTGCGCGACGAATCCATCTCAGCTTTTCCTTGATGATCCATGCATTCGCGGTAGCCCCTTGGTCAGCAACCAGCTCGCGGAGAGCGATCAGCTGCTTTTCCGTCAGGTTGTGGTTATCCATGCTTTTCAGCACTGCCCAGCGCAGGGCCTTGGGATGGGCTTTTTCTCGACGTTCCCGCTTACGCACTTCATCCAACGCCTTGGTGAACGTCTGCACGATATGGAACCAGTCAACCGTCACTCGAGCATCAGGAAGATGTTCAGCAGTGCCATTGAGGAAGGCCGGA
>NZ_JAKUMF010000040.1:0-499 GCF_029991385.1 Cobetia sp. BMC6
GGCCGACAGCAGGCCCCTCAGCGTAAGCGCCCACCGACCACTCACCAGGCGACGGCGCCGAACCAGCTTTGGTGCTGGGACATTTCGTGGCTGCCCGGTCCCGCGCGCGGCACTTGGTGGTATCTGTACCTGATAATGGACGTCTTCAGCCGCAAGATCGTCGGGCACGAGATCTATGAAACAGAGACTGGCGAGCTGGCCGCTGAGTTGATTCAGAAAACCTGCTGGCGAGAGCGCCTGACAGATCGTCATAAACCCTTGATTCTGCATTCAGATAACGGCAGCCCGATGAAGGCAGCGACCTTCCTGGAAAAGCTCTATGACCTGGGCATCACTCCCTCGTACAGCCGACCGCGAGTCAGCAACGACAATGCCTTCGCCGAGTCGGCCTTCAAGACGCTGAAGTACCGGCCGGGCTTCCCCGTCGACGGGTTCGCCACCCTGGCCGAGGCTCAGGACTGGGTTCAGCAATTTACCGAGTGGTACAACCATGAGCACC
>NZ_JAKUMF010000041.1:0-498 GCF_029991385.1 Cobetia sp. BMC6
TGCTCGCATTCGTAAAGTGTCCGAGGTGTTAAGCGAGGAAAAAAGATATGAACAGTTGCATCGAGCAGCAACAAAAATTCATGCGTCAATGAATATCGGAGATGTGCTTGAAGAAATTGTGAAAACGTTAAAGGAAGTGTATCCGGCGTTTACTTGCCACTTGTTTTTGTCGTATGACAGCACGACAGATCGTGATTTGCCGATTAAATTGCTCACATTTGAAAATGAAGATGAGCATATGGGAGCAATGCAGGCGTACGTGACGGGGCAAATTCAGCTCCACGATTCGCTTGTCCATAAAAAGTCTGTCATTTATGCTCCGATTAAAGGGGCGCAAGGGATTTATGGCGTCATCGAAATGATTGCTCCGACAGTTATGGAACTTCCAGAGCGAGAGATGCGTTTTATTTCCTTGCTGGCAAATACAGCTGGTAGCGCCTTAGAAAATGCAAAATTGTACGAACAGTCGAAACGATTAATTGCTGACTTACAACTCAT
>NZ_JAKUMF010000042.1:0-498 GCF_029991385.1 Cobetia sp. BMC6
ACGAGCGTTTCTTGCTAGAAAACTAGGCCAATATATTGGGATTAGGGCACGGGGTGTGGATCGTTTCTTTTATGAATCGCTAGCCACGAAAACATTTAAAAATAACAAGAAAGACTTGGAAAGTTATGTCCTTTATTTAAGTGAATTGATGCTCGAGTGGGGCGAGAATGGACAGGATATTCAACAAGAAATAAAGGAGTTAAACGAAACAGCCATTTTCACTAATGCCATGTTAAAAGCGTATGACATATACAAGGATGAGCTGTTTGGCCGCCCTGCGCATTCCTGTTCTTGTCAGCCAAAATGCAATGTTCGTGATATTGATGAGAAAAAGTGGGAAATATACCGCGATGTGATGCACGCCGCCACTCAAGGGAAATTTCTGCTCGTTAAGGAGGAAGAAGTGGGGCGGCTTGAACAAGGAACGATCATTTGCCGGGCCGGAATCCGCTCCCGCTCAGACATTCCGAAATGCAGGGAGTTGGCCAAGCAGGCGTT
>NZ_JAKUMF010000043.1:0-497 GCF_029991385.1 Cobetia sp. BMC6
TCAGTCCTTTATCCCCGATCCGTTTTATCCGGGAGAGTGCATGTACCGGACAGGCGACAGAGGGTACTTCAAGCCGGATGGAAACATTATGTTCCTCGGCCGTCAGGACAATCAAATCAAGCTGAGAGGAATGCGGGTCGAGCTTGGAGAGATCGAAACCACGCTCAGGTCCATCGACGGGGTTTCCGGGGCTGTGGTCATCGTGCATAAAACCGAGAGCGACGTCCAATATTTGGCTGCTTACTACACGTCCGCAAAAGGCAATATTCCGCCCGGCGCATTGAAGCATGAGCTGAAAAAGGTGCTGCCGGAGTACATGGTACCGAGCTATTACGTACAAGTACAGGCATTCCCGCTAAATGCCAACGGGAAAATCGACCGGCAGCAGCTGCCCAAGCCAACCGAACGCGATCTGGCTTCCGCCGGCGCTTACGTCGCCCCGAAAAACGATAGAGAACAAGCCATTTTATCTATTTGGCGTGAGAAATTAGGAGTGC
>NZ_JAKUMF010000044.1:0-495 GCF_029991385.1 Cobetia sp. BMC6
GATGATAAATTGTTCCGAATAACGATTTTTTCTCCTTTGTAATGAGGAAAAAAAGATAGTTGCCGTTCCCCACCAACAAGCCGTTCACTTTCATCAATCCATTGTTTATATAGCGTAGGGAGGGATGCCGCTCCGTCAGCACCAATCCCGATTAACTTCATTCGCTCCATCGCTTCGCACCGCCTTTCCTAAACATTGCCCTTTCAGCGTATATAACGTCGTCTCGACAGTCAGTCCGCCATTCACTTCCCGCAACGCATGTTGGCAACAATAGTCACATAACAAATGAAAGAATGACAAATGTCCAGCTTCATACATCATATCGCCAACTTGCGATGCGGTATTTGCCTGTTTAATTGCTTCAACAACGTGCATCGGAGCACCTGATTGTTTCGCAACGTCTGCTAAAAATTGAAAATCAACAGGTGCACTTTTGGAATGAACCATCATAACGCCTTGGGCGACTTTCGAAAATTTTCCCATCATCCCAACGAG
>NZ_JAKUMF010000045.1:0-488 GCF_029991385.1 Cobetia sp. BMC6
GGCAGCAACGGCACCACCCTGTCGGCCAATATCGCCCATATGAAAAGCCGCGTCCGCGACCGGCCGATCGAAGGCGAAGCGACGCTGGCAGGCGTCACGATCAGCCATGCGCTGGTCCGCTCCAACAAGACGAATCTCACCATCAATGCCTCGATCGACGGGATCGACAGCAGCAATTATTTCCTCGACGTCCGCTTTGGCGATTACCGTTCCCGCTCGGTGCGGCTCGGCGCATCCTGGTCGCATTCCGATCAGACGCAGGGGCAGGCGCTGTCCGCCGTCGCCAGCCGTGGCATCGGCCTGTTGGGCGCACGCGCCTTCACTGGCTTTTCGGAAAAAATCTTCACCAAGGTCAATGTGCAGGCCGTCGCCGTGCGCAGTCTGTCCAAGCGCGTTGCCGTCAAACTCAACGCGAGGGCGCAATATTCCCGCGACCAGCTGCCCTCGACCGAACGCTTTTCTTTGGGCGGCACCGGCGCGGGCATGGC
>NZ_JAKUMF010000046.1:0-482 GCF_029991385.1 Cobetia sp. BMC6
CACTTTGTCTTTGAGGCGCTGGCGTATTTCATCGGCTTTCGGCTCTATCTGCTGACCCGGCGCAAAGGGCGGATTCCCGTCAACCAGGCGTTTTGGGTGCTGGTCGGGGCTACGCTGGGAGCGGCTATCGGTTCCAAACTGCTGTTTTTGCTGGAAGACCCGGCGAGGACGCTGACCCATTGGAACGAATGGGCGTACGTCATGGGAGGTAAGACGATTGTGGGGGGCCTGTTGGGCGGTTTGATTGGCGTGGAGTTGACAAAAAATTGGATCGGTCTGCGCCAATCCACCGGAGACGACATGGTGTTTCCCCTCATCACCGGCATGGCGATCGGCCGGATCGGCTGCTTTTTGACGGGCCTGGACGATCACACCCACGGTACGCCGACCGGCTGGATCACCGGCGTGGACTTCGGCGACGGTGTGCCCAGACATCCGACCCAATTGTACGAAATGGCTTTTCTCGGGCTGTTGGCTGTCTT
>NZ_JAKUMF010000047.1:0-482 GCF_029991385.1 Cobetia sp. BMC6
ATCGTCACCCATACGAGACGCTTCAATTCTGGGGAATCAAGCCTGGGCTGACCGTGGTCGACCTCCAGCCTGAAGGTGGCTACTGGACCGAGATACTGGCCCCCTATCTCGCCAGGACCGGCGGAACCTACATCGCCGGCGTGGCGGACGTGGACGATCCCAAACTGCCGGGCGGGCTCAAGATCGATCGCCAGCGTTTCGAGGCCAAGCACGCCGATATCGCCACCTATGGCCAGATCCGTTATGCGGCCTTCGGTGCCATTTCAGGGCCGCTTGCCCCACCCAACTCTGTCGACGTCGTCATCTCCGCGCGTGAGATCCACAACTGGATTCACCTCGGCTTCAACGACAAGGCGATGAAGGACGTTTTCACCGCGCTGAAGCCTGGGGGGTATTTCGCCATCGAGGAACATCGCGCCGAACCCAAGACGGCAGACCTGACGGGCTCCGGCAAATTCACGGGCTATGTCGCCACCCAGACT
>NZ_JAKUMF010000048.1:0-480 GCF_029991385.1 Cobetia sp. BMC6
CCATGGACCTCAATCGGCAGGCCGTCGATGTCTAGCGTCAGCTGCTTGGGACGCTCGCCGTTCTTCAGCGAGGTCAGGCGCCAGGCCACCAGCCGCAGCAGACCTTCATGCACGGCATCGATGTTGTCGTTGTGTCCAAGGCAGGTCAGCAGCCGCGACAGCGTGGCTTGGGACGGCCTATCCTGGACCAGTGGCGTCATGCCGCGCGCATCACTGCAGGCCAGCTGCCAGAGCGGATCACGGCGCAGCGTGTCGGTATCGCTGAGATCGATCCACCCCATCGCCCGCTGCAGCACCAAGGTGCGTATCTGGCTGGCCAGCGAGTGGCGAATACGCAGCGGATGGCGTGGATCGACCAGGTTATCTTCGAGCGCCTCGATCACGCCACTGCTGTCGAGGGCTTCGCGCAGCAACAATGCGCCGCTGTCGCTGGTGGTGCGGTGGCCGCTCAGCTCGACACGGACAGAGCCGTTGCATGAG
>NZ_JAKUMF010000049.1:0-480 GCF_029991385.1 Cobetia sp. BMC6
TCCTGGGGCTGAAGTAGGTCCCAAGGGTTGGGCTGTTCGCCCATTAAAGCGGTACGCGAGCTGGGTTCAGAACGTCGTGAGACAGTTCGGTCCCTATCTGTCGCGGGCGCAGGAAGTTTGAGGAGAGCTGTCCTTAGTACGAGAGGACCGGGATGGACGCACCGCTGGTGCACCAGTTGTTCCGCCAGGAGCACAGCTGGGTAGCTATGTGCGGACGGGATAAGCGCTGAAAGCATCTAAGCGTGAAGCCCCCTCCAAGATGAGACTTCCCACAGCGTCAAGCTGGTAAGACCCCTCAAAGACGATGAGGTTGATAGGTTCGGTGTGGAAGCGCGGCAACGCGTGGAGCTGACGAATACTAATCGGTCGAGGACTTATCCACTCCATAATCCTTTGCCCACCATGCGTATCCAGTTTTGAAGGCGCGAAGTCTTCAACGTTCCTCGGTAGCTCAGTCGGTAGAGCAATCGGCTGTTAACC